>NZ_JAWVWO010000017.1:0-100652 GCF_033657265.1 Flavobacterium sp. MMLR14_040 | reverse complement strand
CCAGATAAAACTAAAAAGATGGAAAAAAACAAATCGGAACAAAACTAATTCTGTTCCGATTTAACTAATTTTATATTATTAATCCAGTCAACCTTTTTCAGGACAACTCATTCAAGTTTCTGTACAGTTTGTCATCTCGACGAAGGAGAGATCACACGCGTAACTCTACAAAGATTGTCGATTTAGATTGTGGAGTTTCTAGTGTGATCTCTCCTTCGTCGAGATGACAAGTACGCCAAAGCTAACAGGTTTAGTTTTTATTTATTGAAAATAAACCCATTACCATTTTTATTTCCTCTACCTTGCTCCGTTGGCTGTAATTGTAGTCTTTCCCAAAAACAAAATGGAAAATGGTTTCGAAGATTTGATTTCGAGTTATATTGAGAATAAAGTAGGAATATCAGAGCATTTTTTAAGTGCTGAACTAGCAAATCATTTAAAACAAAACTTGTTAGATTTAAACGAGAAAAGTTTACTTCTGGCTGCCGGAATTGGTAATTCAGAGAAACTGTCTTATGACGGTGCCATCAGAAGCGATTCTATTTATTGGCTTGATAAAAAGCACAATAATGTTTTCGAAAATGAATTTTTCGATAAAATAGATGCTTTCATAGTATACTTAAACGAAAGCTGTTACGCCGGAATTACCGGTTATGAATTTCATTATTCATTATACGAAACGGGCGATTTTTACCTGAAACATTTAGATCAATTCAAAAATAATCCGAGTCGAAAATATTCGATGATCAGTTATTTAAATAGTAATTGGAAGGAGGCAGATGGTGGTGAATTAATGATTCATCAGGAAAATAACAATCAAAAAATTGCCCCAACTCAGGGAAAAACAGTTTTCTTTAAAAGTAACGAATTAGTTCATGAGGTTTTGGTTACGCAAAATACAAGAATGAGCATTACTGGCTGGTTAAAGAGTGATTAAAATGTTTTCGTGGCGACATAAATATTAAACACTAATTACACTAATTTTCACAAATTTCTATAGACCAAATTAGTTTGTGAAATTAATTTTACAAACTAATTCGTGACAATTCGTGCAATTCGTGCAATTCATGTTATTTTTATATTAGTGTCCAGATGGCAGGATTAAATCGTGTTTTTTTGAAAGTATAAAAGAGATAAACCTTATTTTTGTATTTAAAATATAATGATATGTTGTTTCTTATTTTAAGTATTCTTTGTAGCGTAACGGTTGGTGTAATTTTTAAAATCACTCGTAAATATAACGGAAATCCAATTCAAATTGTAACCTTCAATTATGTGTTTGCCCTCCTATTGTGTTACCTCACTTTTAGCCCGGATATTTCTCAAATTCACATCACTGCGCCGTGGAATATTTATCTTGCAATAGGAATTCTGTTGCCGGTTGTTTTCTTGTTTTTGATCGCATCCATAAAGCATATGGGAATCGTAAAAACAGATGCAGCACAGAGATTGTCGCTTTTTATTCCGATTCTTGCCGCCTGGTTTATTTTTAAGGAAGAATTCAATACTTATAAAGTTCTGGGAATCATTGTAGGTTTTTTAGCGCTGTTGTTCATTTTAAAAAAACAATCAGCAAACAAAGAAAACAAATGGATTTATCCTGCTGTGGTTCTACTAGGTTTCGGATTAATCGATATCCTTTTCAAACAAATTGCACTTTATACCAATTTGCCTTATACCACATCTTTATTTATTGTTTTTGATATTTCATTGGCGGTTTCTTTGCTTATCGTTATTTATAATGTTGCAATTAAAAAGATGAAATTAGAAGCTAAAAATATCCTTTTCGGAAGTTTGGTCGGACTTTTTAATTTCGGGAATATTCTGTTTTACCTAAAAGCGCATAAAGCATTTTCAGAAAATCCTTCCACCGTTTTTGCCGGAATGAATATGGGAGTTATTATTTTAGGAAGTCTTGTTGGCCTGTTTTTTTTCAAAGAAAAACTATCCAAAATTAACTTTATCGGTATCTTTTTGGCCTTAATTGCCATTATTTTGATTGTTATTTCTCAATTTAAGTAAATTTTTTGTCTGCTTAATGCGTTAATTTACAGGTTCTTTTATATTAAGTTTTAAAATAATTAAAATAAACTCTACTAATTCTATAGAATTTATAAAATATATTTATAAATTTGCTTCAACAATGAGAAACTATAGCCAAAATATCATTCAGGTCATGTGCAGCTTCACGATGTGTTGCATGATGAACTATGTAATGAAATGGCGTTAATAGAAAATGGAACTTGTTAGTTATTTTTTTTTTAGCCTTTCATGCACCATGAAAGGTTTTTTTTTAGAACTATTTAAAAAATCAATAAAATGAGATCAAATAGAAATACCAACATAATGATGCAGTGCTGTCTTATCAAGATTCCGTGTTGCAGACAGGCAATTGTTTACAATAACAATTCTCTTGAAAAAGAGTCAGGTAAAATTCTAAATCAAAAAAATAACCCCAATTAAAAATATAAAAATGAGCACAGAAATAATAAAACAGAATCCCTTTCAGTCTATGATTGATCGTTTTAATATCGCGGCAGATATTCTTAATCTTGACGAATCAATCAGGCAAAAATTGCAAAGACCTGAAAAACAAATTGTCGTTAATTTTTCTATTGTTTTGGATAACGGAAACGTACAAAACTTTGAAGGATACAGAGTAATTCACAACACGGCTTTGGGACCATCAAAAGGCGGAATTCGTTATGATAATGGCGTAAATCTTGACGAAGTAAAAGCATTGGCAGCCTGGATGACCTGGAAATCTGCCGTAACGGGAATTCCGTTTGGAGGAGCAAAAGGCGGTATTATTTGCGATCCGAGAACACTTTCTAAAAAAGAATTAGAAAAAATAACCAGAGCGTATACAAAAGCTTTATCTGATATTTTTGGTCCCGAAAAAGATGTTCCCGCACCGGATATGGGAACCGGTCCTGACGAAATGGGTTGGTTAATGGATGAATTTTCATTGCTTCACGGCAAACCAATTCATGCTGTTGTAACTGGAAAACATTTGCATTCCGGAGGCTCTTTGGGCAGGGTAGAAGCAACCGGAAGAGGCGTAAGCATTATTACACTTTTGGCGCTTCAAAAACTAAAATTAAGACCTGCAAGATCAACGGTTGCCATTCAGGGATTTGGAAATGTAGGATTGCATTCGGCTTTGTTTTTACATCAAAAAGGATTGAAAGTTGTGGCGGTGAGCGATGTTTCTGAAGCATTTTATAACCCGGACGGACTTAATATTCCTGAACTGATTTTATATTATAATCTCAATAATAAAAGCATCAAGGGATATCCAAACTCAGTGGCGATAAAACACGAAGATTTATTGCTTTTGGAAGTTGATGTTTTGATTCCGGCGGCAAAAGAAGATGTTATTACGCAGAAAAATGCTCAGGATATTAAAGCTAAAATAATTGTAGAAGGAGCAAATGGTCCGGTTTCATCAGATGCTGATCAGATTTTGCACGAGAATAATGTGTTGGTTGTTCCGGATATTTTGGCAAATGCGGGTGGTGTAACGGTTTCTTATTTTGAATGGCTTCAGAATTCGCTTTTAGAATCATGGAGAATTCACCAAATCAATACGCGTCTGGAAGATATTTTGGAAAAAGGTTTTGAAACTGTTTTCAGAATTGCGGCAAAACACAACGTAACGCCTCGTATTGCGGCTTATGTCATTGCTTTGCAAAAAGTTGCCGATACGCAAGCTGTGAAAGAAGTGGCACTGGAAGCACCAAAATTTAAACAGAATTAAAATCTTTTGAGCTTAATAAAAATTAAACACATAGAAACATAGATTTTATGATTTTGAAAAAGACAAATCAAAAAGAAACTAGTTTCTAACACATAGCTATCTATGTTTGTTAATGCAAGTGAAACGTCTTTTTTAGATTCCAAAAAGCTATGTTTCTATGTGTTTAAAAATAAATCGATTGTTATTACTTCTATAATAAATCAAAAAAGTAATTTTTAAAATGGAACATATTAATTTTCTGGCGTTTGCGATGCCGGCGTTTTTCATTTTTTTGTTTTTGGAATTTAAACTGGCACAGCGCAAAAAAAGACCTGAGATTTTCAATTACGAAAGCTCTGTTTCGAACATTAGTATTGGTATTGCCGAAAGATTAATCAATCTTTTTGTGGCCGCAAGTTTTTATCAGCTCTATTATTTTATCTATAATAATTACCGATTTTTTGACATTCCCAGCAATATTTTTGTTTGGTTTGCCTTAATTCTCGCGACCGATTTTGTCTGGTATTGGTACCACAGACTGGGTCACGAAGTCAATTTTTTCTGGGCGGCGCATATTGTGCATCATCATAGTGAAGAATTTAATTTTACGGCTGCAGCCAGAATTACTACTTTTCAGGCGGTTGTACGAACTGGTTTTTGGTGTATTCTTCCACTTGTTGGTTTTCATCCTACAATGGTAATCACGATGCTGATTGTGCATGGTGCATATTCCTTTTTTACACATACACAGCTTATTGGCAGAATAAAATGGTTAGAATATGTTTTTGTAACGCCATCCGTTCACGGTGTTCATCATGCCTCTGACGAGAAATATCTGGATAAAAATTACGGAGATATGTTCACTTTTTGGGATCGTATTTTTGGAACTTTCCAGGAAGAAGAAGAAAAACCAAAATACGGATTAACGCATCCGCTGAAAAGCTACAGTTTTCTTTGGCAGCATTTTCATTATTATTTTGAAATTTACGAATTATGGAAACGTTCCAAAGGTTTTAAAGCCAGATGGAAAGCCATTTTTGGAAGTCCCGCGCATATGGATCAGGATATTCGTCCGATATTAGAAAAGCGCTTTTTGCAGGATAAAAGTAATCCGCATCAAAGATTAAGATTTCGTAATTATCTTTATATTCAATTGGGAATCTGCACTTTATTTCTAACTGTTTTTACTTATTATTTCGACTTTTTAAATCTTTTTGATAAAGTTTTTGTTTTGACTTTTATTCTGATAACGTTGGTTAACTGCGGTGCTTTATTAGAACAGCGCAGATGGATTTATTACCTGGAATATGGCAGAATTTTTATAGTAAGCAGTTATTTTTTATACGAAGAAGATTTAATGGCATTTTTGTTTGTTCCGCTGGCGATTATGATTTTTGCGGAGCAATTGTTCTCGTTGAGCAAGCGTTATCAGAATGTGATTCTTCAGTTAGAAACTTCAGAATAATTTTTTTTTTGCCATAGATTTCACAGAGTAAAATGATTTTTTATTGTTATGTATCCCAACAAAGTCCCAGCGGGACATCATATTTATAGAAACATTTAAAATCACGTAAACGAACCCCATTGGGGTGATATATTTCGCTCCGCTGGAGCTTATTCACAAACGTATATATTTTCTATAAATATGCTGCTCCGATGGAGCTTTATTCGCAAACGTATATATTTTTTATAAATATGCTGCTCCGCTGGAGCTTTTATTCACAAACGTATATATTTTCATAAATATGATGCTCCGCTGGATCTTATTCACAAACGTATATATATTCTATAAATATGATGCTCCGCTGAGGCTTTATTCACAAACGTATATATTTTCTATAAATATGATGCTCTGCCGGAGCTTTATTCACAAACGTATATATTTTCTATAAATATGCTGCTCCGATGGAGCTTTATTCGCAAACGTATATATTTTCTATAAATATGCTGCTCCGCTGGAGCTTTTATTCAGTTGGAGCTTTATTCACAAACGTATATGTTTTCTATAAATATGATGCTCCGCTGGAGTTTTATTCGCAAACGTATATATTTTCTATAAATATGCTGCTCCGTTGGAACTTATTCACAAACGTATATATTTTCTATAAATATGATGCTCCACTGGAGCAACATAAAATCCTTTTAACCCGTTCCATCCGTGGGCAAAAAATTATATCGTTTTAATAGCCATAATCTTCTCTTCAAAAGTATCTTTAAAATGTGATTTGCTTTTGATTCTCGTTTTGTACGTATAAATTGTAGCTACAGAAAGTTCCAGAAATTCTGCCATTTGGCTGCTGTCCTGAATCCCTAATCGGTACAAGGCAAAAATGCGGAGTTCAGTGTTTAAAAGTTCACCTTTTTTTACCACACATTTATGATCATTTGGAAATAAATTATTAAAATCGGTCACAAAAGTGGGGAACAATTTGAGGAAGATTTCATCAAATTGATGGAATAGATTTTCTCGTTCTTCCTTTACATTATAGCGCTTTAAACTCGCAATAACTTCGTCGGTTTTCTTCGTAATTATTTTATGAAGCGTACTTTTCTGGATATGATCTATTTTATTGATGAAAGCTGAAGTCGCCTTAATAAAATATGTAATATATTCTTCCTTAATAGCATTGGCCTCACTTAAACTCACATTCATTTCCTGTAATTGCGCGTAGGATGAAGCCATAATTTTGCGGGCTTTATTCTTTTCTTTTAATTGTTTGAAGATGATAATCAGAAACAAAATAATAATCAAAGTCAGAATTGTTAGCAGAATAATGATTCTTTCGAGTTTGTCATTTTTGTCTTTTACATTATTTAATTGTGCTTTTTCGATAATAGGCAAAATCGACGAAATTTCAATTTTTCGATGTCTTGCATTATAAAAAGTAGCATCGTCCATCGCGATATTAATGTACTCATTTGCCTTGTCTAATTCGCCCATTTTAAAGAGTTCGTTGGCGAGATTTCGTAAAGCAACCGTTTCTTTCGTGGCATTTTTAACATCGGCAATAGCGGCGAGAGCGAGATAATAAATTGCTTTTTTGGTATATCCTCTTTCCGAATAAATATAACCGAGACTCGAAGTTGCGATTCCGTAGTAATCCGGAGGCAAATTATAGTTGTTTATCCAGTAGCTAAAGGCAAATTCGGCGCCACGCCAATCCTGTTGTTTTAAGCGTTTTAAACTTTCTGCTGCCCAATATTCGTTGCTGTTGGTTCCAATTAATTCCAAAGCTTTTTTCAGGAAATGATTTCCTTGTTGCACATAATGAATATTAAAACGCTGGTCTTTATTATAATCAGCGAGATCATAATAAGCGCGGGCTTTTATGGAATAATATTCGAATTTATTTTTCTGGTCAAGTTTTTGGTCGTCGATAACATTCAAAGTATCAATTGCTTCTTTAAATAATCCGGAGGAAAGCAATACGAAACCTTCTTTAATTCGGCTTTTAGCCAAAAACTTCGGATCTTTTAAAACAATGGCTTTGATTTTTGCTTCTTCCAAATAATAATAAGCAGAATCATATTTAAAGGATTTATATTCTTCGAACAGCGACATATAACAATTATACAATTGCTCGTTATTTTGGCTCAAAGTAAATTTTGAAACGTCTTTTTTTAAGGCTGCAATTTTATGATATTTCTTTTTTAAGTACACTTCTTTTTTCAGAAGCACTTTATCCAATTCTTCCAATACAGGATTTTTCTCTTTCGCAGCCAGAGAAAAACCTGCAATAAAAAAATACAGAATCAATATTATTCGCATGGTGTTTTGGTTAGGGGTAAAGTTAGTTTTTGATTTGTAGTGTTAATTCGTTTTAATTCAGAATAATTTTAAAAGAGTTGATGATTGAGCAACTTTAAAATTAGCCTTTTGTATTTAGAAATGTGTGATTTATAAAGTCAAATCACTCCTAAATGTTAAAAGTAGTCTAATAATTTGCAATTATACAATAAAAAGCAATTATATATATGTATAGTGAAAAAAATACATGTATAAATTTGCATATTGTCATTATTACCATTAAAAAAACATGCAATTTGATCTAAACAACGTCTTGATTTTTTGAATCAGCAAAATATTATAAAATGCTGATTATTAAATAATTAGTTTGATATTAACTCAAAATATATCTTGATTTTTCTCAGATGTTTTTTTTTAGATTTTTTTAACATCTAGTTTCGTCATGTCTTTAAAGAGACAAAAAAACTAACGAAACAAACCACAAATTTATGAAATGTAAAAGTATTTATTGGTTAGCTGTTTTGATGTGTTTCATGGCCGTTGGTTGTGATAATACAGAAGACGGAAGCTACGTTGATCCGATTACCCTTTATGAGAAAGTAAATGGAAATTGGGGATTAACAAATTTGAAAATGGTTGATGAATCTGCTAAGGCAAATGCCATCGAACCAAGTGAACAAAACTTGAGTACGTATTTTAACTACGAGGATTTTAAAATCAAATTTAACGTAGATGAAAGTATGAATCCAACAAGTTATGAAGTTCTGGGAGACGTTCCTCCATTGTTTGCCAAAACGGGATTTTGGAGATTAAGTTCCGATTTTCAACCAACTAATGCAAGCGGTCCGGTTCGAATTTATTTGTACAGCGACGCTCAAAAAACACAAAAAACAGACGAACTCAGACTGACTTCAGTTCCTGGAAACAACGACGAAATGGAACTTCAATTAGTGCATTCTTCTGACGGAATTGCCTTTGTATCTTATGTATTCAAATTAAATGCTATTAACTAAAAGTAATATGAAAAAATTTCTATATACAATTTTACTTGCCCTTTTAATGGCTCCAAATTTTATGCAGGCTCAGGAAGCTGCAGGAGCTGTGGGACCAATATCATCGTTTCCTGTAGTTTACAAATATGATGAGCAGGTTACGTGGTATTTTGACATGTCAGCATCAACTTTTACCGAAAACGAAGACCTGTATATGTGGATGTGGTCACCATCTGAACCGGATGCGGGCAATTGGGAAAATTCTTCTGATTTTGCAAAGCTGCATTATGAAGGAAACAAAATCTGGAGTTTCACTTTAACCCCAACGGTTTATTTCTCTAAAACTCCGGCAGAAATTGCGGCGGGTGATGGATTTTGGTTTCGTTTAAAAAACAAAAACGGATCTAAACAAAGTGATGTTGCCAATGTAACTTACACTGATTTTTCGTCGTTTTATACTGCAAATGAGTTAATCAGATCGTATCCCGCAAAACCAACAATTGATAAACCGGTTAGTATTTTATTTAATTCAAACTTAAAAGATGGTTTTGCAGGAGTTCCGAGTGTTCATTTTCACAGTGGTTTAAATAACTGGGCGGTTTCACAGGAATATCAGGCCTGGCTTCCGGATGTATCTGAAAAAACAAAGCTTAAAGATCTTGGAAATGGTTTTTACAGAATGGATTTGATTCCGCAGGAATATTATAATACAGAACCGGGTTTTGTTATGGAAAACATTTCTTTCCTGTTTGTAGCAAAAGACTGGACTACTAATTCTGGTGACCAGATCATTTACGCAGGAGCATATGAGCCGCCACCACCGCCGGTATTTGGATTTTTTCCTTTACAAATTAGCCAAAAAGATTTTCTGGGTATGTACAGAAAAAATAATGAACCGGGCGTAAACAAATTACTTTACACGATTACAGCCGGAAGCAAAGTAATTGCGGGTGAGTTTTCAGGCGGAACTGCTGAAATAAAAGGATTTGTCAATTTGGTTTCAGAGCTTCAGGGAATTCCGAATTTAAGTGAAATTCATGTTTTGGTCAAAGACAATAAAGACAAAACGATTTCGGATACAACCATTCCGCTTAAAACTTTAGACAAATAATCTATCAAACCAAACACCAATTCAAATGAATAGTAGTAAAAATAAAAAAATAGTCCTGCATCAAATGTGGAGTACTAAATCGGTGGTATTCATGATTTTCATGCTTTTCCTTTCGGCAGGAATATTTGCGCAGGGAAAAAAGAAAGTATCAGGTACCGTTTATGACAATACGGGAAGTGTTTTGCCGGGCGCTTCGGTAATTGAAGTGGGTACAAAAAACGCAACCACAACAGATTTTGATGGGAAATTTTCGTTAGATGTAGCCGTAGGAGGTGCCATCGAAGTTTCGTTTATAGGTTCATCAACACAAAAAGTTCAGATTACTTCGTCTTCTTCAAATATCGATGTTCGTTTGCAAAATGACGGATATCAACTGGCAGAAGTTCAGGTTGTTTCTGTGGGATACGGAACTCAGAAAAAATCAGATTTAACCGGAGCCATTTCGACCGTTGGTGCAGATGATTTGGTTAAAGGAACAATTTCTTCAACAGAACAGGTTTTACAGGGAAAAGTAGCGGGATTGAATGTGATTCGTCCTTCTGGAGATCCTGCAGCGGGTTCTACTTTACGCTTGCGCGGAGGAACTTCTTTAACTGCAAGTAATAGTCCGCTTATTGTAGTTGACGGAATTGCGGGCGTTGATATCAATGTCGTTCAGCCTTCAGATATTAAATCGGTAGACATTCTTAAAGATGCTTCGGCGACAGCCATATATGGTTCAAGAGGAGCAAACGGAGTAATTATTATTACCACAAAATCGGGTACAAAAGGTGTTTCTGTTACTTACAGCGGTTTATCAAGCGTAGGTTATGTAGCTGATAATTTAGATCTTTTATCGGCAAACCAATGGAGAGCGCAGGTTCGTCAAACAGGAAATCTTGACGCTGTTGATTACGGCGGAAATACCAACTGGCAAAAAGAAATCGAGCAAGTTGCCATTTCGCAATCGCATACTTTAAGCATCAATTCGGGTAAAACAGACAGCGGTTTCAGAGCTTCACTTTCATACTTGAATAATGAAGGCGTTATTAAAACAAGCGGTTTAGAAAGAATTAGTGGAAACTTAAACGCGTACCAATATCTTGGAGACAACAAAGCCGTAAAATTTGATATGGGACTATTTGCCAATATCGATAAATGGCACCCAATTGATTACAGAATTTTTGAGCGAGCGTATAACCTAAATCCAACAATTCCGGTTTATGATGCAAATGGAGATTTTTCTTCAGTAGGCGGAAATATCTATGAAAATCCGGTGGAGATTTTAACCAACAGAACAGTTGATAATGAAAGACACCGACTTTTAGGTTATTTTAAAACTGAGGTTAAATTCCTAAATGATTTCATGGCAGTTGCCAATATTTCATTAGAACATAATGCGATGCAGGGAAGTACATACAAACCTTCATACGCCGTTATGGAAGGAAGAACAGAAGGCGGTTATGCCCAAAAAACTTATGCGGAATATACCAATGCACAAGGCGAATTGTATGTAAATTATACTAAAGTTATTGATAAACATAACATTAGCGCACTTGCAGGATATTCATATCTTGAAAATGTTTACAATGGTTTTGGCGCACAGCGTTCTGGTTTTGTAACTGATGCTTTTGGTTATAATAATTTAGGTGCAGGTTACAATTATCGTTTAGGCGATGTGTACTCTTACAAAGGAAAATCAAATTTAGTTTCGTTTTATGCGCGTGCCAATTACGGTTACGACAGCAAATATTTATTGACTGCAACGGTAAGACGTGACGGTTCAAGCCGTTTTGGAGAAAACAATAAATGGGGAACTTTCCCGTCTGCATCTGCGGCGTGGAGAATTTCTAACGAAGATTTTATGACTTCGTCTAAAGATTGGTTAGGCAATTTAAAACTAAGAGTGGGTTGGGGAATTACCGGTAATCAGGACGGAATTGGGGAATACAAATCACTTTCGATTTTAGGAGTGGGTAATGATAGTTATTACGATCCGGTTACAGGAACGTGGAGTTTGGCTTATTCTCCAAAACAAAACCCAAATCCTGATTTAAAATGGGAATCTACAGAACAAGTAAACGTGGGTATAGACTTTAGTTTATTTAACAGAATTACAGGTTCATTCGAATGGTATTCTAAAACCACAAGAGATTTATTATATACGTATGAAGTGCCGCAACCGCCTTATTTAGTGGGGAATATGTTGGCAAACGTAGGTGAAATGTCCAACAAAGGAGTAGAGCTTACGCTAAATGCAGACATCGTAAAAGGGGATAAATTTACCTGGGATGCCAATTTAACTTTAGGACACAACGTTCAAAAAATCGAAAAACTATCCAACCCAACCTATAAAACAGATGTCATTTACAGCGGATCTTTACACGGATTAGCGGGTATGTCCGGACAATATTCTCAAATTATTGCCGAAGGATATCCGGTTGGGACGTTTTGGGGATTTGAAAGTGCAGGGCTTGGCGCCGATGGAAAAATGTTGTACTACAATGCGGCCGGAGAAAAAGTCCTGGACGATGTTTTGGTAGATGCTGATAAAAGAGATTTAGGAAATATTCAACCGGATTTAACTTTAGGTATCGGAATGAATTTTACGTATGGAAATTTTGATTTAGGAATTTCAGGTTATGGAATGTTTGGTCAAAAAGCATTAAACGCAACAAACATGATGTTGAACGACCCAAACAGATTACCGGCTTTTAATGTTCCCGATGATTTCCTGAATACAGGTATTACCTCGGCACCAAAATACTCAAGTTACTGGATCGAAGACGCTTCTTTCTTTAGACTTCAAACCGTTTCTGTTGGATATACATTGCCATTGAAATTAAAAGGTTCAAAATTGAGAATGTATTTAATGGGCGAAAATCTTGCCGTGTTTACAAAATACAAAGGTGTTGATCCTGAAATTGGTCTAAATGCCCAAGACGGAATCAACCAAACCGGAGTAATGGATTTAACCGGATTGGCAGCGCCTGGAATTGACAGATATAACAATTATCCTCGCCCAACAACGATTTCTGTTGGATTAAATTTCACGTTTAATAATTAAGCGATTAACTCAAAAATATAAAAAATGAAAATCAAAATAACAGCTGCAATATTGATGAGCATGCTTTTTACGATATCATGTACAGAATTAAACGAAGATTTGTATGATAAAGTAGAAGACGGAAACTTTGGGAATACGTCAAAAGAAATTGATGCATTGGTTGGTGGCGCCTATTCTTCATTAAGAGGATTTGCCGACGGAATTTCGAACAATTACCCAACTTGCGAATACGTTTTCTTTTTGAATGAAACGGTTTCAGATGAAGCCACGATTCCAACAAGAGGAACAAACTGGTACGATGGCGGACAATATCAGGATGCACAAAAACACACCTGGAAACCAGACAATCGTATGATTCTTTCGGCCTGGCGTTACAACTATACCGGAATCGCAAAGATCAATTCGATCATTTATCAAATCGATAAATCGTCTTTGACAGATGCCGCAAAAGCACCTATTTATGCCGAATTAAAAGCGTTGAGAGCCTATTACTATTACAATCTTCTTGATATGTTTGGGAATGTGCCAATCGTAGTCAATTTTGAGGATACTTCTTTGCCATCAAATTCGACCAGAAAACAAGTGTATGATTTTGTGGAAAAAGAATTATTGGACGCGCTTCCGCATTTAACTTCGAATGTAGTGTATTCTAAATTTACTAAAAATGTGGCGTATTCGTTATTGGCGAGATTGTATTTAAATTCAGAAGCTTTTATTGGAACGCCGCGTTGGCAGGATTGTATCGACATGTGCCAGAAAGTTACGGGTTATACTTTAGCGCCTGATTTCTTCGCCAATTTTGCAACACAAAATGAAAAATCACCAGAGATTATTTTTGCAATTCCGTACGATTCAAAAGCGGGAACTGTTGGAAATTATATGTCATCAATGTCTTGTCATTATCTGCATAAATTAACGCTTTCTGCCATTGGTGATTATCCTTGGAGCGCCAACGGAATGTGCGCACAACCAGGCGTTTATTCTGCATTTGAAGCAACTGATAAAAGAAGAAAATGTATGGTGGCCGGAGATCAGATTAATTTAGCAACCGGTCAAGTAATTATGATGGATAATGGAGAACCATTAACCTACACAGAAGCCGTAACAAGTGTTGCCGATGCCAAAGAAAATGAAGGTATTCGTTTAGGAAAATACGAAATGAAAGCAGGCGAAATGTGGGAACGCGATCACGATCTTGTCGTAATTCGTTATGCCGAAATTTTGATGATGCAGGCAGAATGTTACGTTCGTTTAGGATCTGCAGATTTGGCAAAACCATTTTTACAGCAAATCGCAACACGCGCCGGAACAGAATTGCCAGCTACAATTGATCTTGCTTACGTTGATCAGGAATTGCTTCGTGAATTTACTTTTGAAGGAAGAAGAAGAACGGATAACATTCGTTTTGGAACGTTCTTCGATTCATGGTGGGAAAAAGGAGCGACAGAAAAATACAAAGCGATTTTCCCAATTCCTAGTAGTGTAATGACCACAAATAAAAACCTTAATCAGAATCCAGGATATCCTGTAAACTAGATTCTGGAATGTCAGTCTTCCATGTTGGTTAATCGTGGAAGGCTGACATCTTTTATTTTTTTTGTCACAGATTAAAATGATTTTTTTTCATGCAGATTTTGCAGATAAAGCAGATTTATTTTGTTTGTGTGAAAATAATTTTAGCCACAGATTAAAGGATTAAAATGATTTTTTTTCACGCTGTTTTTTTTAGTGTAATTGTCATCCTGACGGAGGAAGGATCTTCGCGAGTAACTCCGTACAGAAAATCGCCAATCTTTGTAGAGATGCTTGTGAAGATCCTTCCTCCGTCAGGATGACAAAAATGAAAATAATCTGCGTGAAATAATTTTTTAGCCACAGATTAGCAGAGATTAAAATGATTAAAAAATCTGTAACAATCTTTTAATCTGTGGCAAAAAAAAATCTGCTTTATCTGCAAAATCTGCGTGAGAAAATTAAGTGGCAAAAAAATAAAACAAATAACAAAAAAATATGAAAAGATATATCACATTATTGTTTTTTGGGATTTTGAATATTTTAATCGCCGCCGGTTGCAGCAGCGATGACAAAGGTTCAGATAAACCTGTAGAACCAGAAATAGTTGCGCCCGTTGCGATTGAAAAAACAAATAGCACCAAAATTTACGTGCACTACATGCCGTGGTTTGAAACCAACGAAAGCAGTGCCGACAAAAAATGGGGATATCACTGGACAATGGCCAACAAAAATCCGAACACGGTAGGCGCAAACAATCGCAGAGAAATTGCATCGTATTATTATCCCCTAATTGGCCCTTACCATTCAGGCGATAAAAATGTGATCGAAAACCATTTATTACTAATGAAATATTCGGGAATCGATGGTGTTTTAATCGATTGGTACGGCACTTACGACGTTTTTGATTACAGAATGGTCAAAGAAAATACAGAACAATTAATCGCCATGCTTGATAAAGTTGGTTTAGAATATGCCATTGTTTACGAAGACAGAGTAACAAAAAGTGCTGTCGATGCCGGAAAAGCAATTTCGGTTACAGCCGCAGCAAAAACCGATTTGGCTTATATGGAGAAAAATTATTTTGATGATGCGAATTACATCAAAGTAAACGGAAAACCATTGTTATTAAATTTTGGGCCAATCGTATTGCAAACGCCGGCAGAATGGACGAATGTTTTTAATACCATAACTATAAAACCTACTTTTATTACGCTTTGGGATCAGTCCGTAGAAGCGGGCACAAATGCTTCGGGAGAATATGCCTGGGTGTATAAAAACAGTACTTATTTGACAAATTTTTATACCAATACAAAACCAAAACTGAATGTTGCTATAGGAAGTGCTTATCCCGGTTTTAAAGATTTTTATGCCGAAGGCGGAGGCGGAGCAGCGATTGGATGGACAATCGAACACAACAACGGCGTTACGCTTGATGAAACACTTTCGATGGCAAAAAATGCCAATCTAAACTATCTGCAATTAATTACATGGAATGACTTTGGAGAAGGAACGATGTTCGAACCAACAGTAGAATTTGGTTACACTTACATCGAAAAAGTAAAAGCTTTTGCCGGAGTAAAAAACACCGAATCGGTTTTTCCTGAAATCAGTAAAATGTACAATTTAAGAATCGAAAAGAAAAACAATGCTGATGTGCAGCAAAAATTAGATCAGGCTTTTAATTATTTTGTTTCGGCACAGCCTGCAAAAGCAAAACAATTGATCAATGAAATTAAATAAAGAGTTGTAATTAATACAATTAAATAATGAAAAATAGAAGATATAGATACTGTTTAATTGCTTTAGCGTCGATTTTGATTTACGCGTGCAGTGCTGGTACTAAAAAAACATACACAATCAGTTCGCCTGGAAAAACTACCCAATTGGTTTTTGAATTAACTGTTTCGGGTCAGCCGCAATACAGTTTTTCATCGAATGGAAAATCGGTTATTGAGCCGTCTTTGATGGGATTTGAATTTCAGGGAATCCAAAAAATGACCGAAGGTTTTGAAGTGGTTTCCACCGAAGAAAAAACGTCTGACGAAACCTGGGAACAGCCGTGGGGCGAATTCAAAAAAGTGCGAGATCATCACACCGAATTGATTGTTCATTTGAAAGAATCAAAAGGAGAAGAACGTTTGGTGGATATTATTTTCAGGGTTTTTGATGATGGCGTAGGATTCCGCTATTTCTTTCCAAAACAGCCTCATTTAAACAAAGTAAAAATTGCTGATGAAGCAACGCAGTTTACTTTTAAATCAGAAAACGAGGTTTGGTGGATTCCGGTTCACAGAGAAAACAGTTACTATGAAAGTACGTATCGCAAAACGCCTGTTAGTAAAACAGATACTATAAACACACCGGCTACTTTTGAAACCAAAGAAAAATTATTTGTTGCCATTCACGAAGCCAATTTGACCGATTTTGCCTCAATGACATTATTAAAAGTTAATAACAAACAATATAAAAGCGAATTGGTGCCTTGGGCAGATGGTGTCAAGGTATATGCCGAAACGCCATTTACAACGCCGTGGAGAACGATTATTGTGGGTAAAAATCCGGGAGATTTAGCAACTTCCACGATCATGCTGAATTTAAACGATCCTTCAAAAATTGAAGATCTTTCCTGGATAACGCCTTCAAAATATATTGGAATCTGGTGGGGAATGCATCTCGAGAAATTCACTTGGGGTCAAGGCCCAAAACATGGAGCAACCACAAAAAACACCAAAGAATATATTGATTTTGCTGCGAAGAACAATTTCGACGGTGTTCTTGTCGAAGGCTGGAACGAAGGCTGGGACGGCGACTGGACTGCCGACGGATCTGCTTTTAGTTTCGTAAAACCCTATCCTGATTTTAATCTGGAAGAAATTACCAAATATGCAGCAATGAAAAATGTTCGTTTAATTGGTCATCATGAAACAGCCGGAGCTACAAAAAACTACGAAAGTCAGCTGGAAGATGCTTTTAAATTGTATCAAAAAATGGGCGTAAATACCGTAAAAACAGGTTACGTAAACAAATATCTGGATAAGAAAGAATGGCATGACAGTCAATACGGGGCTCGCCATTATAGAAAAGTAATGGAAACGGCAGCGAAATATCATATCATGATAGACAATCACGAACCTATAAAAGGAACAGGTTTACAGCGTACCTATCCAAACTTTATGTCGCAAGAAGGCGGAAGAGGTCAGGAATACAACGCCTGGTCTGTAGATGGAGGAAATACGCCGGAACATTTAACGACTTTGCCTTTTACCAGAATGCTTTCAGGACCCTTTGATTATACACCGGGGAATTTCAATTTTGATTATAAAACACCATCCGGAGCGCGTGTGCAAACGACTTTGGCAAATCAATTGGCTTTGTATGTAATTGTTTTTAGTCCGTTGCAAATGGCTTCAGATTTACCTGAGAATTACGAAGGAAAACCGGAATTTCAGTTCGTAAAAGAAGTTCCGTGCAATTGGTCAGACACAAAAGTTTTGGATTCTAAAATTGGTGAATACACCACAATTGTCCGCAAAGACTGGGACGAGAAAAACTGGTATTTGGGTTCTATAACAAATAAAGAGGCACGAGATTTAAAAGTGGCATTATCATTTTTAGATTCAGGAAAAGAATACGAAGCCGAAATTTATGCCGATGGAGCAGGAGCAAATTATAAAACAAATCCTTATCCGGTGGCGATTTCAAAACAAAAAGTAAATAGCAAAACAGTTCTGGATATTAAACTCGCAGCTGGCGGAGGAACAGCTATAAAATTTTCTCCGGTACAGAAATAATTGTTTAAGTTTATTTTGAGTTATGTTTGAGTAAGAAACCCGATGTCTTAAGAAGATATCGGGTTTGTTATTTTTTCACCGTATAAGTGATGTAAGTTATTTTAGCGCAACTTGTGTCTTTAAGAAGAAGAAAGCAAATCTCATTTGCTATATCGACAAAAGTTTATAGGAGGGTAATAACGAACGCGGATGTCGCGGATTCGCAAGCGAAAAACACGGATTGTCGCGGATTTTTTTGTTTTGTGAGTAGTTTTGTCATTTCAAGTTTTAAGGAATAACCTTAGAACCTTAGTCCCTCAGCACCTTTTTTAAAAAACTAATGTTTATAAAGCTTAACATGATTTCCAAAAGTATAGGCTGCTGAAAGCGTAGGACCATTGTAACCCCATTTTAGATATCCGTTTAGTCTCTCTCTTATGGTATCAATTTTAAAATTAAGTCCTGTGTATCCGGCAGTTAGACTGAAGTTTTTGTGTACATTATATAATAGAGATAGATTATAACTCAGAATTCTACCGTCGGTATTGTCGATTTTTACGGCGAGGTAATTGGCATTTACATAAAGACCAAAGCGTTCTCCCAGAACAAATTCTCCCCAGACTCCAACATCTGGCAATGGTGCGGTAAAATTAAAACTATCTCTATATTCAAGGCTTTGCCCTTCTCCCTCAAGGCGCAGACCTAAATCGACAAACATAACGTGGGATCCTATTAATAAACCCGCTTCGTATTTTGGTTTAGATAAAAAGGCATATCCATACGCGATTCTTGCAATCTGAACGTTAAAATAAGCACTCACTCTGGCATTTACGTTATAAGTGTTATCGCCAAAAGTAATGTCTCTTTCTAAAGTTTTTGATGAAGTTCTGTCTAAATTAAAATACTCAAAACCTAGTCTTGATCTTCTTGAAATACGCCACTCAAAGGTTGATAAAAAGGAGACGCTCGATTTTGAAAATCCCAGATCGTTTTCGAGGTCTATCTCGGTTCCTGTATCGGTACTATTTCTTCCAACCTGTATCTGCGTGTTGTTTAGGGGAAAAAATGCTCCGGCAGTAAATTTAAAGCGTCTGGCGTGCCAGGGCAATTCGTTGACATCATAATCCTGAAGATCTTCTAAATCGTTATTATTTTGTAAAGTAGGTAAAGTGGTTTCGGCGGGAATTTCGGCTGTGGTTTGTGCCTGAGCTGAAAACCAAAAAAGTGAAATAACCAACAAAGAAAATAATTTTTTCATAGGATTGTTTTTTAGGTTTATTGACAAAAATTAGCAATTAAAGTTAACAAAAAAAAACGTTCTTCTTACTTTTTTTATTTTATTATTTTTTAGATTTATTTGATTATCAGTATTGTATGTTTTATTTTGTAAAAATAAAGATACTTTTGTGTTTTTTTTAGTGAATTAATTTTGTAAGAATGTTTTAAAAACTGATTTTTTTTTTGAATACTGAATGTCGCGTGAGGGATAGGAGCAATCCGCCGCGCGGAGCGGATAGCCCGACAGCATCCTGATAAGGGGGCGAATATGCGCAAGGTAAGTTTGCCCCCTTAGCAGGATGGTGGCACGCCCAGATTGTTAAGATACCGGGAGTTGGTTTATTTTTGATTGATATTTTGTTTAATTCAAAAAAAAAGCCTCTAAAAGAGACTAATGGAAGTTGTTTTTTGTTTTGCTAAACACGGTTATAATCACCTCGCCAGTGAACAATTGCCTTTTTGATGGCGTTGCCGGAGAGATTATTTTTGATGGCATCGTCGATTAAACCTAGCAGTTCATTATCTGGCGCAAAACGCAGGGCAAATAATTGATCGTCGGTTAATTTGTATTCAAATTCTTCTAATCTTTTTCCGGTGAGTGTAAAATAACGATAACGAAGCTCTAGTCTAACAATTCTGTTTTGGAGGGTAATTGCATAATGCTGACGCAGCATAAAAGCAAGACAGAACAAAAAAATAAAGCAGACACTTATAAATGTCCAGATTAATTTATCGTTTGTGTTGCAGACAAAATAGATACTTCCTGCCAAAAACGCGATCAAAACAGGATAATAAATAAAATGATGCCATGAATAAAATCTAATATGGTTTGAATATGTTTGAATTTTCATGATTTCTTCTGCATTAAATACTAGCTTTAAATTAATAAAAGCTATTCAATGAAGAATAGCTTTTATTTAAAAATAAACTAACAACCAATATTTTATAATCTAATTCCCTGGCAATAATTTATAAGTAGTGAGTCCATATAAATTAAAAGGATTAATTATTTTAAATATCTTAAAACCTTTGGTAAAATTATTTTAGAAGCGGTCGTTTTTTGTTACATTTTAAAATGATTTTATTATAGAATTCAAATATTGAATTTTTAAATTAAGGTTTCAATAATTTTCCATTCTTCTAATTTAGACTGGAAAGTTTTACTCGCATTGGCCGGACTTGATGATGGTAAGATGATTAATTGATATTCTTTTTGAAGATGAACATATTTTTTAAAGAAAGCCGCCGCTTTTTGTCCGTTAAAAAGTATGGTTTTTATGTTAGGATGACTTTTTAAGAAAGTTTCGAAATCATTGGCAATTTCATTTTTTATGGCACTGTCTAAACTTCCCACTCGTTCGCAAAATTGCAACACATCCCAAAGTGCTATTTTATTTTTTTGTAAAAGTGCTTTTTTGGTTTCATAATCATCTGAAAAATCTTCTTTTAAAATAGTGAATATAAATTTCCAGAAATTGTTTTGTTTATGACCGTAATATTGATTGAGCTCTAATGATTTAGTGCCGGGCATGGTGCCTAAAATTAAAATAGTAGCATCATTAGAGGTTATTGGAGCGAAAGAGAAACTTTTCATTTTGGCAGGTTACTTATATGGAGGAAAAAATCTTAAATAGTAGAAATAATTATTTAGAGGTAATTATAAAACAATTTACAAAAATTATATAACATTTTCGGAAGGTCATTAAACGAACTTTGACAGATAGATTTTTAAGGAAATCCAACGTCTAAAAGAAATGTTTCTGTTTCTTAAAAGTTTCTCGAAGATCTATTAAAAATAGAATGTAGAATTTTTAAATCCACGCAAAATGAAAATAGTAACTATAAATACAGAGAAAATCGAAAATATTTTTGAGGAGTTAACTTTAAACGTAGGAGGAAAAGTAACTTTCGATTTGGATGAATATACTTTGGAAGTCAATAATAGTTTTGCAAAAGGATCTATTACAGGTGCTTCATTTAATGATGATATTTCGTATGTGCAGTTTGATATGACTTTTTCTGCCGATGTTCGAATGAATATCTTAAACCTAAAATCGTCTCCGGTTTATTTTGCTTATTGTTCTAAAGGTAATTTATCTCATAGTTTTGGAATTACGGGCGAAGAACGAAAATTAAAAACGTTTCAGACAGCAATTCTTTCTTCTAAACAAGATCAGGAACATGTTTTATTTTTTGAAAAAGATAAAAAAACAAAATTTACTTTGATTATTGTGGGAACTCATGTCACTGTTAATCAAACTCATTCATTGAACGAGAATGTGAGAGAAACTTTTTTTGGTAAAAATACTGTCGAAGATTTCTTTTATATAGGTTCGTATAATTTAAGAATTGCCGAAAAAATAGAGCAGTTAAATGCTGTTACTCAAAGCGGAATAGTTCGTAATTTGTTGAAAGAAGGTATTTTAAGAATTATTCTTGCCATGGAAATTCAACAGCATACAGATGATTTAGCTGCTGCTACAAAAGATACAAACTGTTTGACTTTAAGAGAGATGGAAGAAATCAAAGAACTTTCTGAAGCTATAAAAGCCAATCCTGAAGAACCATTTACAATTAAATCATTAAGCAAAAAATCGGGTCTGTCACCAAATAAATTGCAGGAAGGTTTTAAAATGATTCACAATCGCACGGTTAATGATTATATTACACATATGCGTGTTTTAAAAGCCGAAATTTTGATTAGAACTTCGGACTTAAATATTTCTGAAATTGTGTATTGCATTGGTTTTACAAGCCGAAGCTACTTCTCTAAAATCTTCAAGCAAAAATTCAATTGCAGCCCAAAAGAATATAAATTCAATTTAAATCCGTTGGCTATTACGGCTTAGTTTTTTAGAGGTTCAAAGTTACAAAGTAGCAAAGGTTCAAAGTTTTTTCTTCAAGGGCGTACATTTTTGTACGTCTTTTTTTTATGACATTTTTTGTAAAATAGTATTATAAACACGCACCGTAGCCATTTTTAAAACCTTTGTACCTATGTTCCTTTGCAACTTTGTTACTCAAAAAAACCTCAGTATCTAAAAAAAAACATATATTTACATAACTAATTATGTAATCAATTATAAAATGGATTTTTTTAATAAAGTAGGTAAGGTGGCTTTAGGAAGCCGTTTGCGTTTAATGACAGCAATAATTACAGATGATGCTGCAAAAGTTTACGAATTATACGGAGCGGATTTTATGCCAAAATGGTTTCCGGTTTTTTATACACTTACAGAAGAAAGAGAAATTACAATTACTGAAATTGCTAATGAAATTGGGCATTCGCAACCTTCAGTAAGTAAAATTGTTCAGGAAATGATTACCGCAGGTCTTGTGAATGATAATTTAAAAACAACAGATAAACGCAGAAATATTGTGGCTTTGACAGAAAAAGGATTAATTCTGTCTAAAAAAATAAAGTTACAATGTATTGATGTTGAAGCTGCTGTTGAATCTCTGATTGCTGAATCAAATCATAATTTGTGGGCTGCACTCGAAGAATGGGAATTTTTACTGGAGCAAAAATCATTGTTTAAAAGAGTAAACGAACAGAAAAAAATGCGTGAAAGCCAGGATGTTCAGATTATAGAATATACTCCCGAATATCAGGACGCTTTTAAAGCTTTAAATGAAGAATGGATATCAACGTATTTTGAAATGGAAGAAGCGGATTATAAAGCATTGGATAATCCCAAAGAATATATTTTGGATAAAGGCGGAAAGATTTTGGTTGCTTTATATCAAAATGAACCCGTTGGTGTTTGTGCCCTTATTAAAATGAAGGACAAAAAATATGATTTTGAGATGGCAAAAATGGCTGTTTCGCCAAAAGCACAGGGAAAAAGTATTGGCTGGCTGCTTGGTGAAGCAATTGTAAAAAGCGCTAAAGAACTTGGCGCATCAAAATTATATCTGGAAAGTAATACAATCCTTAAACCGGCGATTAACTTATATCATAAATTGGGTTTTGAGAAAGTTTCTGGTTTGGCAACGCCTTATAAACGTTGTAATATTCAGATGGAGCTTATTATTGAGTGAGGTTCAAAGTGGCAAAGGTTCAAAGGTTCAGAGATTTAAAATATACGTTATTTTTCATGGAATATTTTTCGTAGAGACGCACAGCAGTGCGTCTAAAACTATACGAAGACGCATTGCTGTGCACCTCTACAGTTAAACATTGGTCAAAAAACCTCTGCAACTCTGTACCTTTGAACCTCCTGAACCTTATCTCCCAAACCTATAATACTCCAAATCCTGATTTTGTTTGTTATTTATAGAATCAAGAATGGAGTTCATTGCAATAACGCTAAAGGTAATTCCGTTACCGCCAAAGCCTAGCACGTAATGTTCGTTTTTGTCTGGATTCGGTTTTCCAAAGTACGGTAAGCCATCTTTGGTTTCGCCAAAAGTTCCTGCCCAGGAATAATCTAATTTGAATTTTACTTTTGGGAATTTTCTTTGGAATTTCTTTAAAAGATAAATTTCTTTTTTGGGTAATAGTTTGTCTCTTTTTTTCGCATCTCTAAAATCTTCATCGCCTCCTCCCATAATAATTCGATTATCCGGGGTTGCTCTAAAATAAACATAAGGTGTAGACGTATCCCATAAAATAGCATTTTTAAATACTTTTGGTAATTCAGGAAGGCTTTCGGATGCGATTACGTAGGTACTTTTTAAATCGACCACTTTTTCAGTAAGTGTTTCGGTACTTTCGTAACCGGTGCAATTGATAATATGATCTGCTGTTATCGTACATTTATCTTCCGTATGTGCAACGAGTTTTCCTTTTTGATTTTGGGTAGAAGTAACGTTGGTACGATCGTAAATCTTCAGTCCTTTTTTTTCGCAATAAACGAGTAAATCCTGCGCCATTCTATACGGATCCATTACTGCGGCAGTTTTAGATTCTATTGCTGCAATAGCATTTAATCCCATTTTTTCAAGATCCCATCTTTCAAGCCAGGTTACATCAAAGCCATGCTCTTTTCGGCATTTGAATTCGGCTTTTAAAAACGGAAGATCTTTTTTAAGAGAACAAAAATAAATGCTTTTTTTAAACTCAAATCCGCATTCGCTTTTTATGGCATCACATATTATTCGCAAATCAAAAATTGCTTTTTTTCCGTTTATATAGCTGTTAACGGCACAGTCGACTCCTCTTAGTTTTATAAGATCATGAAGAGATACATCAATTTCATATTGAAGTAATGCGGTACTGGCGGCAGTGCTTCCATTACACATATCACGGCGGTCAATAATGGTTACCTTTTTTCCTTCGTTAATAAGTTTATATGCCATTAATGCACCGGTAATTCCACCGCCAATAATTAGTATTTCAGTAGTAATATCTGAGTCTAATGACGGATAGCTTATATCCATTGCATGTTTTAATGGCCAGTAAGTTTCTGATGAGCGTAACTTCATTTTTTATTTGGTTTTGGTACGTGTTTTTATTCTGTTTTTATCCTTGCGTGCGTGTTGGTCATGGGCTTCGTCAATAGAATGTGAAGCTTTGATGCTTACTTCATTTTTAGCAAGTTCACTTAGTCTGTGATAATATTTTTGAATAATAATCATTTCTTCTTCGGTCATACTTTCAATATCGACCAGACTATTGCTTGAATTTTTATTGGAAGCTACCAATTCGTTTAATTTCAACTGAATGGCAAGTGAGTCCTTATTCTGTGCTTTCTGAATTAAAAAAACCATTAAAAAAGTGATAATTGTTGTTCCTGTATTAATAACCAATTGCCAGGTTTCAGAATAATTGAAAATAGGGCCGGAAACGGCCCAAACTACCACAATTAAAAAAGCACTTAAAAAAGCTGTTGTGCTTCCTGCAGCTTTTGAAACACGGGAAGCAAATTTTTCGAATGCACTATTTTGTTTTTTCTTTTCCATTTGGTTCTAACTTTTTCGTTTCTTGCTGACTTTTTCTTCCTTAATCACTTTGTTGTTTTTCTCGTCATAAATGGCATCGTCAATTTTTTGACCGGTTTTGCTAAATATTTTAATTTTAGGATCTTCGTGCGTTCCTGTAATTACAATTGGAAATCCAACAAGACCAAACGGCGGAAGCCCCAATCTCATTCGTAAATCCAGTAATCCGTCAAAACTTGTAGTACCTTTTATAGTAGGCTTAAAACTGGCAACGCTAAATGTAAATGGCTCAATATGAATTAAATTATTATCTATAGATGATTTAATTTCAATGCCTTTCATATCCGGATTATTCAGGCCGTCTTGTCCGGTTTTGGAGCTTATTCCATCAAATAATTTCAATCCTTTTACTTTGACGTCGCGAAGGTTTAAAGTTCCGCCACCTTCAAGTGATTCGTAAATTGGCCCCATATTTCCGTTCAAATCTCCTTTTATATTATAATCAACGCTAATAATTCCCTGTGCTTTTTCGGCAGCAGAAACCATATCATGAAACATCGGAATTTCTTTGTAAGCTCTTTGCACGCTAAAATCCTTAGCCGTAAAATGAGCATCAAAATGCGCCGCAGTTGGCGATTCATCTTTATAAGTAGCGTTTATTCCCAAAATACAATCGATGATGTTAAAATTGGTGTTTTCGAGATAAAAGCCTGCTTTTGTAATACCAACTTTTCCGGTTAGTTTGTTTAAAACAAGTCCGTTATATTCAACTTTGTTAACGTTTGCGGTTAAGCCAACATTTAGATTTTTTGGCACAATAACAACACCGCTCATTTTTGGATGATCTTCTTTGGCGTATTGTACTTCAATATTTCGATCTGTATTTTCGCCTTTTTCGAGCGCCATAAATTCATCAACATTAATCAGCTTTGATTTCAAGTTGAAATTCCCACTCAAAGTTCCGTGAGATTCCAAAAAGTAATTGATTGTATTTAGCAGATATCCATTGATGGCAAAATCTGACTTTCCATAAAAAGCATCAAATTTTTCGAACCACATTTTCTCGTTCTGGAAACGGAAATTTCCCTGTTTGATATAAAATGCTTTCGGAAAAAGTTCAGAGGTTGCTTTAATATTTTTAAGAATAATAGTTCCGCGATTATCCAGTTTATTGTACTGTCCGGTTGTGGCGTAGCTTTGTTTTCCTCTTAAAGAAAGATCTGCTTTTGCCCAGCCGGTAATGTCGACACCTTTTTGAGAAAATACTTTGTAGATTCGTCCAACATTCAATTCGCCTTTAATTTTGGCATTGTAAACCAAGTCATTAAAGTCAGAAAGCGTTGCGTTTACATACATCGGATTTCCTTCAAAAACAAAAGATGCCGGAGCAACAGCCACAATTAAGTCTTCAAATGTTCCGGCTTTGTTGAGTACGTTGGCAATAAAAGTAATATCACTAATTGGGTTAGGATAGGAGTCTGTTTTTAGAGAGCCGTTTCGCAATGAAATTCCGCCAATGGTTTTTGGAAACAGTTTTTTTGAAGTACTAAAAACACCTTTCGCCTGAATATTTGTTTTTAAAATTCCCTTTAAATCAATAGAACTCAAACCCAAAGCAGCATCAACTGTGGCCAGATCGAGCGCGCCTTTTACGCTTGCATCGACAGTCATTTCGTTAAATCCTTTGCTATGCAGATAAGCGGTAAAATAATCTTTTTCACCAACTTTAAACTTTAAGGTTCTTAAGTTGATTAATAGTTTTTCTACATCAAGAGAAGGTAAAACGGTATTGAGATCCATTTGAAAATCAGTCAATGGAGCGGGTGCATTTTGGTAATTTATCGCGCCTTCATTTATTTTTAAATTGAAAGCCAAATCTGGTTTTTGATTTTTTGAAACATTATAATTTCCTCTAAAAGACAAAAGCAAATCACTTTTTCCGGAAATTTCGGTTTCATCCAGCCAGGTTAAGTATTCCGGCGGCATAACAGAAAATAAATCTTTTACAGTTGTGTTTTTTGAAGCTGCTTTAATATTTATTTTATAACCATCTCTTAAAATCGTAAATAAACCGGTAAAAGTTAAAGGTAATTTATTGATTCTTAATTCATTTTTTTGAAGAATAAACGAAAGCGCATGCGTGTTAATTCTGGTAATTAAATCGGCACGTAATTCTTTCTTTCTCAGGTAAGCAGTTCGGTCATAATAAAAATCAATGTTGTCAATTTTAGCATCAGTATTTAAATCAAAAATATCTTCGCTTAGATTTCCTTTTCCGACATAATTGAAACCTTTTGCATCAATCAAAATCTTTGCAGATCGATCGTTGTATTTTACGTGACAATCTTCAAGATCAATACGTTCTAACCGAATCGCTGTTCCTTCTTCGGGATCGTCGGCTTTGTTTTTGTCTTCTTCCGGAGCCTTATAAATGTTGTAATTGGCTTGTCCTTTTTGGTTCACCATTACGTTTATTAAGGCATTAGAAACGTATAATTTATTGATTTTTACTTCATTGTCAAAAATCAGCCTTTTTAAGTTAATACCAAACGCAACCTGTTCTGCTTTTATCAAAGTATCGTTTCCAAACGGCGCAGAACCGGTTAGTGATAAATCGTCAAGAGAAACGGTTAACGACGGAAAATGCGTAAAAAATGAAAGTCTCGATTTCGAAAATTCCATTTTTGTATCCAATCGGTCGTTGGCTATTTTTTTTACTTCAGAAGCTATCTTTCCGGGAAATAATAGCGGAATGACAAATAACAACAGCAAAATAGATGCTATTGTTATTCCTGTTACTTTGAGTATTTTTAAGGCAATATTTTTGAAAGACGAATTCATAGGCGTGTATTTAAATTACTTTTTGGCTTTGTCAGCAGCTTCTTTTTTTTCAGCTTCTGCTTTTTTGGCGTCTTCTTCTTTTTGTTTTTCTTCTTTTTCTTTTTGCTCTTTCGCTTTTTCTTCTTTTTCCTTTTGTGCTTTTTCAGCCTTTTCTTTTTGCTCTTCTTTTTGCTCTTTTAGTTCTTCTTTCTTTTTCTCTTTTTCTTTTTCTTTTTTCTTGAAGTATCCTTTTAGTAAAAAGTTACTTTTTGCAGCTTCCATATTTTCGCTGAAACCTTTTGTGCCTGATTCAAGATTTGAAAGGGTATTTGAAACGCTGTTTGCCATTTTATCATCGCGAACTAATCTTGCGAGTGCTCCGTTTCCGTTGTTCATACTATGACTAAAAATGGCCAGTTCTTCAGTAATTATACCGGCATTGTCAACACTTTTTTTAACGCTTTTCATGATGTCGTTCATCTCGATTCCGTTTACAGAAGCAATTGTACCGTTATTTTCAACTGGTTTTGTAGATTTTACTCCAGGAGAAATCGTTAATACTTTATCTCCCATTAACCCATCAGAACCAATGCTGGCGCGGGCGTCTGTTTTAATAAATTCGCGAACTTCATCTTTGATAACCATACTTACCACTACCGAAGAATCGTTTATTAATCTGATTTCTTCGACCGTTCCGATATTTATTCCTGAAAAACGAACATTGTTACCAACTTCTAAACCGCTCACGGTTTTAAATTGTGAAGTGATGTTGAATGTAGAACCAAACAGGTTTTTTTGTTTCCCGATAAAGTAAATTGCTATTATAAAAAGCAACAAACCAATTGTTACAAACATTCCTAATTTCCAAGTATATCCAGATTGCTTATCCATGATTTCTATTTTGTTTTTGTTTTTTTATTGAAAAAAAGAGCGTACCCATTCGTCTTCGCTTTTTTCTAATTCTTCGTATGTTCCTTCGGCATGAATTACACCCTCTTTTAAAACCATAATACGGTCTGCAGTAAGTTTGGCACAAGCCATATCGTGTGTAATAATGATCGAAGTTGTTTTGCGCTTATGTTTTATGTCGAGAATCAATTCGCTGATTTCTCTTGATGTTATCGTATCTAAACCGGTTGTTGGTTCATCATATAAAATAATTTCTGGCTTTAAGATCAGAGTTCTGGCTAAGCCAATTCTCTTCTGCATTCCGCCGGATAATTCAGATGGCATTTTATCAATAGCCTCACTTAAACCTACGCTGTCTAGTGCTTCAATAACTTGACTTTCAATTTCTTCGGCGCTTAAATCTCTTTTGTGTTTTCTTAACGTAAAGGCTAAATTTTCTCTAACTGACATTGAATCGTATAAGGCGCCGCTTTGAAATAAAAATCCAATTCTGACCCT
This sequence comes from Flavobacterium sp. MMLR14_040, assembly GCF_033657265.1. Lineage (NCBI taxonomy): Bacteria > Pseudomonadati > Bacteroidota > Flavobacteriia > Flavobacteriales > Flavobacteriaceae > Flavobacterium > Flavobacterium sp. MMLR14_040. The sequence goes on along the minus strand of NZ_JAWVWO010000017.1, from coordinate 71,343 downwards.
GATCTCATTGAGTTCAGTTTTTTTAAGATGCAAGACATTTTCGTCAAAAACCTTGATTTCGCCTTTGTCGGGTTCTATTAAACCAACAATACATTTTATAGTAACCGATTTTCCGGAACCAGAACGGCCTAAAATCACCAAATCTTCGCCTTTGTTTACGGTAAGATTTACGCCTTGCAAAACTTTATTGTTTTTGCCAAAGGTTTTGTGCAAATCCTTGATTTCGATGATCGCTTTTTTGTCTTTAGCTTTCGGTTCTTTTTCTATATGTTTTTCTTCCTTGATCATCTTTAAAAAAATAAATCGGTTATTTGCACGGCTATCATGTCTATAATAAAAATGGTCAAAGATGCCGTTACAACAGCGGAGTTTGCGGCTCTACCCACACTTTCGGTTCCGTTTGCGGCGTTGAATCCTTTATAACATCCAATCATACCAATAAAAAATCCGAAGAAAAAAGTCTTTATCGTTGCCGGAATCAAATCCAAAAATTCCAAAGACTGAATAATTTGTGTCAGGTATCTGTAAAAATTGACATCGCCATGAATATTAACACCTACAAAACCACCCATAATTCCTATTGCATCTGCAAAAAAAACTAATATCGGCACCATTAATGTACAGGCTAAAATGCGCGTTACAACCAGATAATTATAAGGATTAATGGCAGAAACCTCCATAGCATCAATTTGCTCTGTTACTTTCATGGAGCCTAATTCGGCACCAATTCCAGATGAAATTTTTCCTGCACAAATTAGGGCTGTAATAACAGGTGCAATTTCTCTTATTAGCGAAAGCGCCACCATTCCCGGCAACCAGGATTCGGCACCAAATTTTACCAAAGTTGGTCGTGATTGCATGGTAAGTACAAGTCCCATAATAAAACCTGTTATCGCTACAAGCGGCAATGATTTATATCCGATGACATAGCATTGTTTCAAAAACTGTCTGGTTTCGTAAGGAGGTATGAATACTTCCTTAAAAAACTGCTTTGCAAACAACGTTGCATTTCCTACTTCTTCGAATGTATTTTTTAAAGTGAGTATCAAAATAAGTTGTTTTAGTTGGTGAGATTAGATTGAAAATCAATATTTTAACATATTTTAATTTCCTTTCTTATTTAATATTAAAGTTATCCTAATTGTTAACGAAAAATATTACATAACTTTTTTTGAGGTTTATATAATTTACATTGAAAACAATAACTTTAAAAAATTTACGTTGCGTCGGGACTAGATTTTATAGGGATAATTTTATGCGAGCTAATTATTTTACCGCAAAGCACACAAAGATTTTTCTCTGGTCGTATGTTTAGAAAACATAAATTTCGCAAAGCTTTGTTTTGATTTAGCTTTTCGAACTTTTCTCTTTTTATAAAAACTCAATGGTCAAAAAACCTGGCGTGCTTTGCGGTAAAATTTTCTTAAGCAGTTACCAGAATCCCCTTAAAAAACAAAAAATCCCTTCCATTAAGGAAGGGATTTTACGGTAACAACTGTTACTTAAATATAGTTATTGGTATAGTTAAAATATTATGAATTAATGGCCATGTCGGTTTTTGCGTTCATTAACGGAATAACTTTACTTTCAGATAATTTCAGGTTCTCCATTATTAATCTTGCGGTTAAATAGCAAACTGTCGATTCTGAACCCTGATTTAGATTGACATTCTCTTTTTCCAAACCATCATATCCACCACCGCTAACCGGATTGTACATAATTTGGTTCAAATGATTTTTACCTAAGAACCAGTTGAATGCAATTTTCATCAAACGTTTGTATTCAGGGTTTTTAAATGCGCCGTAGAACGAATTTAAGGTCTGAATCATGTATGAAACATCAATTGGCTGTTCTCCATATTCTGCAGGCTCTGAGTCTTTATGATACCAGCCATTATTTGAAATTACTTTGAAATTATCGCCCTTATAAGTTTTAGAGATTAAGAAATCAAGCGATTCCATAGCCACTTTTTTGTAAATAGGCTTGTTGGTAACCAAATAAGCATAAAGCATAGACTCCGGTAAAATTCCGTTTCCATATGTTAAATAATTTTCAAACCATTTCCAGTCTTTAGTGGCATGAACCTCGTAATTATACAACAATTTAGCATTTAGCTTATTGATAATGGCTGCCACATATAAATTAGGAACAGCACTGTGATATAAATACAAACCTTTTGTTGCAAAACCTATAGAACGAGGCGATTGAATAGTTTCGGCCCATTTTAAAGAATTCAATAAACATTTTGAAGCTTTTTTTGCAATTGCTTCAGGCAAAATTTTTCTAATAGAAACAACTGTTCCTAATGCCCAGATTCCGCGTGCGTTAGAATCTTCCAGATTTACTTCGGCATTTTGCTCAATATGTTCGCGGTTGTTTTCATCAACATAATTCATGAAATTGCCTTTTGGTTTTTGGCAACGTTCGATAAAATCCAGATAAATTAAAATATAAGGCAAATCGGCTTTGTCTTCTGTAAGTTTGTAATGCATACAAAGTGCTACCAAAGCTCTTGCATTATCATCTAAAGTATAACCTGAAGAAAGATCCGGAACAGAAATTTTGCTGAATTGGATAATTCCAAGTTCTGTTGTCATTTTTTTAACATGCGCTAATTCAATTGGCGGATATGTAAATTTAATTTCTGTTGTATCCTCAATCAGTTTTTTGTATGTATTGATGTGCGCAATTGCTATATTTTCCCAAGAGCAGGCACGGGTTTTTCTAAAGGCGTTTTTACCCATTTCTTCTCTTAGATTTTCATCAGAAAGTAATTTTATTGCTGCTTCTGCAAATTGGTCTTCATTTCCAATATCAACCAGAATTCCTGAATCTTCCGTAAGGACTTCTTTTGTATGCGGAATCTTCGATGCCACAATTGGGCAAGCACAACTCATTGCATAAGAAAAAGTGCCGCTTACTGCCTGATTTGGATCTTTGGATGTAAACAGATAAATATCTGTAGCCTGCAAATAGCTTAAAAGTTCTTCTGTTTCAAGATATTGGTTAATGAAACGAACATTATCGTGCAAGTCTAATTCATTAACGATGGCTTCTAGTTTTTCACGGTATGTATCTACGCCATCAATTATTAAATTAGGATGTGTTCTGCCAATAATCAAATAGAGTGCATTTGGCGTGTGTTCAACAATTTTGCGTAAAGATCTTAAACCTGTTTCAATATTTTTTCCTTCGCCTAAAAGGCCAAAAGTTGATAACACTTTTCTGTCTTGAATTCCAAATTTTGCTTTTGCCGTTTCCGGTGCTTCATAAACTACAACGTGAGTTCCGTGAGATATTGTTGTAATAAAATCTTGTGGAATGTTATAATCGTTAATCAATATTTCTTCAGATCTTTTGGTCATCACAAATACAGAATTACTATAACTCAAAAGTAATTTTACAAATGTTTTTAATTCGTTATTCGGGTTAGGAAGTACGGTATGAAACGTAAACGTAACCGGTTTTTTGATCACATTCAAGAAATCTAATAAATGGTCGCCGTAATTTCCGCCAAACAATCCAAATTCATGTTGAATATGAACTAGTTTGATGCTTTCGTCATCATTAATTTCTTCGGCAACTTTTGAGTATTCTTCCCTGTTATTGGTGTTTAAAGTAAAAGCCTGTGTTGGATTTTCTTTTGGTTCCTTAACCAATTCGCAAATTTCACATGCTATAGATTTACCAAAAACATCGGTAATACCTTTTATTGTATCCTGCGTATAAGTAGCAATTCCACATTGTGTTGGTGGAAATGTTGATAAAAAAACGATTTTTGATTTATTAGATATTGCTTTCATGGGGATTACTTTTTAATTCGTTTAATAAGTCATTTAAGTTCACAGAGGCTACCGCAATTTTGTCATCGGCAGCACCATAATATATATAAAGAAGGTCGTCAAAAATGGCTGTTCCAGTTGGAAAAACTACATAATTTACATAACCATGTCTTTCATAGTATTCTGATGGTGTTATCAGCGGTATTTTTAACCTTGATAAAACTATCTGAGGATTATTTATATCCAGCATTGCAGCGCAGGCATGATACACTAATCCTTTTTCTCTTTTTTCGGATGAATGGTAAATAAGCAACCAGCCATCCGGAGTTTCGATAGGAGGAGCACCCGGACCAATATGACTTGTTTCATGATCATATTTTGGTTCCATTACCAGATAATCAGGCAGATTTTTTAAATAATCTTTCCAATAATCTTCTGTCAGGTCCTTTTTCTTTTCAAAACTAAATATTTGTATAGATGGAAATAAGCGGTGTAATCCAACAAATTTTCCATTTATTTTTTTGGGAAATAAAACCACGTTTTTATCCCACACAAATAGATTTTCTTTAATAGTTTCTGTCAAAGGATAATTTCTTTTGACATTAAAAGCAAGTATTTTTGCAATACTTGGATTTTCTAAATGTTTTCTAATCAGGTTCGTAAATTCATTCAAAATGAATCTCGGCGTAATAATTCCTTTCTTTTTAAATTTTTTCAAATCTTTCGAAACCGCTAAAGCTCCGCACGCATTTATTCCGTCATAAGTAACATAGGTGAGGTAATACAAATCATCAATTTTTGTAATCCTCGGATCTTCAACTCCATGAATTTCATAAATGTATTCGGGAACAAAGATTGGTTCAGCATTTCTTTCTGCCAAGGTCATTGGTCCTTCGAATCGACAATATCCTATAGTAGAAAAGTTACCTTTTTTTGCAGCTCTGTAAAACATGTGTACTGAATTTCCGTCTTGAAAAACGGCAGGATTTAAAACTCCTAATTCTTCAAAAGACCTTTCGGTTTTTTCAAGTATCACACCATGTTTTGTAGCCAATTCCATACGTTCTTTTTAAATATTATCTAAAATTAGATCGAAGGCAAGGCTGGGATTAATCCAATCGACTAAAAATTTAACTCAAAAGCATTTTCATGGGAATTCTATAAGATTAAAATTGGAATTCTGATACTTTTTCGCTATTTCCGAATTTATTGTGTTTGATATTTGATTGCGCTAATAAATTATCGGATAGAGTTAATAAAGCTTTTATTTAAGAAAGAAATTTGAATAACAAACAGACCCAAAAAGTCACTTTTATTAACTAAAAAAACAAATCATATGTTACGTTGGACAGTCATTTTTATTATTCTAGCTATAGTAGCCGGAATATTTGGTTTCGGTGGAATTGCCGCTGGAGCAGCTAGTATCGCAAAAGTTTTATTCTTCATATTTATCGTATTATTTATACTTTCATTAATAAGCGGAAGAAGAAAAGTTTAGTGATAAACTGATTATTACATAAATCAAAAAAAGCGATACTTTGGGGAGTGTCGCTTTTTTTTGTTTGTTGTTTTTTTGTTTCAGGTTTCAAGTTTCAAGTGGTATTACGCGGGTAAACGCGACAGGTTTTTAAAACCTGTCGCGTTTGTCGTATAATGGTTAAGAAAATTGAATATTTATTTAAAAGAATAAAACTTCCGCGCTATAAAAGCAATTGGGAAACCGATACAAAATATAAGAATTAAGACCGATAAAATTAAAGGAAAATCAAAATGTTTAGCCGGTAAAACCGGAAATACAATTGGAAGGACAATTAAGTTCATTACAATCCAGACAAAAATGCCATAAAGAAATCCCGAAACGAGGGCACTCTTTTTTAAGAAGTTTAAATAGGGATAAATAATAAAGTAAAGCCAGGCAAAAATCAGGGCAATTATAAAATGGAAACCCAATCCGTACCAAGCCATTTGTGGGTTATTGTAGGCCTCTTTCTTGAATATTCCACTGGCAATAGATTGCAGAATTTTTATTGGAGTACTTTTTTGTAAAAGAATGGCGTAGATAAAAATAGCAGCTAAAATATCAAGTGTTCCGGCAATTAATCCTGCTAAAAATATTGTTCCCGCTTTTGATTTCATAAAATGATTTTAGAGTTTCGTAGCATAACTAAAAATATCATGTAATTGCTTTGTATGTCGTTGGGCATGAATTAAACCAAAATAAATCCATTCTAAAATGGTGAATTTTCCAAATCCTGGAACTTCAAAATCCAGGCAGGTGAGCGTTAAGTCACAAGTTTCTGAAGCATTTAGCAAATCAGATTCTATATTTAGCAAAGCTAAAGTTAACGAATTTTTACTGTAGTCCTTAATGTCAGGTTTTACAAAATCGGGCGCATCCATTTTTGTATTGAAGTCTAAAAAGATGCTTTCAATCTCTTTAATTTTTTCATCAGGTTTTCTGGTAGTTTTTTCGGTTTTTCCGGCAAATAATTCGGGATAACCGGAACAGACAAGAATAATGTGCTGTGTTGTTTGTGCAGCAGTCCAGCTTCCTTTGTACGGAACGGTATTTAATTCACTTTCAGAAAATTCAGAAAGAATTCCGTTTAATTTTTTGAATGTCTCAACAATATCTTTTTGCACTATTGTTTTCATTTTTTTTAAATTTAAATGGTCAATTTATCTACTGATGTGATCCACCAGATGTTTCCAAAGGAATCTGTTACACCACAAGTCCTGCCGTAATTTTGATCGCTTAATTCCATTAAAACTGTTGCACCTTCAGCGATTGCTTTTTTAAAACTTTCATCGGCATTGGGTACATATACAAATAAGTTGGCATTTTGCACCTTAAAATCTGTGGTTTCGTCTGTCACCATAATGGTGCTGGTGTGCATCGTGATTTCAGCATGCTGAACAGTTCCGTCTTCGCGCAATAATGGCGCTTGTAATTCAGTCGCATTAAAAACGTTTTTTGTAAATTCTATAAATTTTAATGCTCCCTTTACAATTAAATACGGCATTACAACCTGATGATTTTTTGGTATGTTCATTTTTCTGTTATTTAAGATTACTGCTACAACCAAATTTACGATTTTAAAATTAAACTTCTAAAAATCAATATTTTGTATCTTTAAAGAAGAGGTTCGCAATGATAACCATAAGAATTTAAAAGTTCGATAATGCTGTGATTTGAAATGGATGCAGCATGAACCCGCAAAATTTTATCACAATCTTCGAGATCAAAATTGATGATGCTGTTTGGAAAATGCTCAAGAAGTTTCACCACAATCATTTTTGATTGCTCCATTTCCTGAACATTTGTTTTAAAAACTTCTATCATCAGTTATTGAATTTATAAAGCGATGTTTTTATATTGCTCTATTTTATGGTGATAAATATAGGAGACCGCCAAAATCGCTAAAAAGATTAAAGGAAAAAAGCCTTGAAAATCAACTCCATCAACCGCAAAATGACTTATTGAAGCAAATATAAAATCGAAAGCAAAACCAGCATAAGCCCATTCCTTAACACGATTTGAAACTTGCGGAATCACTAATATCAATACACCGATAATTTTAAAAACGACTAAGGCATTTCCAAAATACTCAGGATATCCAAGATGCCTGATTCCTTCTTTTGCCATTTCACTTTGAGAAGTCAGTGCCGGCATAACACCTTCAAACAGGAAAATAATAATAGTTGTAATCCAGAAAATCATCTTTGCTTTTTTCATTGGTTAATATTTAAATAGTTATTTGTTAATTACTTAATACAAATCTACCAATGTTATTTTTTATAAAGTATAGGTATTTGCGACTATTTTAGGGTCATTTGGGACAGATGTTGGATTTTAGAATTTTAGAGTAAAGAGAATAGATTAAAGAGAATAGATTAAAGAGAATAGATAATATATGATGATGTAAACTTTTGTCGATCCAGCAATTGAGATTGCTTCGTTCCTCGCAAAGACAAATCCGCGACCATCCGTGTTTTCGCTTGCGAATCCGTGTCATCAGCATCCAAAAAAAACTTTGCGCCTTAGCGCCTTCGTGGCAAACCAAAAAAAAACGCTGCAAAACCAAAGTCTTGCAGCGTAATCTCAAATAAATAATTAAAAACGGGTATTATCTCCAGCCTCCGCCTAAAGCGCGATATAACTCGGTATTGGCAGAAAGTTGTTGTCTTTTAATATCAGCTAATTCTAATTCGCTTTGAAGTAAATTTGCCTGCGCAGAAAGTACTTCAAGGTATTCAGCCATTCCGTTTTTGAATAGCAGATTCGAATTTTTAATTGCTAGCTGTAATGTTTTTACGCGTTCTTGCAGAAAAGTTTCCTGTTGCTCTAATTTTTCAACTCTTACCAAAGCATCAGCTACTTCGCTTACAGCAACTAAAACTGATTGTCTGAAAGTTAAAACTGCTTTTTCTCTTTCCGCGACAGCGATATTATATTGCGTTCTAACTCTTTTGTTGTTGAATAAAGGCTGTGTTAAACCTCCGGCAACAGTTCCGAACAACGAAGCAGGAATGTTAAACCAACTGCTGGTTTCGAAAGAGTTAACTCCACCCTGAGCCGTAATTTTCAATGCAGGATACAAATCAGCTTTTGTGATTCCAACATTAGCATTGGCAACTTTTAAAGCCAGTTCTGCACTTTTTACATCAGGTCTTCTGCTTACTAAACTAGAAGGAATTCCGATTGCGTTATTGTTTTTAACTTCAAGTGAACTCAAACGGGTAGTTCTTTCTTTTGAATTTGGAAAAGATCCTGTCAATACGCTCAAAGCATTTTCCTGAATGGCAATGTTTTGTTCCAATAACGGAATCAATTGCGCTGAGTTTAATTTCTGAGCTTCAGATTGTTGAATTGCTAATGATGTTACCTGACCTGCATCATATTTTAATTTGATGATAGTAGTGGTACTATCATTTAATTTTACGTTTTGTTTTGCAATTTCTAATTGTGCATCCAGCATCAAAAGATTGTAATATCCTTTTGAAACATTGGCTACAATATTGGTCTGCAATGCTTTTCTAACTTCTTCAGATTGAAGATAACCTGCATAAGCACCTTTTTTCTGATTGCGGATTTTTCCCCAAATATCAGCTTCCCACGAAAGTGAAGCTCCTGCAGAATAATCATCAATATGCTTTTGACCCAAAGCCTGATTCAAATTCATTCCCGTAAAACTATTGTCAGACGGATTGCTCGTACTTGCATTCACAAATAAATTTACCTGAGGTACATTTCCCCATTTTGATTGTGTGAATCTGTATTGAGCAATTTCGATATTTTTGGTAGCGATTTGCAAATCATTATTTCTTGCCACAGCACTATCAATCAATTGAATAACATCTTTCTCTGTAAAGAAATTTTTCCACTCCACATCGGCAATACTCGTTGTATCTGTTGAAGTTGATGCATTCCTGAAATTTTCAGGAAATGCATCTTTTGGAGTTTCAATATCCTTTGAAACCTTACAGGATATTATTGTGGTGATCAAAATGGCGACCATCACGATTTTGGTTATATACTTTTTCATTTTATATGTTGTCATTAAATTTCTGTACAAGTATCTTTTCTGTTATCCAGATCTTTAGCGATTTTGTACGATATATAGGCGATGCCAATAATAATGGTCACCAGGATTGTCGTTATATAATTTTCCATTCTTATTTTTCTTCTTCGTTATGAATTACGGCTACCGGTTTTCCGGAAACCTTTTCTTGTAAATGTTGGAATACGATAAATAAAACCGGGATGATTAACAACCCAAGAATTACTCCCGAAATCATACCTCCGGCGGCACCAATACTAATAGAGTGGTTACCCTGAGCAGAAGGTCCTGTGGCACTCATCATCGGAATTAATCCTACTACGAAAGCCAGAGACGTCATGATAATTGGACGTAAACGTAATTTTGCAGCGTCTATAGAAGCTTTTACTAATGCCTGACCTGATTTTCGTTTCTGCACGGCAAATTCGACAATCAAAATGGCATTTTTGGCGAGCAGTCCAATAAGCATTACCAATGCAACCTGTACATAAATGTTGTTTTCGATTCCGGTTAAACCGATGGCTACGAAAACTCCAAAAATACCTGCAGGGATTGAAAGAATTACTGCTAAAGGCAAGATGTAACTTTCATACTGTGCAGCAAGTAGGAAATAAATGAATATCAAACACAATAGGAAAATTGTTGCCGACTGACCTCCTGAAGAAATTTCTTCACGGGTTTGTCCAGAAAATTCAAATCCATAACCTGCAGGCAATTGTTGTGCTGCCACTTCTTCAATTGCTTTAATGGCATCTCCGGAACTAAAACCAGGTTTCGGAATTGCATTTATACCAATTGAGTTAAATAAATTGTATCTCGAAGCAGTTTCAGAACCATAAATACGGCTTAGTTTTACCAAAGTATTTAACGGAACCATTTCTCCATCTTTATTTTTTACAAACACACGATCAATCGCTGATGGATCTGCTCTGTCTGCAATATCTGCCTGAACAACAACTCTGTAATATTTACCAAATCGGTTGAAGTCAGACGCTTGCGCACTACCAAAATAAGCTTGCATGGTTTGCAGAATATCTTTAACTTTTACACCTAATTGATCTGCTTTTGCATCATTAATATCCAATTGCAATTGAGGATAATCGGCTTTGAAAGAAGTAAAGGCTACAGCAATTTCAGGACGTTTCATCAATTCTCCGATAAAGTTTTGAGAAATTCCACTAAATTTATCCAGTTTACCTCCGGTTTTATCCTGAAGAACCAAATCTAAAGCTTCAACGTTACTAAATCCAGGAACAGTTGGGAAACTAAATACGAAGAAACTTCCGCCAGAAATTGCGCCCAATTTGCCACGAACTTCATTCATAATTTCATCAATATTTTTTACTTTTCCACGTTCTTCATTTGGCTTAAGCAATACGAAAACTACTGCAGAAGACGGGCTTGTTGAGTTTGTCAATAAGTTGAAACCAGAAATCGCGGTTACAAATCGTGACGCATCAAGACCTCTTAAAGTGTTTTCAGCTTCAGTCATTACTTTTTGAGTTCCGTCAAGAGATGTTCCGGAAGGAGTATTTACGGCAATCGCAATAAATCCCTGATCTTCTGTTGGAATAAATCCTGAAGGTGTAGTTTTAACCATTACCACAGTTGCGAAAGTAATTAAAGCCAAACCTCCTAAACTAACCCATTTGTTACGAATTAAGAATTTTAATCCGCCCACATAACGGTTTGTCAATGAATCAAAACTTTTGTTGAATCCGTTAAAGAATTTTTGTTTAAAGCCTTGTTTCACATAAGGAGCGCTTCCGTCTTCATTTGCTGCGTGATTATCTTTTAAGAATAAAGCGGCAAGGGCAGGGCTTAATGTTAAAGCATTTACGGCTGAAATTACAATTGCAATTGCCATCGTAAAAGCAAACTGACGATAGAAAACTCCTGTTGAGCCTTCCATAAAACCAACCGGCAGGAATACAGCAGCCATTACCAGCGTAATCGAGATAATAGCACCCGTTATTTCGTGCATTGCTTCATGTGTTGCTACTTTTGGAGACAAATGTTTGTGCTCCATTTTCGCATGCACGGCCTCGACGACCACAATTGCATCATCGACCACAATACCAATCGCCAGAATTAATGCGAAAAGCGTTAAAAGGTTGATCGAAAATCCGAATAATTGCATGAAGAAGAACGTTCCTAAAATTGCTACAGGTACAGCAATAGCCGGGATTAATGTTGATCTAAAATCTTGCAGGAAGATAAATACCACAATAAATACCAGGATAAAAGCTTCTAATAAAGTGTGTTTTACCTGATCGATCGATTGATCTAAAGATACTTTTGTGCTATAGAAAATATTGTGTTTGATACCCGTTGGGAAATCTTTTGATGCTTTAATCATCAATTTGTTAATCGCAACCTGAATATCATTTGAGTTAGAACCCGCTAACTGAATTACTCCAATTACGATTCCTTTTTTACCATTTAAACGTGTTAAACTGTTATAAGAATATGAACCAAGTTCAACTCTGGCAACATCTTTTAAACGAAGAATAGAACCATCAGCATTAGAACGAATTGCAATATTTTGATAATCTTCTGGTTTGGTAAGTTTTCCTTTGTATTTAATTACATATTCAAAAACCTCTTTACTTCTTTCTCCAAATTTACCCGGAGCAGCCTCTAAACTTTTGTCCTGAATCGCTGCCATAACTTCGTTTGGCGTCACGTTGTAAGTCGACATTTGAGTTGGATTTAACCAAACTCTCATCGAATAATCTTTTACTCCACCAAAAATACTGGCAGAACCTACACCCGGAATACGTTTAATTTCAGGAATAATATTAATTTGAGCATAATTAGCAACAAAAGTCTGATCGTATTTTGACTCATCTTCGGTATACATACCAATCGCCATGATAAAACTGTTTTGTTGTTTTGCCGTGATTACACCTTGCTGAACAACCTCTGCCGGCAATTGACTTGTTGCCTGAGCAACTCTGTTTTGCACGTTTACCGCAGCCTGATCGGCATCTGTACCTAATTTAAAGAAAACAGTAATAGCAAGAGTACCATCGTTACTGGCAGTAGAACTCATGTACGTCATGTTTTCAACACCATTTATAGATTCTTCCAGAGATGGTGCAACAGAACGTAAAACCGTTTCTGCATTCGCTCCCGGATAAACAGCCGTTACCAAAACCGATGGCGGTGCAATATCAGGAAACTGTTGTAAAGGCAATTTTGTAAGTCCAAGTACACCGAGTATAACCAATAAAATGGAGATAACAGTTGCCAGTACAGGTCTTTGTATAAATATTTTGAACATTTTCGTAAAAATTATTTTTTAGTAATGATTTGCGCAACTGCTGTTGCTTTTTGAGGCTGAATAACTTGCCCTTCCTGAAGTTTGTCAATTCCGCTTACCACAATTTGGTCACCAGATTTTACACCATCGCTAATAAGATAGTTTGTACCGCTTTTACCAATAATTGTGATAGGCATTTTGTTTACTTTATTTTCTTTGTTTACAGTGAAAACAAATACTTTATCCTGCATTTCAATAGTTGCCGATTGCGGAACAAGGATTGCATCGTCATGGTTAATTCCTAAACGAATTTTTCCTGTATTTCCAGAACGTAAAGTTCCGCTTGCATTAGGAAAAGTAGCTCTTAAAGTAATCGCTCCCGTAGTTTTATCAAACTGACCGTCGACCATATCAATTTTTCCTGATTTTCCATAATCAGTATTATCAGCCAAAATCAAAGTTACAGGAGGCAATTTTTTAATTTTATCACCAAGAGTATTTCCTGCGTATTGAGATTTAAATTTGATGAAATCTGTTTCACCCAAAGAGAAGTAAACAAAAACTTCATGTACATCAGATAATTTAGTTAAAGGCTCAATATCAGATGCTGAAACTAAACTTCCTTGTTTTTTAGGTAATCTTCCAATATAACCACTCACTGGGGCTGTCACATTTGTATATCCTAAATTAATTTTGGCAGATTCTACCATTGCTCTTGCTTGTTCGATATTTGCAGCGGCAATTTTTTGAGAAGCTTTAGCCGTTTTTAATTGATAATCAGAAACTACTTTGTTTTGTACCAAAGGAGTTAATTTATCAACTTCTAACTGAGCGTTGATCAAAGCAGCTTCAGAAGCGTGAAGGCTAGCCAAAGCATTGTTTAACTGCTCACGAAACGGGCGTTCGTTTATTTTGAATAAAGTCTGACCTTTATTTACATAAGCACCTTCATCAACCAAAACGCGATCAAGGTTTCCGCTTACCTGAGGGCGAATTTCTACATCAACAGTTCCTTGTATCGAAGCAGGATATTCAGCATCAGTAACAGCATTTGAATTCTGGATAGCTAAAACAGGCAAAAGCGGTGCTGCAGGAGCTGGAGCCTGTTGTTTATCTGCACAACTACTTAGTACAAGCGCAAGAATAAAGCTGGTTATAATTACATTTTTCATTTTAATATTGGTTTTAATTTGTTGGACATTCTCGTTTTTAAAAATTTTATTTGTGGTATTCTGGAAATTCATATTTATGTCTATTAAATTTTCTAACGTTGTTAAGTAAACTGGTGCAAAATTTCAAATAATAATGCATTCGAATTATATTTCATAAATCGGTATTAAATTATTTATCAGTGTTAAGTAAAGGATTAAAAAAACCTTTAAATTACGTTAATTAAATTTTCTAACGTTGTTAAGTAAAATTGTAAAAAAAAGGATTTGCAAATTTACCCATTAAATCATTTATCACTGTTAAGTTAAAATGAAATTTTTTTTATTGAATTGATTTTATGATTCCGCCAATCGCATCTTTAAGGATTTGATTGTTGATAGTTTCCATTACTTCACTTCTGTTAATGATGTTAATCGCGATCAAACCGTGAATAACAGAAAAGAAAGTAAAATACTTTTGTTTAATAACTTCCGGACTCGGATTACTGTCTTTCATAATTTCAGCAATCACCGCCGTAAACAATTTATAAGGGGCTTCAGCAGCCGAACATTGCTGAGAACAACAGTTCATTTGCACACCAAACATTACCTGATACATTTCGGTATCCGTAAAGGCAAAATCCCAGTATGCCATCCACATCGCTTCGATTTGATCTTCTGGTTTTTCAAATTTAGCTTTGGCATTTTGAAGTTCCTTAGCTAGCTTTATAAAACCTTTTCCGGTCAATTCAGTTAAAATAGCTTCTTTATTAGAAAAATATTCATAAATAATAGGAGCGGTGTATTCAATTTTATCAGCAATCTTTCGCATGCTAAGACCCTGCCATCCTTCTTCCTTGACGATAGCATAAGCAGCCTCAAGAATGTTACTTCTTGTCTCTTCTTTTTGTCTTAATATTCGATCTTTACTTGCCATTTTATTTAAGTATTAAATTGTTTAACACTGTTAGGCAAATGTAACACCGTTTTTCTAATAATGAAATAAAATAGTCATAATATTTTCTTATCGTGATATAGATGCCGAAAAATAAGGCTTTCTTAAGGATTTAAATAATCAGATATTTTGTTTTTATACAAATTTGAATTCTTTTTTAAGCGTTTTTCAGATATTGTATTTTGCAAAAACGTCGTCAAAATCAAAAAACATAAATAAAGTTGATAAAATTGTTCGGTTTTTAGAAGCAAAACAATCTCATCTTATAAAAATATTCGTCCCATTAAACTGGACTTTAGTCCAGTTTATTGATAAGGTTTGGTTTCCCAAAGTGAGAATAACAAAAGTATTTGGTACAATATCCATTGCTTATTTCATTCCCCGAATATTCATTTCTAACGTATAAACGCTTTTGCCAGCAGTTATAAATAATGTTTTAAATTTTTTTCCTCCAAAACAAACATTGGCTGTCCAGGGTTCCTGAACATCAATATGGGCTATTTTTTCTCCCTTTGGATTAAATACAGTAACTCCTTTTCCGGTTAAGTAAATGTTTCCGGACTCGTCTCTTGTCATTCCGTCTGAACCAGATTCAGTAAAAAGAGTTTTTTTGCCTAAAGAACCATCACTGTTGATAATATAAGAGTATGTTTTGTTTGCTGCTATATCCGCTACAAATAACGTTTTTCCATCCGAAGTTCCAATTATGCCATTGGGTTTTATAAGCTCATCGTCAACGTTAATAATTTTAGATTTATCCTGAGATAAATAGTAAACACATTCTTTCTCTATTTCTTTGGAGGTATGTTTCCAGTAATCTCTTTTGTAAAAAGGATCGGTAAAATAGACACCACCTTTGGGATCAACCCAGAGATCATTGGGACCATTAAGCCTTTTTCCTTCAAAGTCATTTACCAACACAGTAGTATTTCTGTTTTGGTCTATTTTCCAAATTTCATTTTTTTCATCGGCGCAAGCCAAAAGGTTGCCTTCGTGATCAAAATATAAACCGTTAGCTCTTCCTGCATTTTCCATAAAAACAGAAAGTTCTCCATTAACCGACCATTTCATGATTCTGTTATTAGGCTGATCGGTAAAATAAATATTTCCTTTTTTGTCTGCGGCAGGGCCTTCTGTAAAACTGTATTGATCGGATAGTTTTGTGAGAACCGCGCCTTTTGCAATTAAGTTATGGTTGTTGCCTTCTGATAGCTGAGCGTATATGAAATTTGTAAAAGTAAAAGCGATGAAAAATAGTAGATGTGATTTTATTTTAAGTTGGAGGCGGTTCATAGTGAAAAGTTTTAACGTTTGCTTTAAAAAAAAATGAAAAGCTAATATAGTTTGTTTTTATGGTTCTTGTGTTAATTTCTTCATGAGCAAGCTCTCGCTGGCATTGATATTCTTTTTTAGGAGCAGAAGAATTATGTTTTTTAAGACGACTTGTCCCGCTATCCGTTTCAATCTTTTGTGTCCGCCACGGCGAACACAAAAGGATTTTCACTTCTATCGGGGCTAGGCAAGAGGTTTAGTTTTATAAGAAATGATAAAAGTAAATATTTTCTTACTTTTTTGACATCTCTATACTATCTTTGATTTTCAAAATTTATAATAAAACATAATCTAAAGATAGTAATTTTACTATCTTTGTAAGTCATTTAAAAGTGAAATCAAAGGAATTTATTAGGGAGGCGGTAAGAAACGGTTGGGTATTCGTAAGACAAGGGAAAGGAAGTCATGAGATTTATCAAAAAGAGGGTAAGCAAGTTGTGATTCCCAATCATGGATCGAAAGAAATTGGAAAAGGATTAGAACAGAAATTAAGAAAAGAGATGGGACTTTAGGATCTCAAAAAATAGATAAGTATGAAAACAATTAAAATTATTATCGAAAGAAACGAAGATGGTTTTTGGGGCTATGCGGAGAATGAAAAAGCAATAGTCGGTGGCGGTGACACAGTTCAGGAATGTAAACAAGATATATTAGACTGTATTGAAACGCTAAAAGAATTGAATGATGATGATAAACCAGGATTTTTGGAGAAATCATATGAATTGATTTATAAGTTTGATACTGCCAGTTTATTAAATTATTACAAAGGAATATTTACAAACTCGGCACTTGAAAGAATTACAGGTATAAATCAAAAACAAATTCAGCACTACGCATCAGGTCATAGAAATCCAAGATTAGAACAGCGTCTAAAAATAGAAAGCGCCTTACATAATTTAGGAAAAGAACTTCTGGCAGTAGAATTGTAAGTCAAAAAAGCAAAAAAGTAAAAATTCCGAAGGAATGATAAATCAAGGAATGATAAATATTGTAGAGCTGAAGTTCAGTTTAGATTTACCATTATAATCCCAAACGATAAACATATACAAATTCATAACGAATTTGTACAATTTCCAGATTCTTCTTTGTGCATATCTTTGTAGTATTAGTTTAAATCAAAACATAAAAAGATGAAAGCAATAGGATTTAAAACCTCATTATCAATAGAAAAAGAAGATAGTTTTATAACATTTGAAACTCCAAAACCAACTGCCGAAGGACATAATTTATTAATTAAAGTTCAGGCTGTTTCGGTGAATCCGGTAGATTTTAAAATACGCCAGAATAGTGCCAAAGAAACTGTTTTAGAAACACCAAAAATTATAGGCTGGGATGCCGTAGGAACTGTAGAAGCCATTGGCGATCAGGTCAGTTTATTTAAAGTAGGTGACGAAGTATATTATGCCGGAGATATTACCAAACCGGGCAGTAATGCCGAATATCAACTTATTGACGAACGCATTGTTGGCAGAAAACCAAAATCACTTTCGATAGAACAAGCTGCTGTGATGCCATTAACAGGTTTGACAGCCTGGGAAATATTATTTGACAGAATTAGAATTGACGCAGAAAAAGATAAAGGTAAAACCATTTTGATCATTGGCGGAGCAGGAGGAGTAGGTTCAGTCGCCATTCAACTGGCTAAAAAAGTAGCAGGCTTAACTGTAATCGCAACAGCTTCACGTCCTGAATCGATCGAATGGTGTAAACAACAAGGCGCCGACTTTGTAGTAAATCATAAAAATTTGATTGAAGAAGTTCGCAACGCCGGTTTTCAACAAGTTGATTTTATTTTAGATTTTGTTGATGTCAATCAATATTGGAATGCCTTTGTAGAGTTGATAAAACCTCAGGGTCATATTGGTTCCATAAGTGATCCTGTCGAAAGTGTGAATCTTCGTCAGTTAAAAGGTAAAAGTGCCAGTTTCCATTGGGAATTGATGTTTACACGCTCGATGTTTCAAACCGAAGATATGATAGCGCAACATCATATTTTAAACAAATTAGCTGATTTATTGGATAATGGCACGATTCAATCGACTTTAAAAGCAACTTTAAATGGTTTAACGGTTTCTAATTTTAAAGAAGCACATAAACTACTAGAATCGGGAAGTACGATTGGTAAAATTGCCATTAAATTTTAAAGAGTAGAGTTTATAAAATAAAAAGCAAGCCGATAAAGCTTGCTTTTTTGTATTTAACCAAAACCATTTTTTTGTATTATTACAATAAAAAAGCCATGAAACTATCAACCACAATTAAAGTTGCGATCGTAACTTTAATAACACAAACCATACAATCTCAGGAAGTAAAAAAAGAAACAACGCCAACAGAGATAAAATATACTATTGAAAACTGCGTCAATCATTTTGATTTAGATAAAGCAACAAAAACCAAAGTAGGATACCAATATTGGTTTGGTGATAAAAATTTCACTCAGGAAAACACACTCAAAATGAGTATCGTCGAACCTGGAAAATCTACACACGCACCGCATCATCATGTGGAAGAAGAATTCTTTTATATTCTGGAAGGGACAGCTCAATTTTATTTGGATGGAAAAACTACAACTGCCGGACCAAATACCAGTTTCTATTGTCCGTCAAATATGGAGCACGGCATTAGTAATGTTGGAAAAACTGATTTGAAATATCTCGTAATCAAAAAAGATTTGAGGTAAGAACAACCAACGAAATAGTTCGGAATCAATTTTATTTAACATATTAAATCAAAATTGAAACAATTAAAAGCACGGAAAGTAATATTTTTACGAATCAAATAATAAAAAAACACACATGCAAGTAGGAATAATAGGATTAGGAAAAATGGGATTTAATCTCGCCTTGAATTTAAAAAGAAACAATTATGATGTTGTTGCACAGGATGTCAATGCTGATTTTGTTTCAAAAATTGGTCAGGAAGGAATTGAAACCGCTTTTTCTGTTGAAGAACTTTGCAGAAAGCTTACAGACAGAAGAGTAATTTGGCTAATGGTTCCTGCAGGCGAAATTGTAGATGCTGTTATTACTTCTTTATTGCCCTATTTGTCAAAAAGCGATATTATTATTGATGGCGGAAATTCGAATTACAACGATTCAAAACGCCGTTATGCACAACTAAAAGAACATGGAATCGATTTTTTAGATTGTGGAACTTCTGGCGGAACTTCCGGAGCTTTACACGGAGCTTGTACTATGATTGGCGGAGACGCTGATGTATTTGATTATGTAGCAAAAGTTTTCAAAGATATTTCTGTTGAAAATGGATTTTTATATACCGGAGCTGCGGGAAGCGGACATTTTACTAAAATGGTCCATAACGGTATCGAATACGGAATGATGCAGTCTATTGCAGAAGGATTTGAGGTTTTTGAACATTCAGAATTTGATATCGATTTTCAAAAAACAGCTAAATTGTTCAATCACGGTTCAGTGGTTCGCAGCTGGCTGATGGAACTAACCGAAAATGCTTTTTCTAAAGATGCAAGACTAGACGGAATAAAAGGAATTATGCATTCCTCTGGCGAAGGAAAATGGACTCTAGAAACAGCTTTAGATTTAGGTGTTCCAACTCCTGTGATCGCCCTTTCTATCATGATGCGTTATCGTTCTCAAATGTCGGATACGTTTTCCGGAAAAGTGGTAGCGGCACTTCGAAATGAGTTTGGCGGACACGCTGTAGAAAAAAGCGAATAAAAGTTATTTAGCTATTTCGAATACAGTTATTAATCATTTATCACATTCAAATCCATGTCTTTACTGATTCTGATTGCCAGTATTCTTTTATTATTGCTTCTTATTTCCGGAGTTAAACTTAATGCCTTTATCGCTTTAATTATTGCCGCTTTTTTTGTGGGAATCGCAAAGCAAATGCCTTTTCCTGATTTAATAAATTCAATTCAGTCCGGAATTGGAAGTACACTCGGATCTTTAATTTTAATTATTGCATTCGGAGTTATTCTGGGTAATTTGTTATCAGACAGTGGTGCTGCCCAGCGAATAAGCTCTGTAATGATTGATTCTTTTGGTATCAGGCATATCAAATGGGCAATGGTTATTACGGGTTTCTCAGTAGGAATTTCCATGTTTTATAATGCCGGTTTTATTATTTTAATTCCGATGGTTTTTGCTGTGGCGAAAAGCACAAAACAGCCCATTATTTATCTGGGAATTGCAATGGCTTCGGCACTTTCTATAACGCACGGATTTTTGCCGCCGCATCCCGGTCCAACAGCAATTGCAGTAATTTTCAAAGCCAATATTGGTAAAACACTACTTTACGGACTTTTAGTAGCACTTCCAGCCTTATTTGTTGCCGGAATTGTTTTCCCTGAATTCATCAAAAAAATTCAGGCATTTCCGCCGAAAGGATTATTCGAAAGCAAAACTTTTACAGAAGCCGAAATGCCTTCTTTTCAAATCAGTATTCTAACAGCATTAGTTCCCGTTTTTTTAATGGCAACTGCAACTTTTAGTGAATTAATTTTAGCGGAAGGTTCAATACGTTCTGTTTTACTTTTCATTGGAAATCCAACCACTTCAATGTTGATTGCTGTTCTTTTTGCCGTATTTTCTTTAGGAATTTTTCGCGGAAGAAAAATGCAGGATATTATGGATAAATCGGGTAGTGCCATGAGTTCTGCCACCATGATTATTTTAATAATTGCTGCAGGAGGTGCTTTTAAACAAGTTTTAATAGACAGCGGAATGGGAAATGATTTAAGTATGTTTTTCGAAAAATCATCACTTTCTCCCTTATTTTTAGGCTGGCTGATTGCGACCATTATTCGTATTGCATTGGGATCTGCAACAGTTGCGGGATTAACCGCAGCAGGAATTGTTCAGCCTTTAGTATTGGCTTCTGGTGTAAGCCCGGAGTTAATGGTGTTGTCTATTGGTGCAGGAAGTTTAATGTGTTCTCATGTTAACGATACCGGATTCTGGATGTTTAAGGAATATTTTGGTATCAGCATTTCAGATACTTTTAAAACCTGGACAGTGATGGAAACCATTATTGGTGTAATGGGATTAATAGGCGTTTTGGTGCTCAATTTATGGATCAAATAAAAAACATGGAATCATTTTATATAGGCATCGATATTGGAACCACAGCCACAAAAGCCATTTGTTTTGACAAACAGGGAAATGTCATCAAAGAAGTCGCAATGACTTATCCAATGTATCATCCAAAACCGGATTGGAGTGTTCAAAATCCTGAACAAATTTTACAAACGGTTAAAGATTGCATTACCGAAATCACAATAGGAATTCAACCGGAGTTTATCAGTTTTAGCTCAGCAATGCAAAGTATTATTGCGATTGATGAAACCGGAAAGCCCTTAACCGATGCTATTTTATGGGCGGATAACAGAGCAAATTCCATTGCAGAAAAACTCAAAAATTCTGAAAAAGGAAAATATTTTTATCAAAAAACCGGAATCCCGATTCATCCTTTTTCGCCCATGACAAAAATAGCATGGTTTAAAGAATTTGATTCTGATATTTTTTCAAAAACCTATAAATTCATTAGCATTAAAGAATATGTATGGCATCATCTTACGAATGAATATTATACAGATACTTCAATGGCATCCGGAACAGGATTATTGAATATTCATACTCTAAAATGGGATGAAGAAATATTAGATTTCTTAAACCTGAAACCCGAACAATTATCAACGGTCTGTGAAGTAACACATCATTGCAAAGGAATTTCAGACGATTTTCTATATATAATTGGCGGAGGCGATGGTGCATTGGCAAATTTAGGAACAGGAGCAATGAACAAAGGCTGTATTGCGTTAACCATTGGTACAAGCGGAGCCGTGCGATTACCAATAGACAAACCCTATCTTGATGAACAAATGCGAACACAATGTTATCATTTGTTGGAGAACCAATATCTTACTTTGGGTGCGGTAAATAACGGCGCTATTATTTTGCAATGGCTTAGGGAAACTTTGCTAAAAACCAATCAGTCTTTTGAAATTCTTTTTTCAGAAGCAGAAAAAATTCCAGCCGGATCAGATGGTTTGCTTTTTGTACCTTATTTATTGGGCGAACGAGCGCCAATTTGGGATGCTGCTGCACAAGGATCTATTTTAGGAATGCAGATTACCCACACTCAGGCGCATTTGGTGAGAGCAACTTTAGAAGGTATTCTGTTTGGATTGTTTCAAATAACCGAAATTTTAATTCCCGATCCCGAAAAAAGAAAACAAACCAAAGTAATGGCGAGCGGTGGATTTGGTAAAAGTGAACTCTGGCTTCAAATGGTAGCCGATGTTTTTCAGATGACCGTAGAAACTTCCCAAACTATTGAAGGTTCTGCCTGGGGCGCTGTTATGATTGGCATGAAATCTCAAGGGAATAATGTCGCAACCGAACACAAAATCGGAAAGATTTTTTATCCCAATACAAATTATAAAGAGGTTTATGAAAACGCTTTTAATAAGTTTAAAAAAGTATATCCAATATTGAAAGATTTGTGAGATACAGCAAAGATTTTTTTTTGTTTCGCAGATTAGGCAGATTTAAGCAGATTTATTTTTAGTAAATTATGCTAATCATCTCCTTACATCTGCCTAAATCTTTTAAAATCTGCGTGAAATAAAACTTTACGTAAGTTAAGTGATAAAGAATCTTAGAGAATCTCTGTGATTTTTTGTGCGTCTCTGTGAAATAATTATTTCCTTTCTAGTACTATTTTTATTCTGCTTTTTATCAAATGGTAAATCCCTACAAATAATAAGAACATTAATATTTTTGCTAAAAGCATCAGAAAAAAGTTTGATGGATAAATACTTAATTCATTGTACATTGTCCAGGAACTCGGTAAATAATCACGATGAAAAGTAACCATCATTATTACATATTTTTCAATTGAAAATATCAGCAAAAAACTAAACAATATTCTCAATAATACATTTTTTCGGATAGTTCTAATTCGTAATAATTGCGTGAGCGAAACCCATAAAAGAGGTTGAACCCAATATCCGAACCAATATTTTCCGAACATTCTGCTAAGCATGCTGGTTTGTTCTTCGGTATTGCTGTCTGCATAAAAAACAAAAATACCAATTATCCAGACTGTAAAATAAATTACTCCGGCGAAAGCAATAAAACCATTAGCTTCTTCATCTATTTTTTTTAATACTGGTTTTTTTGTAAAAATGGAAACAATTAAAAACAGGAAAGTATATAAACCAAATGCTGTAAAAAAATCAACAGTTATTATTTGAAGAATTAATAGTATATTTTCTCGCATAAAATATTTAGATGATAAAAACTTAGGACTTTTTATAGTTGATAAAATTAGAAATTATTTTTTATCAGGAAAGTAAATTAAAATATAAAAGCCTTTAAAAAATAAAACATTTTCAAAGGCTTTAAAAATTCTAATCGATCGATAATCACTTCAAAATAACAACTTCCTCCGGCACTTTAAACAATAATATACATCCGGTTTTAGAAAACACAGAATGTGTGCTTCCGGGTGGCATGTACAAATAATCGCCTTTTTTTAATTCATCTTTTCCGGAGCGCACTTCGCCTTCGATAACAAAGATTTCTTCTCCCGCGGGATGACTGTGATTTGGGTACGAAGCTCCCGGTTCAAATTTGGATAAAAAGGCTGTAGGTCTTTTGGCAACGTCGTCGTAATACAAAGTTTTTACAAAGATTCCGTCTGTTTTTACACCTTCTTCGATTAAAGGTTTCCAATTTATTTCACTGGTTTTTGTGATTTGTTTTTCCATTTTTATTGAATTTTAATTTGTTGCTTTTTCGAAATCATCTCATCTAAACTCCACTTATATTGCTCTACTGTTGATAAAAGAAAAGCCGCCATAGAAAACACAAATACCGAATAATCTAAGGGATCTTTTAAACCAAAAGAATACGTCATAGCAAAGGCAAATAATAAAGTTAAGATTGATGTGCCAATTGCAGCCCATTTGGTTTTATAACCAATTAGTAAGAGTAATGCTAAAAGTGTTTCGGCAATAGTAGCGGTGATGGCGATTGTGGGGATACAACTTTTGGGAGCAAATGAGTTTACTTTTTCGGCGTAAGCCAAAAAATTTTCCCAGCCAGAGGAATAACTTCCCCATAAACCCAACCGACTCGAAACGGCAGAAATAAAACCCGTTGCCAATGCTATTCGCAAAAGCAAGACTGCAAAATCCTGATATCTTTTCATATACTTTTAATTCGTAATTAGAGATACAAAGATGTAATAACCGCCCGTGCGAAAGAATAGAGAATCTTAGAAAAAGCATGTAATTATAAATGCGGAACTTTTTCTTTATACGATTTTGGAGAAATATTCGTGTGTTTCTTGAAGAAGTTCGAAAAGTAAAATGGATCATTAAATCCTAAAGCATAAGCGACTTCTTTTACCGATAACTTTTCGTAATTAAACAAACGTTTTGCCTCAGAAATAATTAATCCGAAGACTACATTTTGAGCCGTTTTGTTGGTGTGTAATTTCGAAAGTTCATTTAGTTTGGCCTCCGTTGTGCCAATGAGAGTTGCGATTTCGTTTACCGAAAGATTCTTTTCAAAATTTTTCAGAACAGTTTCCAAAAAATGAAGAAACAAGGCATCGGGTTTGTAGATTTCGTCGCCACGATTGATTTTAGTTCGGTTAATTTCGATCAGTATTAATTCGATTCGGCTATGAATGGAGATGAGATATTGATAAGGTGTTTCGGTTAATTCTTTGCTGATTTCTTCTAATTGCTTAATAATGATTTGACTGTTATCGACCAGAATCATTTCATTCATTGCAAAATGACAAAATAATCCGTTGTGGAAAATCAATTCCATATCAGTATCATCTTTACAGAAAAAATTATAGGTAAATTCTAAAATATATCCCGCGGCATTTTGAATATCTTTGAAATAATGAATTTGCCCGGAAGTTATCGTAATAACAGCATTTGGGGTTAATATAAACTCATTTTCATCTACAGAAATTGTTGTACAACCTGAGGTGCAAAAAACAAGAACGTATTTTAAGACACGTCTTGGATTTTGTAAATCTGCAGCCTGATCAAATGTTTTTATAGAAATCATATTGAAGATTAATTCTTAATCAAAAATAAGATTTATTTCAGGAGTTTGAAAAATAATCTCGCAAAGGCTCAGATGCAAAGTTTTTTGTTTCACGCAGATTTTTAAAAGATTTAAGCAGATTATAATTTACTAAAAAATAAATCTGCTTAAATCTGCCTAATAAGCGTGAAACAAAATTTTACACATGTAAAAGATTAATTATCGCTGCGATAAACTTTCCAACACCTTTTCTAAGTTATCAATAGTCATTTTAAAGCCTTGTATGAAGCCCATTTCAATCATTTTCTCCATGCGTTCCAAAGATTCGTTGAAAATGGTAATATTGACTGTTGTAACTCCGTCTTGTTCACTAAAAACATAATCCCAATCAGAACCCGGTAATTGTCGGTTTTCATTTTCGTCTGCAAATGTATTGTACATTTTAAAATTCGTTTTCGGCGTAATCGAAGTATATTCCTGAACCGACCAGCGTTCTTGTCCTTCAGGACTTACCATCGCGTAGAATCTTCTTCCGCCAACTTCAAAATTCATGTATTTTGTTTTTGCCGAAAATGGCTTTGGCGCCACCCATTGATCCAGAAGTTCTGCCTTTGTAAAAGCATCCCAAACTAAAGGCAATTCGGCATTAAATTCTCTTGTTATCACTACTGTTTTTGATGGTTTGTCTACAGTAAAATCAAATAATAAATCGTTTTTCATTTTTTCTCTGTTTTTTATTGTTAATAATATGTCGTCAAGTTGGTTAAGAAGTATTTTATAATATTCGTGCAAATTTGCAAATAAAATCTTGCAAGAAAATCTAAATTAGAAAACTTTGCGCTTCTGGGACTTAATAAGTGCCATAATTTTTATTTTTTAAATCGTAATTAAGAAACTAATTGGTTGCAAATATATGCGCAACTATTTGGTTTCGCAAATTTTTTGATAAGTTTTTTTAGAATTATGCCACAAAGTCGCTAAGACGCAAAGTTTTAGGCATGTTTTCTTCTGAATTCTGTTGTCATCCTGAGCGGAGTCGAAGGCTTTTGAAATCAAAAATTCAAATAGTAACAAACACATGAAAAATTGGAATTTAGAATTTATTTATTGGAATTTTAGAAGCTATTTCCCGCTATCCGTTTCAATCTTTTGTTCCATTTCATTACACAAAAGGATTTCCACTTCTATCGGGGCTAGGGCAATCATTTTCATAAAAAAAACCTCGATTTAAAAAGGCGAGTTTTTTTTGTTGGTAATTCTAGTTTTCCTGAAATGTCTTTCATTTTCGTACTCACTAATTTATACATTATTTCTTAGCTTTCATCCTATAAAATAGTAAACTGAATTGACATCAATTTTATATAATTTCAATTTAATTTTTAATAAAAATCTGAATTTCAAATAATTAACTTTTATTAAAGAAAGGTTTAACATGCCCTGTTTTCGCAGGCTTTATGAAATTACTAATTTTAAGTAAATCAAAATTAATAACATTTTAATACTTAAAATTATGAAAAAGAATATAGCCATATTAGCAACAAACGGTTTTGAAGAATCAGAATTATCATCGCCTAAAGCCTATCTGGAAGAGCAAGGTTGGAATGCAGATATCATAAGTTTGAAATCAGGAACTATCAAATCCTGGAAAGACGGTAATTGGAGCAACGAATATAATGTTGATGTAGTATTAGATCAGGCAAATGAAGCAGATTACGATGCTTTGGTGCTTCCGGGAGGCGTTTTAAACCCTGATTCATTGAGAAGAGAAGAAGCTGCAGTAAATTTTGTACGTTCCTTTTTTGAAAGTAAAAAACCAGTAGCAGCTATTTGCCATGGTCCTCAAATTCTGGTAGATGCTGATGTTTTAGAAGGTCGAAAAATAACTTCGTTCTTCTCTGTTAAAAACGATTTG
Organism: Flavobacterium sp. MMLR14_040; assembly: GCF_033657265.1. NCBI lineage: Bacteria > Pseudomonadati > Bacteroidota > Flavobacteriia > Flavobacteriales > Flavobacteriaceae > Flavobacterium > Flavobacterium sp. MMLR14_040. The sequence goes on along the minus strand of NZ_JAWVWO010000017.1, from coordinate 44,332 downwards.
ATAAATGCCGGAGCACAATGGGAAGACTCAGAAGTAGTCGTAGACAATGGATTAGTAACCAGCCGAAACCCAAATGATTTACCCGCTTTTAATAAAAAAATGGTGGAAGAAATTAAAGAAGGTAAACACGAGCGTCAGACAGTGTAAAAAGATGTTTTTATTTATCAAGTTACAAAAAATGCAAGACTAATTTTGGTCTTGCATTTTTTTTAATTATTAGTTATCAGTGTTTTTCTATTATCCAAATTATGTGGTTAAGGATTTTATCACTTTGCGGGCTCGAAGTCAGAGACGTTCGCGCAGCGTTTGAGAAAAGAGTACTTTGTAGAGCGTGGGGATGATTAAAAAAATCGTAGCAAGCTGTTATGATTACTTTTTAAGTTGATTGAATATGTTTAATATAATAATATCTACAGTTCCATCTTTTGTGAATTTTATTACTGCCTCTTTTGCCTTTTCAGTAATTGCAAATTTAGTTTTATTCAACTCACTTGTTGCATCGAGGATTTCATGTTTTCTTAGCAATTTTATAAAATTATTGTAATCAATTTTTAACTTGTTTATGCCTCTAAATCGAGGAGAAATAACTTTATGTTCCCATTGTCTACCAAGTCTACCATTACTAAAAAATAATTTAAAAAATTGATTTAAAAAATTTTTTAGTGCCTCATTATAACTATCTACATTAGATTCTTTCAATTGAAAGGATGTATCAAATGTAGAATCAAACGAACAATCAATAAATTGATTTTTATTTAAATTGTTTGTTGTAGTATCTAATTTGATATTTAAAATAGTGCAATTTATAAATTTTGTATTTTCATTAAAAATGCATTTAGTAAAGTCATTAAAATTGTCTAAATAACCATTTGTTATTGATTTATCTGAAAAATTAAAACGGATATTTTTGTCAGAATTCAAGTTAACAATACTGAGATCATCAATATAATTTGTACTATTTTCGAATAATGAAGTTAAAATATACGTATTGTCTTCAGTGTTGTTACTTTTGAATTGATGATTTATTGTTAAACACAAATTGAAAAGGTTAGCAATAAATTTTCTTTTAATTATAATATCCAATTCAACCGATGTTTGTGTATGAGTTTTTATTTCAAAAATTTGCAGAAATTCATCATCTGTCCATTGTGAAATTCTATTTAATATGTCGTTGTTAAACGCGGATCCATACCAACAACTTTCATTTACAATTTCAATAAACTTAAAATCCTTTTGCGAATCGAATGTTATGGTTTTTAAAGTTAAATATTTAGTTACATAAATACTTTTAAATAAATCTGTTAAAAAATCGTATCTAAAAACTATTGATTGATCACTTATTTTAAGAAATGGATGCGATTTAAAAGCTTCTACATTGTTTAAATCAATAGAATGACCAATTGAATCCTCAATAATTGATTTTAAATCAACTGTTCTAATAATTCCTCTATAATTAACTGAAAAATTAATTAAAAACTTAATTTGTTCATCAACATCAATTTGGCCAACTCTAATTTTTTCTCTTTGACAGACCCTATAAATGATAAAGTCTGTTTTATTGCTTTTACTTAAATAATTAGAGATTAAGTCACTTTCTGATAAATTGACATCTTCTTTTTCATTATTTACTATTGTTTGTACAATATCTAAAACATAAGGGTGATATATAAATTCTTTCTCCTCTGTTGAAGATGGGTATTTAAATTCAGAAGCAATTGAAATTGCTTTATTTGTTCTTTTTTCATCATTATTAAATGATATATTAAATAATTCTCTAGCCTGTCCTTCATTGAATGGCTCTAATTCAATTATTTTAAAAGTTTCGTCATTTAATTCAGTTATATTCCAAAAATATGTTCTACATGTTATTATAACTTTAGCATGTCCTAGTTCGTTACTAAAATTTTTAATAGAATAAATAAATTCTTCTATATTGAAATTTGAAATCTTAGATATTACCTCATCTAAGCCGTCGATTATTATTAATATATTTCCAGCATCAAGGTTTAGTCTGAACAATTCTTCAGAAAGTTTTTCTTCAGTATTATCATAAGTTTCCAGTAAAGCTTCATAAAAATTGTAAATATTAATTCTACCAGCTTTTTTATTTTTTAGTAAACTATCTTTAATTTGTACAGAATCTATAAATAGTACATACAATTCAGGATTTTCGTTTAACAAACTATCTGCAAGATACTGTGCTATTGTAGTTTTACCTATTCCTCCAGTACCCTTAATCACAAATATAGGTTTATCAGTACTTTCAAACCAATTTGTAAATATTTCTTTTATATCATTAGATTCATCCTGATGTTTAAATGGAGGTAAAACAAAATTTGAAATATTTAAGTATTTTGAATCTTCTTCAATTTCAAATTGAGGAGTGCAATGATTTTTAATGAATTCCTCAATATAAAAAATACTTATTGGTTTAAACTTATCTTGAATGTTTTTTCTCCTAATTTCTTTATTTTTTTGACCTTTTTCAGATGTAATAAATATAATCAAGTTCTTTTCTTTAAATATTTGAGGTTGATTTTCCTTTAAATGTTTAAGTGTCTTAATTTGATTAGTACCATCATACAGGTAAAGGTAATAAGCCGTTTTTTTTAGTACAGGATCCACTTCATTGTATAATATATAACCTATTTTCAAAGATTTGTCTTCAAAAGTAATAGTTTCTGTAAATTGTGTATTTCTCTTGTAAAATTTTAAGATCTTATTAAGATCATTATAACCTTTGAATTTTCTGTTGTCGATAGGTGATTGAATTTTAAATATAAATTCACCTCCTTTATGAGATGTAATTTGTAATGGCGCACCTTGAGGGGTTTGAAATTCATTTAATTCAAAACTACTTTTTACGAACTCTATCAGTTCTGTAACTCTAAAATCTTTATCTGTTTGGTATAAATATTCAAGAATTTTTTCACAAAAAAGTGTATTTGAATCGGGATCTGAGTCTTTAGCTTCATTATATGCAGATGTTAAAGCCCATCTTGATTGTTTTTCAAAATATTCAGTAGGTTTTTTAAAATTACCATTGAGTAATAAACTATTAGAAAAACAAGAATCAGAAATTAGAAAAACATGCTTACATTTAAGGTTATTTAAATAATTAACTATTGTTTGATTAGGTATATAATCTGTATAATCATTACTTTCATAAGTAACCCAAAATCCTGTATTGGATACTTCATCAAATTCACCATGACCGGAATAGTAAATTATTAGGTTATCATTTTCATTAAGTTGCTTTATATATCCTCGTAATGCATCTTGAATTTTTTTACTCGTTGCATTTTCATTGTATATTTCATATACGCTACTTGTGTCGAAATCAAATTTTTCTAAAAGTACATCTTTTAAATCATTACAGTCATTGATGCAACTAGATAATTTTTTTTGGTTTAAGTATTCATTAATACCAATTATAAACAAATGATTACTCATAAATATCTTATTTTTTTCTACGATTTTTTAATTAATTCTTTGACCGAGTTTAAAATCAATTATTTATTGCTTTTATAACTATTTTATCACGTATTGCCATTTATTTTCCAATTATTATGAACGTCTAAGTAAGGAGAAGGCAGTGTTTTTATTCCTTAATGTTTGATGAAAAATTTCCCAACTGTCTAAAATCTTTGTCTCGTCCTCAAAAGTTAATATTCAATCCTAGAAATAATGAACTATAGCTTGCTTTTCAATCAAAAGACTCTCAAATTATTTAATTTCCTTAAGAACGGTAAGTAATTTTGGAATTTTATCAACTTGTGTTTCTGTCCAAAAAGTATAGTTTAAAATTTTATCGTCGTCATAACTATTTAACTTGATGCTAATTCTACGATCTTTTTCATAAATAAAATATGATAAGGTCATTTCTTTAGCTTTAAAAATAAATTCTGAAGATTTGCCTTTGAACTTTAAGTCTAAATTTGGAATTACATTATCTTCTACAAAATTTATAAATTCTTCAACCTCATCAATTCCTACCCAAGCTGTTTTACGAATGTCTGGATTTTTTATATACATGTCTAATTGCAAAGCATTAGTTTTTACACCTGATTTTAAATCAATTACTTCTATGGGAAAGAAATTTACAGATTCCCCTATTCCTGATTTAAATTCAGCGGTTGTATTCCAGTCTTTATTAATTCTTGTAAATTGTGTTTTATCAATTAATATTCGAGTTGATGATTCAATGTTTTCTTTTTGAGAATAAGCTAGAAACGTCCCAAGTATTAAAATTGTTGATAATAACTTTTTCATGTTTATTTGTTTTTAATTATTTAGAACAAAGATTATCAATTAGTAATCAGTCATATTACGGAAATCCATAATTCGCTCAATTTATTTTATCAAAAGTATCGATTTGCCAATCTAAACAACCAAGTACTTTTACCTGTTTATTAGTTATTCTAAAAAAAAAAAATATAACCACAAAGTCTGTCATTTCGAGGTACAAGAAATCTCTGCAAGAAACTCCACACACAAAATCGCCAATCTTTATCGAGCTACTTGCGAAGATTTCTCCTGCGTCGAAATGACAAAATTGGGGTTACTTTGCGATTCAAGGGATTTTAATCTCTTGCTACAAAATAAATCTTTCCTTTGCAATTTCATAAAGAGTTCCGGAGGAACGGATCATATTGTAGGGATGGATTTTAATCCATTCTACGCATGCAAAATCGCCAATCTTTGTCGAGCTTCTAGTGTGATTTCTCGTTCCTCGAAATGACACAAACTGAGAAAAAAAACTTCGCGCCCTTGCGACTTTGCCGAGATTATTTTCGGTTTCATAAGCCTTCGACTTCGCTCAGGGTGACAATAGGTTTGACAAAAAATGATAATAAAACTTTGCGCCTTAGCGTCTTTGTGCGATTAATTAAAAAAACTCAACGAACCTCCGCGCTACCTTTGCGAATCTCTGCGAAACAACAAATAAAACAAAAAAGGGCAGCACTCAATAAAAAGTGCTGCCCTCAAGGCAAATTGTGATTTACATTCTAAACCATTCCTGATTTAAAATGCCGCATTAAATAATTGCGTACAGTTTTTGGTAATCACTAAATAGAAAGCTAAACGCAGGTTATTCGTTTATAATATCGCCTTCTTTAGTTTCTTCGCTGGCAATTTTTACCAGTTTATCTTTGCGTTCTAAATCACCGAAAATTTCGATTTTATCGTCGATTTCTCTTCCTTTTTTCACTTCAACTCTTGTTGCTTTTTTGTTCAGAACTTTGATCACATACAAACCTTCAGAAGAACTCACCAAAGCTGATTTTGGAATTACAAACGTGCTGTCTTTCGCGTTAAGTGGTAATAGAACTTCGGCTACCATTCCCGGTAAAAGATCTTTTTTGGTATTGATAACGTCCATTTCAACACGCTCAGAACGTAATTTTAAATCTAAAGCTCCTGACATTCTGGTAATTTTTGCTTTAAAATTTTCAGGTAATGATTTTACGTTAAAATTCATTTCGTCGCCTTCATGCAAATATCCTGTATAAAGCTCCGGTACAGAAACCGCCAAACGTAATTTATCCTGCTGCTGAATCGTCAATAAAGGCAAATCTGAACCTTTTCCTGCAGGACCAACAAACGTTCCTAAATTCACGTTTCTTGCTGCTACAACACCATCAAACGGAGCGCGAATTTCAAGATAACCTCTCATTATCGAAACTTCTTTGTGGGCCGCAATTGCTGCCTGATATTGTGCGTAATCAGAGTTTTTCTTTCCGCTTGCCATTTCTAAATCATTTTTAGAAATTGTTCCTTCGACTTTGCTGGTTTCATACAAACGGTTGTACGTGCTTTTACTTGTCGTGTAAATGGCTTCCATCGATTTTAGTCTTGATTCGGCTGCAGCCAATTGAGAACTAATTTCCGGCGCTTCCAAAACAATTAAAAGCTGTCCTTTTTTTACTTTGGTACCAATGTCAACTTTTAGCAATTTTACAAAACTGCTTACTTTTGCGTATAGATCAACTTGTTGAAAACCGGTTAATTCGGCTGGTAAACGCAATTCGGTCGTTAGTTTTTCTTTCTCTAAAAGAAACGTTTCCGTTTTAGGTTCTAATTCTGCCGTAACTGTTTCTTCTTTTTTAGAATTACAGCTACTTAGAAAAAATATCGCTACAAACAATAATGGGGTCGATTGTATAATTTTATTTTTCATTTTTAGGTTTTAATGATGAGATATAATGGATGCTTTCTTCGTCTTCAGGATCTAAAGAAACAGATTGCGTTGTTGTTTTTTCTTGTGCCCACGCAAAGATAAGCGGCAGGATTAATAATACGGCAAAAGTCGAAAATAATAACCCGCCAATTACGGCTCTACCTAACGGTGAAACCTGATCGCCTCCTTCGCCATGACCAATCGCCATAGGCAGCATTCCCGCAATCATCGCAACCGATGTCATGATAATCGGACGAAGACGCAAAGCAGCAGCTTCTCGTGCAGACTCTAAGGCGTTTCCATTTTTTTTGCGCAATTGTTCGGCATTGGTGACCAGTAAAACGGCATTGGCAATCGAAACTCCAACCGACATGATGATTCCCATATACGATTGTAAGTTTAACGTTGAACCCGTAATCGTTAGCATTAATAAAGCTCCTAAAACTACCGCCGGAACCGTAGTTAAAATAACCAATGAAACTTTGAACGATTGAAAATTAGCGGCTAACATTAAGAAGATTACGAAGATGGCAACCAATAATCCAACCTGTAAACTGCTTAATGTTTCGCTCAATACTTTACTTAATCCAATTGGAGTTATGAACAAACCACGAGGTAACTCTCCTAATGAACTAATTGTTGCATCCACATCTTTTACTGCCGTACCTAAATCGGTCTGGCTAATGTTGGCTGTAACGGTAATGTATGGCATAGCCCCTAAATTGTCATTTTCACCGCTTACATAAGCCGGTGTAATTTTGGCAACGTCACTTAAAACCGGACGAAGCGAATTTTTTAATACCGGAATTTCTCCAATATCTGTTTTACTTTTCATTTTGTTCAAAGGCACTTGTACCTGAACATTATATGATAATCCGGCTCTTTCGTCGACCCAGGTATTTTTTTCTGTATATCTTGATGATGAGGTCGAAGCTACAAGCGAACGTGAAATATCATTCATGTCAACGCCCAATTCTGCAGCTCTCGTTCTGTCAATATCAATATTCATTGCAGGATAATGAATTGGCTGACCAATTTGTACGTCTCTGAAATAAGAGATTTTTTTCAGTTTTTCTACAATTTGATTCGCATATAACTCATTTCGTTTTTTGTCTTTTCCGGCAATTCGAACTTCAATTGGAGTAGGAGATCCCTGGCTCAAAACTTTATCGGTCAATTCGATTGGCTCAAAAGAAAGTTTAACGTCCGGAAGCACTTTTTTAATTCGAGCTCTAAAGTCGTCTTTAAAGTCGTCCATATCGGTGTGATATTCTTTTAAACTCACCTGAAATACGGCTTCATGCGAACCTGCCATGAACAAATAAATCGGGTTAATCGAGAACAACGACGGGTGCTGACCCACATAAACAGATGAAATTCCGATATGTTCTTTCCCCACCATTTTTTGCAATTCTTTCAAAACGATAATGGCTTTTTCTTCGGTACGTTCCAAACGGGTTCCGTCGGGAGCGCGCATTCTTAACTGAAACTGACTTGAGTTTACTTTCGGGAAAACATCTTTTCCAATAAAAGTGATAAAGGTAACCGCAAGGGCAATGGCACAAACAAGATAAATTATAGCCGCCGCTTTTTTATGAGGAAATAATCGATCCAGCGTTCTCATAAAACGGATTTTGAATCGCTCGAAAGCACCAATTTTACCGTTTCCGTCAGTATCGTCTTTTTCAACGTAGCCTTTTTTCTGTGTAATCAGATCTTTTTCAGATTCCGGCGTTAGACCGCAATCATTAAACTCTGCTTCATCATCTGTAATTTCAGGACCATGTTCGTGTTTTGCGTGACCTTTCATTAACCAGTTGGCCATTACAGGCACAAAAGTCTGAGAAAGTAAAAACGAAATCACCATTGAGAATCCGATTGCTAAAGCCAAAGGCAAGAACAACGCTCCTGGAATACCAACCATGGTAAATGCCGGTGCAAATACAGCCAGAATACAAAGCAAGATCAATAATTTTGGCAATGCAATTTCCTGACAGGCATCCCAAATGGCGAGTGCCTTGGGTTTGCCCATATCGAGATGCTGGTGAATATTTTCGATGGTTACGGTACTTTCATCCACCAAAATTCCAATCGCTAGTGCCAATCCGCTTAAAGACATTAAGTTGATGGTTTGTCCGAATAATTTCAGGAATAAAACTCCCGAGATAATCGAAATTGGAATCGTTAGAATTACGATCAATGCCGCACGTCTGTCGCCAAGGAAAAGCAACACCATTAATCCGGTTAAAACCGCACCAATAATTCCCTCCGTAATTAAACTTTTAACCGAGTTGATTACATAAACCGACTGGTCAAATTCGTATGATAATTGTACATCTTCAGGAAGTGTACTTTGAATTTTAGGCAATTCCGCTTTTAATTTCTGAACCACATCCCAGGTCGAAGCGTCTCCGGCTTTTGCGATACTAATGTAAACCGAACGTTTTCCGTTTACCAAAGCATAACCCGCCGTAATATCCGCACCATCTTTTACAGTGGCAACATCGCCTAATTTTAAGTTTTGAACACTTCCTTTAAACAACGGAATATTTTCAAAATCCTTAACTTCTTTAATCGTATTATTGGTTGGCGTAATGTAGTTGATATCGCCCATTCTAACATTTCCCGAAGGAGCCGTTTGGTTGTTGATGCGAATCGCCTCAACAATTTGATCCGGCGTCATATTGTGCGAACGCAACAAATCAGGATCAACGTTAACTTCAATAGTTCTTGGGCTTCCGCCGAAAGGTGCCGGAGAAAGTAAACCAGGAATAGAAGTAAACGACGCACGCACATAAACGTTGGCTAAATCCTGCAATTCATTATTAGATCTGATTTTACTGCTCAAAACCAATTGTCCGATTGGCAAAGAAGAAGCATCAAAACGAATGATAAATGGAGGCTGTGTTCCGGGAGGAAATGCCGCCTGAATCCTGTTCGAAAGCGAACTTAATTCGGCTGCAGCCTGCGCCATATTTGTGTTTTCATAATAGGTTAATTTCATGATCATTAACCCCTGAATATTTTTGGTTTCAACCGATTTTACACCATTTGCAAAGGGTAAAATGTTGACGTAAGTTTTAGCAAAATAAGCTTCCATCTGGTCTGGCGTATAACCTCCAAACGGATGCGCGATATAGATAACCGGCAAGTTCATTTTTGGCAGGATATCTACCTTAATGTCCTGTATGGCACCAATTCCGAAGAAAAATAGACCCGCAACCAATACTAATATGGAGATGGGTTTGCGGAGTGCGAAACGTATTAAATTCATTAGGCTCTAATTAAAATTCATTTATAAATAAGTCGAAATTGCCCGTAGCGGCTACTTTTAGCAAATACGATTGCCATACATTATTATTGACGATATCACGATCGATTTCGGCACGGTTTAAGGTGTACATAATCTGTGTTAAATCAGTCAAATCAGTCAAACCGTTTTTGTATAAAGTCGATTTTTGCAAGTACGCTTTCTGGGCAGCATTTACCTGAATTGGCGCTTCGGCATAATTTTCCAGTGTAATTTTTATTTTATCATCGGCAAAATTCAATTGCGATTTTAATTCCCTGTCCGCCTGATTGTATTCTTCCTGCAAACCTTGCGAAACGTATTTCTGAGCGCTTACTTGTTTGCTCATTCTAAAAGGTGTTGTCAGGTTCCAGCTGATTCCAATTCCCACCAAATAATTCGTGCGATCCGGATTTACACCATCCCAATAATTTCTGGTAAAGGCTGTTTGATCTGTAATATAATCCGAATTAAATCCTGAAGCTCTGGTTTGTAAAACACCAAAAGCTGTCATCGTTGGGTAATAAAATCGCTTGTATAATTTAACCTGCTGATTGCTGTAATCAATTCTCGTTTTGTACAATTGCAATAACGGATGAAGGCTATCAGTAGTTTTTTCTTCTGTTAAAAGTGCTTTCGGAATATTGCTTACAAACAAAGTGTCGGTAACAAAATCCTGTGGCGCAACGCCCATCAAATCGACCAGTTTATTGTTTTGTTCCTTAACGAAGTTTTTCGCCAGATTTAAAGCGATTTTAGCTTTTGAAACTTCGGCTGTAGCCAAAGTAGAATCGACTCCTGCCAATAATCCGTTTTTAACTCTTACAACGGCTGTTCTTTTAAAAACTTCGGCGCGATCTAAATTCTTTTGCTGCGAAATCAGTAATCGTTGGCTGGCCAGTAAATTAAGGTAAGCGGCAGAAATTTTGATTTCCTGCTGAAACATTTCCTGCTTCAGGTCATTTTCTTTCGCCTTAACATCAACTTTCGCCAAATTGATTCTTTCTTTTGCTTTTCCAAAAGTGAAAAAATCCCAATTCATGTTGACTAAATACAAAGCACCAAAAGCAGAATTCCAGTTTTGATCCGGCAGGGCAGGTCCCGAAGAAGCTGTTCCTAAACCGTTAAAACCATATAAAGCTCCGTTTTGCCCGTTGATAGTTCCGTAATCTTGTTGGGCAGACAAGTTTAAATTAGGTAAGTAATCGCGTTTAGATTGCTTGAGAGTCTCTCGCGAAGCGCTGGTGTAATTGGTTTTTGCTTTTATCGAACCGTAGTTTTCAAGACCCGTTTTTATGGCTTCTTTTAAAGTCAGGTTTTGTGAGTAACCGATTGATGCAAAAATCAAGAAAAATAATAAGGTAATTTTTTTGAAATACATAAATGTTCGTGGTATCAAATTATAGAACAAAATTATTTCTCTTAAGCTGATAAATGTCATCTTAAATGATGTACTGCAATAATAAATGACAAATTCAATTCGTCATTTTTTGGAAAAAGAAATTAAATATTTGTCCGTACTTTGTAAACTATTTAAGTATTAAAAATGAATAAGAAATTTGATAACATATTGGACAACAAATGGTGGCAGGAAGTTGCCGTTGTTGCCTTTTCATTTACCATCTACACGTTAAAAAATGACTGGATGTTATTTAGTTCTTTTACTTCTATTTTAATGGGGATTTTTTTTTACTGCATTTTATATATGCATGCCCAGTTTAACCGATTTTTTCTCCTGCCAATTTTATTCAAAACCCGCCGTCCGGTCACTTATATATTATTGACATTATTTGGAGTTTTCGTTTTTTCCATCGTTTTATACGAAATTATGATGCTCGAAATGTTTAGTAATTGCCGTTTGTATCAAAACTCGCATCAGCGAAGTTATGTGTACCAATTGGCAAGTGTATTGGGAACTTTGGTTTGTATTTTGAGTCCGATTATTGTGTTTAAATTCTACAGAATTCACAGAAAACAAACCGACGAAGCTTTGTTGTTTAATGAAATGCAGCTGAATTCTTTGAAAGGACAATTGAATCCTCATTTTTTATTCAATACCTTTAATACGCTTTACGGTATTAGTTTGGAATTTCCGGAAAGAACACCGGATCTGATCATGAAAGTATCGCAATTGATGCGTTATCAGCTGGAAAGTAATAGTAAAAAATGTGTATCTCTAGAAGATGAACTCGAATTTATAAACAGTTATGTACAACTCGAAAAAGAAAGAGTAGGCTACCGTTGTGATATTACATACGATTGCAAAATCGACAACGAAAATGCTTATAAAGTTTCGCCAATGTTATTAATCGCCTTTATTGAAAATGCCTTTAAACACGGAACCTGCGCCATCGAAAAATGTTTTGTGAGAATTATTGTTACGGTCGAAAACGGTTTGCTGCATTTGCATGTTGTCAATTCGATTCCGAATAAAAAAACAGATGTAGTGTCGACTAAAATTGGATTAAAAAATACGATCGAACGTTTGAATTTGCTTTATGGAAAAGACTATAAATTGAATATTCAGGACGATAAAAACACTTATATCGTAGATTTGAAATTGCAACTGAAAAAGTTTGTAGAATGAAAGAGCCAAAAAAATGTATAATTGTTGATGATGAGCCGGCTGCGCATTACGTTCTGGCGAATTATATCAAGCAAAATCCGCAATTAGAGTTGGTTTTTCAGGGATACAATGGTATTGAAGCGATGGATTATCTTCGTGAAAATAAAGTCGATTTGATGTTTTTGGACATTAATATGCCGGAAATTTCAGGAATGGAATTGCTAAAAATTATTCCAACACACCCGAAAACAATTTTAACGACAGCTTATTCTGAATTTGCTCTAGAAAGTTATGATTATGGCGTGATCGATTATCTTTTGAAACCCATTTATTTTCCAAGATTTTTAAAAGCCGTTGACCGTTTCTTCGGAACAGAAAATGTAAAAGCAAAAGAAGACGAAGTAATCGTGAATTCTGTAAGTGTAAAAGTAGATGGTTATTTTGTTGATATTGAATTAGATCAGCTTTTGTTCGCACAAAGTTTTGGAAATTATGTGAAATTGCACACAACGAAACGAACATACCTGGCATCAATCACAACAAGTGAATTTGAAAAATGTCTTCCGGAGAAAAATTTCATGCGTATTCATAAATCATATATTGTGGCGCTCGATAAAATCGATGAAACGGAGAAGGATTTTGTGATTATTAGAAAAGAAAAACTGCCGATTGGAATTACATATAAAAGAGAATTATCTGATCGATTAAAAAAATAAAATTTTACTGGTTTCATTTTAAATTCATTTAAAAGTAGTAGTTTTATTACTTAATTTTAAAGGTTGTTTAATTAAATAATGGAATCATGAAAAACATAATTTTTGCTTTCGCATGTTTTTGCAGCAGTTTTTTGATGGCACAAAATGGAATTATGCCCACGGGAAAAATTACTCCGCCTGAAAAAGTAAGGTTTAATTTTGAAAAAGAATATCCTAATAAAGTGCCGGTTTGGTCAATAGAATATGTTGGCGATGATAATGATGAAATTAGATACGAAGCTAAGTTTAATGCGGATAAAAATACGAAGGCACTTGCTGTTTATGATAATTTAGGATATTTAAAAGCGTACGAATTACAAATTCCTTACAGTCAGTTGCCACAGAAAGCGCAGACTTACCTGAAAAAAAATTATCCTGCAAAAGCCATTCATGAAATTGCAGTTGTGGTTGACGATAAAAATAAAACGACATATGAGGTAGGCGTTGAAAAGAATTCGCAATTTTATGATGTTGTCTTCGATAAAAATGGTGGTTTTGATGTTAGTATTCAGAAAGATTAGTAATCTATAAAAAGCCGAAAAGTTAATTTTTGTAAGATTTATACTTCATGTTGTAAAAAGATGTATTTTTATTGCCAGAATAAAAATCAATTTATAATCATGAAAAATTTTTACTTGGCCGCAGCTTTTTTAATTAGTAGTTTGGTAATGGGGCAAAAAAAAGGTGTTTTACCCCCTGCTAATGTAAAAATGGCGTTTGAGAAACAATACCCTAACAAAGCAGCACTTTGGTCGATGGAACAGGGGGATCAGAAAGATGATATAAAATTTAAAGCAAAATTTAACGAAACAGGCACAACTAAAGCATACGCCGTTTATGATGGAAAAGGAGTTTTTAAGGCTTACAAAACACAAATTCAGATAGATCAACTGCCTTTTAAAGCACAGCTTTATCTTAAAAAAGAATATCCGGCTAAGCCTGCGAAGGAAATTTTATTAGTGATTGATGCTCAAAATAATACCACATATAAAGTCGAGGGACAAAATAATATCAAATTTTATGATATTGTTTTTAATAAAGAAGGAGAGGTTCAGTTGTAAAACTAACGTAAATAAAAGGTTGCTTACTAATTCAATTATATTGAAAAGACAAACCCGATCGATTTTTTAAAAAATCTGTCGGGTTTTGTTTTATAAGAAATTAGATAACTGATATCTGAAATTCAATCAGGAGAGTAAAATGCAAAACTTTATTCATTTTTCATTAGGAAGATATTAGTTTTAATTATTTTATTTGTAGCTTTAAACTTATAATAATTATCACATGAGAAATATTTTACTATTCATGGCTTTTTTATATTGCAATTTTTTAATAGCACAAAATGGTATTATAGTACCGCCAGAAAATGTAACGAAATCTTTTGAAAAACAATATTCTAAAAAAAATGTTGTGTGGTCTATTGAGTATGGTAAAGGTGATGATGTTTATTTTGAAGGATCGTTTAATGCTGACGCAAAAAGCAAGGCAATTGTACTTTATGATAGTAATGGCGTTTTTAAATCCTTAAAAACACAAATTACAATTGTCAAATTGCCTTTAAAATCTCAAAATTACCTGAAGAAAAATTATCCGGCCAAAGGAAAAGTCAAGCCTGTCGGCAAGATTTTTTATATGATTGATGATAAAAATAATGAAACATACATTGCAGAAGCAAAAAAAGATAAAAAACTGTACAATATCATCTTCGATAAAACCGGTGAATTTATTAAAAGGATCGAAATAAACATGCTGTAAAAATCAATAGATTTTTAATAGCAAACCCGACAAGTTTTGAAACTTGCCGGGCTTAACCGATCGTGGACTTAGTTAAATTATAACATCATTCTTATAACATCATTCCGCCGGAAACTTCAATGCGTTGTGCATTGATCCAGCGTGCCTCTTCAGTACATAAAAAAGCAACAACCCCGCCAATATCATCTGGTAAACCAACTCTTCCTAACGCAGTAACCGAAGCAATTTGTTGGTTCATTTGTTCATTATCACGAACAACTCCGCCGCCAAAATCAGTTTCGATAGCGCCAGGAGCTACAACATTTGCTCTAATTTTTCTCGCACCTAATTCTTTTGCCTGATACTTTGTTAAAGTTTCGATTGCACCTTTCATTGAAGCATAAGCTGCATAACCAGGAAATGAAAATCTTGCCAAACCAGTTGAAATATTTACAATTCCACCGCCATCATTCATTACGTTAAGTGCTTTTTGAGTCAGGAAAAATGGTCCTTTAAACTGAATATTAGTTAATTGATCAAATTCAGCTTCAGTGGTGCCAACGAAAGAATTATGTATTCCGATTCCGGCGTTGTTTACAAGAAAATCAAATTTATCAGTTTTAAAAGTGTTTTTTAAAGTTACTGAAACACTTTCGAAGAAAGAATCAAAAGTTCCTGAATCGGCAACATTTAATTGAAGTGCCGCAGCATTTTGACCTAAACTTTCGATTTCTTTTACAACTGCATCAGCTTCTTCTTTTTTGCTGTTGTATGTAATAATTACATCAATTCCTTTTTTGGCAATTGCAATTGCCATGTTTTTTCCTAAACCTCTGCTTCCGCCTGTTACTAAAGCGATTTTTGTATTTACTGCCATTTTATTTTAGATTTTAGATTGTTGATTTTACATTATGAAATATCGCCACAGATTAAATGATTATATGGATTAAAAAAAATCTGCTAAATCTGCCAAATCTGCATGAAAAAAATTAAACATATAGAAACATAGATTTTATTTTGAGTTAAAAGATTGAAAAAAGAAACTAGTTTCTAATAAATAGTTTAGCTAATCTATCTTTCTATGTTTGTTTTAATAAAATGAAATGCCTTTTTTCAGCGTATAGAATATCTATGTTTCTATGTGTTTAAAATTATGCGTAACAATAATTAATTACCATGTAACGCATTAAACGAAGCTTTTAATTCCGGTACGCTTGCGTTTAATCTGGTTTCGCTGGTTCCGAAAGTCAATTCGTTTTTACCTTCTTTTAATTGTTCAAAAATTGAAACAATAAAGTCAGCAACGCTTGGATGAGCGTTGTGCAAACCAACTCCACCCAAATCGGTATTCAATGCTGGCGGAATAATTTCAATCACTTCAATGTTTTTTGCTTTTAAAATATGGCGAAGTGAAAGCGTAAACGAACGGAAAAAGGCTTTGGTTGCTGAATAAACGGGAACTTTTGCAAATGGTGAAAATGCCAATCCCGAAGTTACGTTCATCACGGTTGAAAGTGATTTTAAGTTGATGAAAAGTGAAGTTAAATGTAACGGCGCTTCTATATTAGTTGCAAGTTCCGTTTTCATACTTTCATAAAAACCTTCATCATCAACAGAAATCCATTTTTGAATTCCCGCATTGTTTACCAAAACATTCAAATCGCTGTGGTTTTCAGAAATCCATTCATAAAGGGCAATTCGTTCTTTTTCGCTGGATAAATCACAAACCTTTGTAATTACGGTTGGAAATTTTGCTTTTACTTCATTTAAAACTGATTCTCTTCGTCCACAAATAATTACGGTATTGTTTTCTTCAATAAATCTTTGTGTAAGTCCAAGTCCGATGCCGCTTGCACCACCGGTTATTAAAATTTTGTTGTTTGATAATTCCATTTTTTCTGATCTTTAAATTAATAAGACAAAGGTAGGAGTGAAGTAGGAGTGGAGAGTTGTAAATATCAAACCGATGTTTGCGAAATTCAAATCAAAATGAAATTAGATTAGAATTTTTTAAATTCCAAATTCCAATTTTAAAAGCAAAGTTTAGCCCTTGCGAGGAACGACGTGTTCTCCGTGGCGAAAGCAATCTCACTTGTTATATCGACTAAAGTTTACAGGCGTGTAATCGAACGCGGATGACGCGGATTCGCAAGCGAAAACACAGATTATCGCAGATTTTTTTTGTAACGAATCAATCTTTAAATATCTAATTTTCAAGTTTCAAGTTTCCAATTCCAATTTTCAAAATCTAAAATCTACAATCTAAAAGCCAAAGGCGTAATCGTTGTTTGTTTTTTAAAGAAGTTGGAAAAATGTGCCAATTCTTCAAAACCAAGTGAATACGCAATTTCAGAAATGTTCCAATCCGTTTGTTTTAAAAGGATTTTGGCTTCGTTTGTTAATCGGTTGCTGATTAATTCGGTAGTTGTTTTTCCGGTGTTTTCTTTTAAAACCTTGTTTAGATGGTTGACGTGAACGGATAATCTTTCTGCAAAATCTTTGGCAGTTCGAAGTTCTAATCTTTGATGTGGAGATTCTATAGGGAATTGTCTTTCCAGTAATTCTGCAAATAATGAGGAAACTCTAGCTGCTGAATTATGCTTGGAATAAAGTGCTGTTATGGGTTGTAATTTTTGTCCGAAGTGAATTAATTCTGCAACATAATTTCGGATTAAATCGTATTTATAAACATAATCAGAGTTGATTTCTTTTTGTATCTTATTGAAAATCAATTCAACTTCTGAAACTTCTTCATCTGTAAGCTGAAAAATCGGATATCCGTCTGAAGCGAAGATTGGAAGTTCATCAAGATCGATTCCGCTTTTGTTTTTCGATAGAAATTCACTGGTAAATACACAAAATTGCCCGGCCTGATTGGTATCCTGAGGAACATAATTATACGGAATTTTTGGTGTAGCAAATAATAATCCCTGTTTTTCTATTTCGATTATTTTATCTGCATATTCAGATCTGTTTTTGCCTCGAATCAAACTTATTTTGTAATAAGCCCTTCTGTCATAAGGCATAAACGATTTTCCCTGCATTCTTTCTAAAAGTTCTTTGATGTCAAAAATATTAAAGTGACCGATTTCTTTTTTTATGTCGTTGGGTAATAAAGAACTTGGCTCAACAGTGGAACCTTCGGTAATATCCTGATAAAATGAATCCAGAGTTTTCATAAAGGTGAATTGTAAAATTCAAATATACGAAAAATATTTACAGGATGTTTTTTTGCCACAAAGGCACTAAGGCACAAAGTTTATTTTGTTGGGATTCTTTTCTTTTTTTATTCTTAAAGAAAAAGCGCAAGAAACTTCAAAAAGCATTTCTGTTTGTAATGGTTGAAGTTCATTGGTATTTTTTAAATATAGCCCACGGTTTCAACCGTGGGAGACGTATTATTGAAATGTATTATGAAAATGTATTATGAAAATGTATTGTAAAAATGTATTGTGCATGTATTGTGCTCCAACGGTTGAAACCGTTGGCTATGTTTATATATTGTGTTTTTTAATTTTTGTGTCTCAACGCCTTAGTGGCAAAACTAAAACAAGCTCCCCTGAATTAATTCTGGCAATGGATTATTGCCAAAATTAAAAGTATCAATTACAAAAAACTGTTTTTTAACAGGATCCAGTTCTCTTAATACAATTTCGCAGCATAAAAAATCAAGATTAATTGTGGTAAAAAGCTGTGAAGCAATTTTAAGATTTTCGGGAATTAATTTTCTGCCAATAGACATATGAGGATCATCGCTTTTCTTCAATTTTAAAGGTTTTAAAGCTTCCTGAGTTTTTTTCATGATCGGCTTTAAAAGGTTAGTTGAGTCTTCATTTGGAGCAATAAAAAATGCGCCATTTACATAAGATCCAAAATGATTTAAATTTACCTGAAAAGGAGTAAACGTATCGCAGGTTTTAAAAAGCTTTTGTTTGTATTTATCGATTTGAGATTCGTCAATGGTGAATTCGCAGATCGTAATATGCGCTACAGAATTGCAGCTATTGTACCAATCTATTTTGCTTTTTAAATAATCCTTCATTGTTTTGACGGCATCAATTACATCTTTTGAAGGATAAATGGCAACCGAATATTTTTTTTCCATTTGTGATTTGATTTACACAAATTTAAAATTTAAATTGAGTTTGAATGTTGTTTAGTAAGCTTTGATTTCTATTTTTACATTATTAAGAAATGATATTATGGATCTAAAGAGATTATTTAATACAGCAATTTCAAGAATATTATTCAAAAACATTTTAGTCTTTGATTTACCAAAACTTGGTTTAACTCTTAATTTTCCAAAATATTTATGGAGTTATAGAAAAGTTGATAGAAATCAATTTTGGTTTGTAAATAAAGAAAATAATCAAGCATTAATTTTTGAGTATTTTGATGATAAAATATATATTGAAGAAGATGTCAAAAATGAATTATATAATATTTTTTCGCTTTCTAAAATCGCTGATTTTGATGTATTTTTAAAATGTCATAGATTCATTGAATACTCTACATTAGAATATTCATGGATAATTATCCATTCTGGAATAAAATTTAAATTTTCATGTTCAATTTCAGATAAGAAAAGTGTAGATGAAAAAGATAATGATTATCTACAAGCATGTTCGATTTTAAATACTTTGAAAATTAGCCGTCAATAGATCGGGACTCATGATTTTTTAAAATCAAAATTCAAACTGTGCCGTTAAAGCTGCATAAAATAATATTCGCGTGGGAACGGATTAAAATCCATCCCCTACAAAACAAATCGAATCTACAATTCTTTACTATTAGAATTTAAACTGCGCCGTCAACGCTGCATAAAAATAATCTTTTCCTGTACCCACTTCTTTTAAGAATGAACCTGCATTAAACCAACCGCTTTCTAATGTAAAGGATAGAAAATCATTGACAGTGTAATCTAAGTTAGAGATGAATTGTGAGCCTATAAAACGCTCTGTGGTATCTTTTCCGGAATACAACAATTGCATATTTGGCGCATAAATACCATCATTTATCGTTTGTCTCCAGAAAATATCACAATCAAATCCAAGGCCTAATTTTTCAGTTAATGTAAAATCAATCGAAGGATGAATATCAATTAAATTGGATGGACCAATTAAAGCAACTAATCCAAAATAGGCACCTCTTGGATATAAGGGATTAAAGGTTTGTAAATGATTATCGTCTGAACTTTTATCTCCTGAAATAATTTCTGTTTTAAGTCCAATTTCAGGTTTGAATTTTACTTCTGAAAAAGTATAACAGGCAAAGGAAGAAAGGGTCCAGGCTGAAATGGTTTTTTGATCTACGTTTCCGAATTGATACAATCCTTCAAAATCATATTTCCAGTTTCCTTTGTTTTTCCAGATTCTTGTTCCTACAGACTGGCGATTTTCTTCTCCAACAGCATCATCAAAAACGGCTCTTTTTTTCCATAAACCTAAATAATAAAAATCAATATTCTGAATAAAAGGAACTTTATGAATTACAGTATAACTTCCCCAGAATTGCGCGTTTTCATTAAATTCATCATTAAAAGTTCCCTGTTTATTGGCGATAGGATGCGTATAAAAGGCGTCTGTTTGCCAATTGTTTTTTCTGTAAAATAATTTGACAGCATCAAAAGCAAGGCGGCTGTTTGGACCTTCGCGAACTGATATTAAGCGCTGTGACCCGTACGACATTTCCTGTCTTCCTGAACGTAATGTAAATCGTTCGTTTTCATTTTTAATAAAATCAATATCCAGAAATGCCTGATGAAAGTCCAGTTCATTTTCATCAACCGGACTTGGATCCATTTTACTGTTGGCTAAACTGCTTTGCAATTCAACAAAAGTCCTGAAAGCTCCTAAATGAACATCTGCATGAAGCAAATAACGAGAAAGTACATAACCGTCGCCTTCATCAGAGTCATCGCCCCATTTATCATTTATGGTATAAGTATATTGCAATCTTGCCTCGCCGCCAATACTAGCATAATAGTTACTGTTTTGGCTGAGTGGAATATATTTGATTTTTTCGTACCAATTTCTGGTAGAATCCTTCAAATAAGTCAAATCATCGTCATATCGCAGCTTTTGAAAAACTGGTCTTTGTTGTGCATTTGCCGAAAAAGTAATTCCCAAAAGCAACAATAATCGAAATATATTCTTCATAATTTAGTTTTTTTGATATCCACCAAAATAGTTTACAGGACTCCAATCCGGAATTGCTTTTGGAGTTGGCTGTGCAAAGGTTCTAAAAGCATCATTTGCATAAACCACTTTTCCATTTACAACAGTAAGTTCAGATTCGATGTTTAATATTTTTTCTTCCTGCGTGTTGAAATAATCATCAGAAAGAATGGCGAAGTCAGCCAGTTTATTTGCAGCAAGCATTCCGCGGTCTTTTTCTAAATTAATTAATTGTGCACTTCCGTAGGTAAAAAGTTTTAAGGCAGCAGTTCTGTCCTGAATATTTTCGTCGTTCATGTATTTTAAACCGCCAAGAGTTTTTCCGGTTGTTAGCCAATACAAACCAACCCACGGATTGTAGCTGGCAACACGAGTTCCGTCGGTCCCCATTCCAACTTTGATTCCCATGTCAAGAATCTTTTTTAGCGGAACGGTGTTTGCAGCAGCCGTTTTTCCATATCTTTTAATAAAACTTTCTCCCTGATAAGCCATTCTGTGCTGAATTGCCAAACCTCCGTTTAAAGTTTTAATACGTTTTAAATTTTCTACAGAAACCGTTTCTCCGTGATCGAAAAACCATAAAAGTCCGTTTAAAGGTGTTTCTTTATCAATTTCTTCAATAACGTTTAAGAAACGTGTAATGCTTTCATTATAAGTAGCATGAATTCTAAAAGGCCATCTGTTTTTTACCAAAAGAGAAAGAACAGATTTTAGCTGACCTTCCATTGCAGGACTTAATTCGGGTCTTGGTTTGTCAAAGTTTTCAAAATCTCCGGCGCTCATTACCAGGTTTTCTCCGGCTCCCTGAGCGTGATATTCTACTTTATCTGTATCGTGATCGTCACAGCCTTCGCCAATTTCGACTGTGCTTACCCATTTTGTATAATCGTTAAGTTCGCTTCCTGCTTTTTGAGCAAACAAATAATAAGGCATTCTGATGGTAAGATCACTGTCTTTGCATAATCCGTTTGTTACGCCGTAATCGTCAGGGAAGTTTTGAAAACCACCTCCTGCATCAATAATGGCTGTTACTCCAAGACGATTCATTTCGGTCATGAATTGTTTTGTTGAGTTTATTTTTTCTTCCGGAGAAAGTTCAGGAAGTTTAGAAAGTGTTGAGTATAAAATAAACGCGTTTGGTTCGGCAACCAATAATCCGGTTGGGTTTCCGCTGGCATCTTTTTCTAAAAGTCCGCCATTTGGGTTTGGTGTATTTGCATCTATTTTTAAAGCTGTTAATCCGGCTTTGTTAAGATAAGCGTGTCCATACAAATGAAGAACAAAAGTTGGAACATCACCTGTTGCCTCGTTTATTTCTTCCAGAGTTGGTAGTCTTTTTTCTTCAAATTGATAAGCATTCCACCCGCCAACAACACGAACCCATTGTCCTTTTGGAGTTCTTTGTGCCTGCTCTTTCAGCATTGCCAAAGCTCTTTTTAAAGATCGAACGCCATCCCAGCGTAATTCGGTATTAAAGAATCTTCCGCCACGAATAATATGCATATGAGAATCAAATAGTCCCGGAATAATTACTTTTCCTTTTGCATCTATTACAGTGGTTTTTTTGTCTTTTAATTTTAAAATTTCACTGTTTTTTCCTGTTTTCAAAATTTTACCATCGGCTACAGCCATAGCTTCAACAATTGTGTTTTTATCATCCAAAGTATGAATAAGGGCATGATGAACGATAAGTGTGGCTTTTTTGCCTTGAGCGAAAATAGGCAACGAAATGATTAATAAAAAGGCTAGTATTTTGATATTCAGTTTCATAATAATGGTTTTTATTGGGTTTTGGGTAAAAAAAAGGCTGTGACTTAACACAGCCTTTTCGGTCAACCAACTAATAACAATTTTTTAATTAGTGTTTTAGCATTTCGTGAGCGTATTGTACACCTACACCGTATGCACCACCGTATTTTTTAACAAGGTCTGTTACGGCTACATAAGTTCCCTGACGTGCCCAGTCACGTTGTAATTCTAATAAATATTGTAATGAAGTTATTGGGTGAGCACCTGCCTGAACCATGCGGGTTACAGCCATTTCGTGAGCTTCTTTAGAAACATCTCCACTTGCATCTGTAATAACATACACATCATAACCTTCGTTTATCGCTGATAATGTTGGTCCTACGATACAAACACTTGTCCATAATCCTCCAAAAACGATTTTCTTTTTACCTTTTTCAGTAATTGCTTTGTGAGCAGGAACATCTTCCCATGTATTCATTGAAGTACGATCAATGTAGTTTGAAGTTTTTTGTGGATAAAATTCTTCGATTTCTTTAAAAACTGGTCCGCTGAATGATTTTTCGGCCACGGTTGTAACAATTGTTGGAACTTTGAAGATTTTTGAAGCTCCTGCAACTAAAGCGGTGTTGTTTCTAAGCTGATCAATTGGAATGCTGCTTACTGCAAATGCCATTTGGCTTTCATAATCAATAAGTACCAATGTATGGTTTGTTGGATCTAGTAATGCCGGACTTGGTTTTTGTGCGAAACCTATAAAAGTTACAAATAATAAAGCTGCTGTTAAGATTAATTTTTTCATGATAATTAAATTTTGTTGTTGATAAATGGTTTTTTTTAAATTATTTTGCATTTGATTTTCAACGTCTTGCATTCAAATGGAATGCCTTATTTTTAAAGCGTTGATTTTAAAAGGTTTTTCAAAAAAGGCAATAAAGATTTTAACGATATATCGTCAATTTAACATTGGATATTCGTGAATACGATATTTAAAGCTTTTAGTGAATTTTAAAAAGGAAATCTCTGGTACCTAAATTTTTCCTTTAAGATATAATCGGTGTTGTATTTCGGACTTTAATAAGCCGCTTCCGCCACCAAAATGTTCAATTACTTCTACTTCTGGCTGATGTTTTAAACAAAAAGAAGTAAACTCTTTTTCGATATGATCTTCGATTCCGGAACTCAACAGAACAATATCGATTTTGTTGTTTAGAAAATGTTTTTGAGCAATTACTTCATCGTTGAAACTTACTCCATTCCAATTCTCATTTGCGTTTACAAGTCGAAGTAAAATTGGTAAGATTTCTTCGTTTTTTCCGAGTATTAAAAATTCTAATATTTTCATGATTCAGTAATTTATTTTACAAATGTAGCAGTTAAAAAGATTGTGATAACTTAATCTAGAACAAGAACTTAAATTTTTATTTAATTGTTTTTTTAAGAATTAAGGTTATCAATTTTTCTAAGAACTACCAATTTATTTGACAAATGTAGCGGTTAAAAAGAAGGTGATAACTTAACCTAGGACAAGAACTAATTTTTTGTTTTTAATTGTCTTTTTTAAGAATTAAGAATCATCAATTTTTCTAAGAACTATTAATTTATTTGACAAATGTAGCAGTTAAAAAGAAGGTGATAACTTAACCTAGGACAAGAACTAAATTTTTGTTTTTAATTGTCTTTTTTAAGAATTAAGAATCATCAATTTTTCTAAGAACTTATTAATTTATTTGACAAATGTAGCAGTTAAAAAGAAGGTGATAACTTAACCTAGGACAAGAACTAATTCTTTGCTTTTAATTGCTTTTTTAGGAATGAAACTTTCGACTTTCTAAGAACTACAAATTCTTTTACAAATGTATAAGTGAGAGAGATCTTGATGACTTAATCCAGGACAAGAAAAAAAATTAAAATTTTTAATTGCTGATTTCTTAAGAATGAAAAATGTAGAATATTAATAAAGAAGAGCTTAGCATCTTAGAACCTTAGCGACTTAGTAACTTTCTTTTTAAATAATGTTAGAATGTGGAAAACCGTAAGCTATTTTAAAAAGTAGCTTGTAGTTTTGCGCTTTGAAAGTAAGGATACGGGAGTTTTTGACTTTTGATATCTCTTGCTTTTATATTACAGGTTTTTTGGAAAAAAACAAGTTTAGTTAAAACAAAATTTGACAAATCATTGATCGTGGTCGTTGTATCATTTTGAAAATAAATACAATACTGTCTAATTTTTATAGGGTTTTTAGATTGGCTACACGTTAGCTAATTTGAAAACCCTTTTTTATTTAACCTAATAAAAGAATTCCGGTAATCCAGAAGTTGATAATATCCCAGTTAATTTTTATTTTTTGTGGAGAAAAGCCATAAAAACTTTTAAAAGCAGCCGAAAAATGTGAAACATCTTTATAACCACATTTATAGGCCACTTCGCTTACAGTCAAGCCCTTACTTTTAAATAATTCCTTTGCGTTTTCCATTCTGAGTTTGATGATATAACTCTTCACAGTAGTTCCAAAACAAGCTTTAAAACCCTTTTTTAGCTTGAATTCGTTTAACGAAATCATTCTGGAAAGTTCTGTTAGTGTAGGAGCATGGGCGCAATCTTTTTCAATAATTAGCTTGGCTTCCTGTAGTTTAGCGTATTCGTCTTCATTTACATTTTCGCTAATTAACGGCTGTTCAATAATCGCTTCGAGCTGATGAATTAGCAATTCTTTAATTTTGGTTTCAATATACATTTTCTTTAAAGCTCCCTGACGTGTACAGCTTTTAATTTCGTGTATAATCCATTGAATGCTCGCAGTAAACGGAATATATTTTGAAGTTAAATAAGTGGATTTTTTAAGAAGAATGTTTTTTGAAAATTTTTTGTGTAGTTCCCAATCTTCATTTATAATATTATAATAGAAGTCTTTTGTTAAAATAATACATAAGTAATTCGTTTGTTCGAAAGCGGGAATTTTAAAAGTGCCTTTAAATTTTGTGGTATAGAAAATATTGTGTGTGTTATCTTTAAGATATTTTTCATTTTCCAGCTGCTCAATATCAGTTTCAATGTTATTGCAATTTATAAAATCCATCACGATACACTCGTCGCTAATTTCAAATACTTCTGTTTGAGGTTTCTCAAAATACATCTGAGTATCAATTAAAACCATTCCGTCTGTCGCTAAAATGGTACTTTTTATATTTTCTAAATCTCCGTTTTCTATTTGAATATTTTCTTCAGATAAATGACTTTTTGGGTCATAATGTTCTTTTATTTCAATTTTTAAAATTGGTTTTTCGTAGGCTGATAATGTCGATTTGATTTTCAAAATATAATCCGTTTTTACAAAATAATAATCCGTTTTTCCCTAACTTTTTTGGAGTAGTTGAGAGTACTTTTGCGGCAAAGTTATTTATAATTAGTCTAATTAAACACATGACAACTTACAAATTTTTATTCTCAAGTATAATTTTTCTCTTTTCGTTATTATCATTTTCCCAGCAAAACCAAGGAGTTTCGATCACCGGACAGGTCAAAGAAAATTCTGGGCAGACAATTCCGTATGCGACAATTTTTATAGAAAAAACTGACTTAAGCATGATTTCTGATGAAAATGGAAACTTTACTTTCAAGAATGTTAAGCCGGGAAAATATACTTTAAAAATTACCGCAATTGGTTTTTCGAACTATAAAAAGCATATTGAAGTTTTAAATAGTGACATTAATTTTCAGGTTCAATTAGAAAGTGAATTACAGGAATTAGAAAGTGTTACAGTGCTGGGACGAACAGCAACAGACAAAGTAAATAAACAAGCATATAGTGTTACGGCGATAGATGCTAAAAAACTGCATAATACTACATTGGATTTATCACACGCATTAGACCGTGTTTCAGGAGTACGCGTTCGTGAGCAGGGCGGAGTAGGTTCTCAGTCAGAGCTTTCTATTAATGGTTTTTCGGGTAATCAAATTAAAGTTTTTATTGATGGAATTCCGATGGATAATTTTGGTTCTTCTTTTCAGTTGAATAATATTCCCATCAATCTTGCCGATCGCGTTGAAGTTTATAAAGGTGTAGTACCTATTTGGCTTGGCGGAGATGCTTTGGGTGGTGCTGTAAATATTGTGACGAACTCTAAGCCAAGAACTTATATAGACGCTTCGTATTCTTTTGGATCATTTAATACACATAAAAGTGCCATAAATGCAGGATATACGGCAAAAAGCGGATTTACTACTGAAATCAATGCTTTCCAGAATTATTCTGATAATAATTACTGGGTAAATGTTGAAGCAGCAGACTTAAATACCGGTAAATATTTTCCAAATGCACGAGTAAGAAGATTTCACGATACGTACCATAACGAAACAGTAATTGTAAATATTGGTGTAACAGGAAAAAAATATGCTGATAAATTATTAATTGGTTTTACAGGCGGACAAAACAAGGCCGATATTCAGACAGGAGCAAGAATGAAAGCAGTTTTTGGAAGCCGATATTCTCAGGGTAATATTTTAATGCCAACAATAAAATATCAGGTAAAAGATCTATTTACAAAAGGTTTGAATTTGAATGTAAACGGAAATTATAATTTTGGGGAAGAACAAACGGTTGACACGACTTTCATAAAATATAACTGGTTTGGAGAATCAATAACATATCCCGGTAACGGAGGAGAGAAAAGCAGAACTTTAATGAAGCTTCGTGATAATAATGGTATCGTAACTGCAAATGCAACATACACATTAAGCGAAAGACATTCTTTTATGCTAAATAACACGTTTACAACTTTTGATCGTAAACAAGAAGATGAGTTAGTTCCAGAATCTGTGGCTTATCAGCAGCCCAGAAAAACACAAAAAAACATTTTAGGCGCGGGGTATAAATTCGATTATAATGAAAAATGGAGTACTTCTTTATTTTTAAAAGATTATAATTTACATACCAACTACTCAAGAAGTTATAATCCGAGCGGCAATACGGGTGATATTGCTTATCAAAGATATGAAGATCATACTTCTACACTTGGTTACGGTCTTGCAAGCAGTTATTATTTAAGACAAAATTTACAGATAAAAGGCTCCTTTGAGAAAAGTTACAGACTTCCGTCTTCGCGAGAACTTTTTGGAAGTCCGAACGATAATGTTGCTTCAAATATCGATTTAAAGCCAGAAGCCAGTTACAACTATAATTTAGGTTTAAGTTATCAGGCCAGTTTTAATAAGGCGAATGCATTAACATTTGATGTGAATTTTATGTATCGTAATGCGAAGGATTTTATTCGAAATACCTTGTTTACAAATCAGGTTGACAGCTACTCTGTTAACCTTGGTAAAATGACAAACTACGGTGTTGACGGAGAGATTAGATACTCATACCGCAATAAATTTACAACTGGTGTAAATATGACGTATCAGAATTTACGAAACATGACGAAATATGAGCCGGAACAAGAGTACGTCTCCTATTTCTATAAAGACAGAATCCCTAACATTCCATATATGTTTGGTAACTACGATGCAACAGTATTTTTTAATGACTTATTTAAGAAAGGTAATAATTTATCTGTTGGATATAACTTTCTATATGTTCATACATATTATTTGTCATGGCCAAGTATGGGAACCAAAGAAGATAAGTTAGATATTCCAGCGCAATACAACCACGATTTTAATGTAGTATATACACTGGCAAACGGAAAATATAATATTGCTCTTGAATGTAAAAATGCATTTGACAATAAGCTTTATGACAATTTTTCACTGCAAAAACCAAGTCGCGCTTTTTATATAAAATTCAGATACTTCTTTAATAAATCAAATAAATAAATTTTAAAAACCATAATAACATGAAAAAAGGTAGCAAATTAGCTTTATTCTCAGCTTTAATAGCTTTTACTGCATTCTCTTGCAGCAGCGATGAAAATACAGGATCTGAAAACGGAGGTGGAGTTGACACCGGTAAAACAAAATATATCATTACTGCAACTACAGGAGCTGTAGGTATCGCTGATTATTTGTTAACTACAGATGATGTTTCAACAGGATCAATAAGTACAATTGGTAACGGAATCGAACAAGACGGATCTTACCGTTACTACATTACAGCTCAAAACAACTTTTTTAGTTTATTATATGGACAAGGAAATCCTGGAGCTGTAACAACTTACAACTTGAGTGCAGAAGGAAAATTAGTTAAAAAATCTGATTTTCAGGCAGAAACTGTTCACGTTTTTGCAGCGGTAAACAAAGATATTTTAACAGTTAAGGTTCCAAGAAGCGGAGCTGCATCTATTGCAATGATGTACAAAATTGATGCTGAACAATCAATTATCACAGGTCAGGCACAACAAGATACTAAAATCCTTGCCGGAAACGGAGAAAGAGCTTTCTTTACATGGGCAACCCAAGTGGGCGATAAAGTATTTATGCCATACATGAGTATCAAAGGTGACGGAGTGGATAACTTTGGAACTGTAAATCCTGATAGTACATGGGTTGCGGTTTACAACTATCCTGAACTTAAATTAGAAAAAGTAATCAAAGATAACCGTACAAGTTATTTGGGAGCTTATTTTACAAACGGATTATTTCAGGATGAAAATGGGGATGCTTACGGTTTCTCTGGTGCAATTGCTACTAGTAACGCCGTTTTAGTATCTACAAAACCATCTGCAATTGTAAAAATCAAAAAAGGAACTACAGAGTTTGATCAGTCTTATTTCTTTAATGTTGAAGAAAAATCAGGAGGATATAAAATTTCTTCTACAAGTTATATTTCAAAAGGTAAATTTTTATTGTTGATGTACGGAAATGCAGGTAAAAATAACGGAGCTGTTAAATTGGCTGTAGCCGATGTTTACAACCAAACTTTTACATGGGTAACCAATGCGCCTGCAACATTAACATCTGCAACAAGCCGTTATAATATCACTACAGAAGATGGTAACTCTGCCATTATTGGTATCAATACTCCTGAAGGAAACTGGATCTATACAATCAACGGTACAACTGCGGTTGCTACAAGAGGTATGAAAGTAGAAGGCGGACAAATTACTGCTATTCAAAAATTAAAATATTAATTTTTTTTAAGCCGTGAACCTTTCCTGTAAAGGTTTGCGGCTTTTTTTTTATTTACCTTAATTATACGTATTAAAATATGTTTTCTTCTTCAAAACCAAATAAGAAAAAAAGTAAAAAATCGCTTTTTAAGCGCGTTATGGCCTGGCTGCATTTGTGGCTCGGATTAGCGTCTGGAATTATCGTAGTTATTGTCAGCCTTACAGGTTGTATTTATGTTTTTGAAAATGAAATCAAGGATTTTATCGAAGACTGGAGATTTGTAAAACCACAAGAACAAGCTTTTTTATTGCCCTCGCAACTGGTAACAATTGCAGATAAAACAATGAAAGGCAAACATGCCACAAGCGTAACTTTTGGAGGAAAGGAAGATGCCGCTATAGTGGGTTATTTTACTGAGAAAAAAGAAGGTAAAGGCAGAGACGGAAAAGCAGAACATAAAAAAGGAGAAGGTAAGGGAAGAAACCCAAACGATGTTGCTAAAAACGACAACCAAGAAGGTAAAGAAAAAAACAAAGTAAGAGGAAAAGACAAGGAAAAAGGTAAAGAAGAGAAATCAAAAAGAAGAAGAGGCGGTATTTTTACCAGTGTTTATATGAATCCTTACACAGGAGAAGTATTAAATATTAAATCTGTTTCAAGAAGTGAATCTCCTGATTTCTTTAGATTTATACTGAACGGACATCGTGCTTTGTGGCTGCCATACGATATTGGCCGACCAATTGTAGGTGTCGCGGTTTTGATTTTTGTGTTTTTATTGATTTCAGGTATCGTTTTGTGGTGGCCTACAAAATGGATTAAATCCATAAGAGATAAAAGTTTTAAAATCAAGTTTTCGGCTACTTTCAAACGCTTAAATTATGATTTACATAATGTATTGGGTTTTTATAGCATGATTTTTCTTTTGTTTATTTCGATGACGGGTTTAGTGTGGAGTTTTGGCTGGTGGAGTAAATCCTTATATTGGGTAACATCCGGAGGAAAGCCATTAACAGAAAACCGTGAATCTCCAAAATCTGATACAACGATTGTGAAAGCTTTTAATATTACGACAGTTGATAAAGTGTTATTAAATCTTTCCAAACAAAATCCTCAGGCGGCCGGAATTTTAGTAACTGTTCCGGATAAACCTGCAGATGCCATTGGAGCTTTTGTATACAAACAAAAAAATACTTTCTATAATATGGATCGTTATAGTTTTGATCAGCAAACTTTAAAGGAAATATCTATAAAAACGCCTTTTTCAGGAAAATATGTAGAGGCCAATATACCGGATAAAATTCGCAGAATGAATTATGATATTCACGTTGGAAGCGTACTTGGTCTTACAGGAAAATTTTTGGCTTTTTTCGCCAGTTTAATCTCAGCAAGTTTACCTATCACGGGTTTTATAATCTGGTGGGGAAAACAGAAATTCGGTAAAAAATCACCCGCAAAACCTAAAGTTGCTACTAAAGAAATTCCGGTTTCTAAACTAAAAAATAGAGCAGAAAAAGAATTAACTGCTTAGAATAATAATTAAATTGTTTTTTAATTTCTTTTTTTTTTTGATTAAAAAAGGCAAAACTTTATGAGTTTTGCCTTTTTGTATTTACCCAAAAATGTACGTAATGGGTTTATTTTGAGTATAAATGTTTTGCCACAGATTATAGGATTAAAAGATTTAAATCCAGTTAAAAATCAAAAAAAATCTGCTAAGTCTGCCAAATCTGCTTGAAAAAAAAAGACAGAATATATAATCGCAAAAGTAAATTGCTAATCTTTATCGAGCTACTTGTGGAGATCCCTCGTTTCTCGACAAAAATGCGTTTTTAATTTTTAATTCTTATACCCATTACTTTTAAGCCATTCTTCACAAGCTTTTGTCCAGAATTTGCTTGTATCATTTACGCCTAAACCAAAACCGTGACCTCCTTTTTCATATAAATGTAACTCGGCTGTAACTCCATTTTTTTTAAGTGCCAAATAATAATTAATGCTATTTTCAGGCAAAACAGCACCATCATCCGTAGCATGTATTAAAAAAGCAGGTGGAGTTTGTGCGGTAACCTTTTTTTCATTAGAAAAGGAATCAATATCCTGTTGTGAAGCGTTTTCGCCTAATAAACTAATTTGGGATCCTTTGTGTGTAATATCATTTTCCATAGAAATTACCGGATAAATCAGAAGTGAAAAATCGGGACGGGCACTTATTTTTGAACTGGTTTCATAAACCCTGTCATCATAATGCGTTGATAAAGTTGAAGCCAAATGTCCTCCGGCAGAAAATCCCATTACACCAATTTTATTAGGGTCAATATTCCATACCGCAGCATTTAGTCTTACAATTCGAATAGCTTCCTGCGCATCCTGCAATGGACCAACAGTTTTATTCGTCATAATTAAATTATTAGGCAATCTGTATTTTAAAACAAAAGCAACAATTCCCTGAGAGTTAAACCATTCAGCCACTTTAGTTCCTTCCTTATCAATGGCCAGATGTGTATATCCTCCGCCAGGAAAAATAACTACAGCCGTTTGATTTTGTTTGATTCCTTTTGGTAAAAAAACACTTAAAGTAGGGATAGAAACCTGACTTGTGCTTTGTACTTTTCCATCTTTAATATCTTCTTTTTCCTTATAATCAGGTGCTTTAATTTCTTGCGGAATCACTTTCCAAAGCGGGATAATCTGGTTTTGCGCTTGTGACAAATTGGTTATCCCTAAAATAAAAATCAGGCTTAAAAAGGAGTTTTTTACGATAAAGGCTGTTAATTTTTTCAATGTATAAAGTTTTAATAGATTATTATAAGGTGTTATTCAAATTTATATTTTTTTATTGATTAAAAGTGTTTAAGAATCCTTAAAAAGTATTATTTCGCTTTCGATAAGAATAGTTGTTATAAATTGATTTTGAAGTGCCGATTTTAGTACTATTTTGACACGTAAATCGGATGAATTTCACATCTACAGTTTTAACAAATATATTATTTAATGTGTAAATTTGGGTTCCTTTTTTTATATGAAATGTTTATTTATACCATCAAAATAATTTTTTATATAATTTATTTGGAATATTAAGATTAAGAACTATATTTGTGCAATCGATTACATTATTTGAAATTTTGTTGCACAGAGCGAAGTTATATGGTTCAGGATCAATACTTAGCCAAAACTCTATTTGTGAGATTAAAAATTTTAAATTTATAAACATTACTAGCCTAACCATTACATTATTATGAATCAAATCAAAAAAAACACCGGAAAGTATCGCTGGAGTATTTGTGCACTATTGTTTTTTGCAACAACTATCAATTACCTTGACAGACAGGTACTTTCTTTAACATGGAGTGATTTTATAGCTCCTGAATTTCACTGGACAAACAACGATTACGGGAATATCACAGCGCTATTTTCTATTTTTTATGCAGTTTCTCTTTTGTTTGCAGGAAGATTTGTGGATTGGTTAGATACTAAAAAAGGATTTCTTTGGGCTATCGGAATTTGGTCTGTAGGTGCGTGTTTGCATGCATTTTGCGGAATTGCAACTTCAGGAATCATAACCGGAAACTGGTTTGTAGGTTTTGAAGGTGCTAAAGAAATCATTAAAAATGTTAACGACACCGGAATGGTCATCAACGTAAGTGTAAGCTTATTTATTTTTGCCCGTTTTATTCTGGCAATTGGTGAAGCCGGAAATTTTCCTGCCGCTATCAAAACAACTGCTGAATATTTTCCTAAAAAAGACAGAGCATTTTCTACCAGTATTTTCAATGCTGGAGCAACCGTTGGAGCTTTGGCAGCGCCAATTTCGATTCCGTTTATAGCAAAATCATTTGGTTGGGAAATGGCTTTTATTATTATTGGAGCACTTGGTTTTGTTTGGATGGGATTTTGGGTTTTTATGTATGATAAACCAGAGAGACACCCAAGAGTTAGCGCCGAAGAATTAGAATATATACAACAAGATGATATTGCGGATGCTAAAATTGTAGGTTACATTCCTGAAACTACAACAAAGGTATCCTTTGTAGATTGTTTTAAATACAAACAAACCTGGGCTTTTGCCTTTGGTAAATTCATGACAGACGGTGTTTGGTGGTTCTTTTTATTCTGGACACCGGCTTATTTAAGTTCTGTTTACGGAATGGATTCTACACAAGCTGCTTTGCCTTTGTTTGTGCTTTATATGATTACGTTGCTTTCGATTATTGGAGGCTGGCTGCCAACTTATTTCGTAGAGAAAAAAGGAATGAATCCGTACGAAGGAAGAATGAGAGCGATGTTGATTTTTGCATTTTTTCCATTATTAGCATTAATTGCGCAGCCATTAGGATATATCAGTTACTGGATTCCGGTTATTATCATTGGTATCGCAGGAGCAGCACACCAATCATGGTCGGCTAATATTTTTACTACTGTTGGAGATATGTTTCCTAAAAAAGCAATTGCAACTATTACCGGAATCGGTGGTTTAGCAGGAGGCTTAGGTTCAACTTTAATTAATAAAGGATCAGGACTTTTATTTGATCACGCAAAAGAAACAGAAATGGTTTTTATGGGCTTTAAAGGAATTGAAGCCGGATATTTTATCATTTTCTCTATCTGCGCCGTTTGTTACCTAATTGGTTGGATCGTAATGAAAACATTAGTTCCTAAATACAGCCCTATTAAAAATCTTTAAATTACAATTTTTTAAAATTATATGCTATAGAATAACCAACTAACCTAACCAACCAAAACCTATGAATGAAGCTAATCAGGCGATTGGAAAATACCGCTGGACAATATGTAGTTTAGTGTTTTTTGCTACAACCGTAAATTATTTAGACAGAAATGTAATTAGTTACCTTCGACCTTTTTTAGCTGAGGCTTTTCATTGGACACCGGAACAGGAAGTTATAGATTACTCGAATATTGAATTAGCGTTTAAAATTGCCTATGCTCTAGGAATGCTGGTAGCGGGTGGAATTATAGATAAATTAGGAACTAAAATTGGTTACGCTATAGCAACAGGTTTATGGAGTTTGGCCGCAATTGGTCATGCATTAGCAACTGGAACAGGCGGGTTTTTAATTGCTCGTGTATTTTTAGGAATCACAGAAGCAGGAAATTTTCCTGCAGCGATTAAAGCTACAGCAGAATGGTTTCCACAGAAAGAAAGAGCTTTAGCTACTGGAATTTTCAACTCCGGAAGTAACATTGGAGCCATCATTGTACCGTTGACTGTGCCTTTTGTAGCAGAAAATTATGGTTGGCAATGGGCTTTTATTTTAACCGGAATTGTGGGTTTTGTCTGGTTGATATTGTGGTTTGTTTTTTATGAAATTCCCGAAAAACAAAAACGTTTATCTCAGGCCGAATTAGAATATATCAATTCAGATAAAGTAATTACAACTGAGGTCGAAGATACAGAAAAGGTATCATGGTTTAAATTACTAAGTTTTCGCCAAACCTGGGCTTTTGCCATCGGAAAATTATTGACAGATCCGGTATGGTGGTTTTACTTATTCTGGTTGCCCGATTTCTTAATGAAAGAATATAAACTTTCTGCAACAGGAATTATCTGGCCTTGCGCTTTAGTTTACGTTATTGGAAGTATCGGAAGTATTGGAGGCGGATGGCTGCCATTAAAATTAATAAATAAAGGCTGGCCGGCTTATAAAGCACGAAAAACAAGTATGCTGCTTTATGCCTTTGCAGTGTTGCCTGTATTGTTTTCTCAATATCTGGGATCAATAAGTATCTGGCTGGCTATTTTAGTTATTGGTTTGGCTGTTTCTGCACATCAGGCCTGGAGCGCTAATATCTTCACTACAGTATCAGATATGTTTCCTAAAAAGACAACTGCCTCAGTAACAGGAATTGGAGGAATGTTCGGAGCGCTTGGAGGAATTTTATTAACTTTAGTGATTCAAAAAAATATGTTTGTTTATTATACCAAACTTGGAAAAATAGAAACGGGATATTTTATTATGTTTTGCATCTGCGGAGCCTCTTATTTACTGGCGTGGCTGATCATGCATATTTTAGTTCCGAGGATGAAGAAAGTAGAAGTGTAAAATCAACACAAATAATTTTTCATTTGTATTATGATATTTGAAGATAAAAATATAATTTTGTGCAATCGATTACATTAAAATAAAAATTATGACAAAATATAGTTCAAGATACGCGTCAAGCCCAGAAGCTGTTAAACAATATGATACACAACAATTGAGAAATGAATTCTTAATTGATGATTTAATGCAGGAGAATGAAATTGTTTTAACGTACTCTCATTACGACCGTTATATTGCAGGTTCTGCAGTTCCTGTAAAAGATTTGACTCTTGAAACGATCGATCCGCTTAAAGCTGGATATTTTCTGGAAAGAAGAGAAATGGGAATTATCAATGTTGGCGGAAGCGGTTCTGTTTTGGTTGACGGAACATCTTATGAATTAGGTTTTAAAGATGCATTATACATTGGAAGCGGAAATAAAGAAGTGATCTTTAAAAGTGATGACAGCAAAAATCCGGCTAAATTTTATATTAATTCTGCTCCGGCACACACAACATATCCAACTGTAAAAGTAAGTTTGGAACAAGCCAATAAATTGCAGCTAGGAACAATGGAAACGGCAAATCACCGTACTGTAAACCAAATGATTATCGGTAGTGTTGTAACAACCTGCCAATTGCAAATGGGAATGACAGAGCTAAGACCTGGAAGCGTTTGGAACACCATGCCAGCGCACGTACACGATCGTAGAATGGAAGTGTATTTCTATTTGGATATTCCGGAAAATCAGGCGGTTTGTCATTTCATGGGACAACCTCAGGAAACAAGACATATCTGGATGAACAATCATCAGGCAGTAATTTCTCCGCCTTGGTCAATTCACTCAGGTTCAGGAACTTCAAATTATACTTTTATTTGGGGAATGGCCGGTGAAAATTTAGATTACGGAGATATGGATGTTTGTAAAATCACTGATTTAAGATAAGAATATGACAAACTTATTTGATATAAAAGGAAAAGTTGCCCTTATTACAGGAAGTACACACGGACTGGGAATGGCAATGGCAAAAGGTTTAGGACAGGCCGGCGCTACAATTGTAGTAAACGGAAATTCATCTCAACAAAAAATTGATGATGCTGTTGCTGAACTTAAAAGCGAAGGAATTAATGCGGTTGGTTATAAATTTAATGTAACCGAAGAACAAGAAGTTAAAACTGCCGTAGCTAAAATTGAAAGTGAAGTTGGACCAATAGATATTTTGATAAACAATGCTGGAATCATCAAAAGAATTCCGCTTATCGATATGGAAGTTGCCGATTTTAAAGAAGTAATTGATATTGATTTGGTTTCTCCTTTTATCGTTTCCAAACATGTTGCCAAAGGAATGATCGAAAGAAGACAAGGAAAGATCATCAACATTTGTTCGATGATGAGCGAATTGGGTCGTAACACAGTTGGTGCTTATGCTGCTGCAAAAGGCGGTTTAAAAATGCTGACTAAAAATATGGCGACAGAATGGGCAAAATACAATGTTCAGATCAACGGAATTGGACCTGGTTATTTTGCGACCGAACAAACAAAACCGATCAGAGTTGATGGACATCCGTTTAACGATTTTATCATTAGCAGAACTCCGGCTGCAAAATGGGGAGATCCGAGTGATTTAGCAGGAGCTGCGATATTTTTATCTTCTAAAGCAAGTGATTTTGTAAACGGTCATATTTTATTTGTTGATGGCGGAATTTTAGCCACAATTGGTAAACCATCAAACGAAGAATAATTCTCAATTATAATTAAAAAGACATGAGTGCTAAGACTTTCATAAACGATAATTTTTTACTTGAAAATAAATATGCTGAAGAGTTATATCACAATTACTCAAAAAATCAGCCAATTATAGATTACCACAATCACTTAAATCCGCAGTTTATTACCGAAGATAAAATCTTTGACAACATTACGCAGGTTTGGATCAACGGAGATCACTACAAATGGCGTGCAATGCGTACATTAGGAATCAACGAACAGTTTGTTACCGGAAATAGTTCTGATAAGGATAAATTCTTAAACTGGGGGAAAACCGTTCCGTACACGATGCGTAATCCTTTGTATCACTGGACACATTTAGAATTGGCACGTTATTTTGATATTTATGATTTACTGAATGAAAAATCAGCAGAGAAAATTTATATCGAAACTTCAGAAAAAATAAATTCTCAAGCATACAGCACACAAAACTTGCTTAAAAAAGTAAACGCTGAATTAGTTTGTACTACCGAAGATCCAATTGATACTTTAGAGTTTCACCAGAAACTGGCTAAAAACCCAATTGGAACAAAAATGAGTACAGCGTTCAGACCCGATAAAGCTATCCTTATTTCAAATGATGGCTATAACGCATATCTGGATACGTTGGGGGACGTATCCGGAATTGCGATTAATACCTACACAGATTTATGCGCTGCATTAAGAAAAAGAATCGAATTCTTTAATCAAAATGGCTGTAAATTAAGCGATCACGGTTTAGATCAGATTTATTTTGAAAACTTTACAGAAAGCGAAATAAACTCCATTTTCAAAAAGAAAAGAGAAAACCAAACGATAACTCCTGAGGAAGCTTTGAAATTCCAAAGTGCTATTTTATTGTTTTTATCTGAAACT
The DNA here is from genome assembly GCF_033657265.1 of Flavobacterium sp. MMLR14_040. NCBI lineage: Bacteria > Pseudomonadati > Bacteroidota > Flavobacteriia > Flavobacteriales > Flavobacteriaceae > Flavobacterium > Flavobacterium sp. MMLR14_040. The sequence continues at coordinate 6,174 of NZ_JAWVWO010000017.1, read as the reverse complement.
TATCATGAATTTGGCTGGGTTCAGCAATTTCACTTAGGTGCTTTAAGAAACAATAATGCGCGTATGCACAGAATTTTAGGACCTGATACAGGTTGGGATTCTATTGGAGATTATCCACAGGCACAAAAACTGTCTTCGTTTTTAAATGCACTTGACAGCAAAGATAAATTGACAAAAACAATTATTTATAATCTAAATCCGGCTGATAACGAAGTTATGGCTACAATGATTGGAAATTTCAACGACGGAAGCGTTAGAGGAAAAGTTCAGTTTGGTTCAGGATGGTGGTTTTTAGATCAGAAAGACGGAATGACAAAGCAATTAAATGCCCTTTCAAACATGGGATTAATTAGCTGTTTTGTTGGAATGTTAACAGATTCAAGAAGCTTTTTATCTTTCCCAAGACATGAATATTTCAGACGTATTTTATGTAATCTTTTAGGAGATGAAATACAAAGAGGTGAACTTCCTGCAGATATGGAGTGGATTGGAAAACTGGTTGCTGATATTTCATACAACAACGCGAAAGAGTATTTTAAATTTTAATTGAGAAGATAGAATATAGAGAATAGAATATAGAAGCAAGAAGAAAGAGTTTATACTATACGATGTTACGTTTGATTAATCTCAAAACTTTATTTTCTTAATCTCTTAATGGTAAAAACAAAACCTTTTACTTGGTAAAATAATAAAATAATATGAGTAAAATAGTTGCATTCGGTGAAATCATGTTACGTCTTTCGACAGAGCGACACCTGCGTTTTGCACAATCTACAGCATTTGGAGCTACTTATGGAGGTGGTGAGTTTAATGTTTGTGTGTCTTTGGCAAATTATGGCTTAAATGCAGAGTTTGTAACAAGATTGCCTGAAAACGAAATTGGCGGATCAGCGCTCAGAGAAATACGAAAAATGAACGTTGAATCTAAAAATATCATTTTTGGAGGAGAGCGTTTAGGAATCTATTTTCTGGAAACAGGTGCCGGAACAAGGGGAAGTAACGTTGTTTACGACCGTGCGCACAGCTCAATGGCAACTATTAAAAAAGGTCTTATTGACTGGGAAAAAGTTCTGGAAGGTGCTGATTGGTTTCATTGGAGCGGAATTACACCTGCAATTTCTCAGAGCGCTGCAGAAGCTTGTTTAGAAGCGATTAAAGTGGCGCACAAAATGGGAATCAAGATTTCATGCGACTTAAATTACAGATCAAAATTGTGGCAATATGGCAAAGCGCCAAGCGATGTTATGCCAGAAATGTTACAGTACAGTAATGTTATTTTGGGAGATATTGATACGGCGTATTTCATGATGGGAATTCCGAAAGTAAACCCAAATTATCAGGATGAAAAATCGCTTCCGGTTTTATACACGAAGTTATTTGATTTGATTCCGAATTTGAAAACCGTTGCGACAACATTACGTTATTCTGTAAGTGCATCGCATCAAAGAATAGGCGGAGTTTTATTTGACGGTAAAGCCATTTACCACGCTGCTGTAAAAGAGGTAACTCCGGTTGTAGACAGAGTAGGAAGTGGAGACGCTTTTATGGGCGGATTGATTTATGGATTGTTACAATATCAAAATAATAATCAAAAAGCATTGGATTTTGCAGTGGCAGCTTGTTGCTTAAAACACACCATTGCCGGCGATTACAATTTGGTTACGTTAAAAGAAGTTGAAAACATGCTTGGTGGTGATTCTGCGGGATTAGTATCAAGATAAAAAATAAAGAAATGGCAAAATATTCAAGAATTGAAGTAGCACAGCAAATGAAAGATAACGGAATGGTTCCGCTATTTTTTCATTCAGATATTGAAATCAGTAAAAAAGTACTAAAAGCCTGTTATGATGGGGGTTCGAGATTAATGGAATTTACCAGCAGAGGCGATTTTGCTCATGAAGTTTTTGGTGCTTTAAATAAATATGCTTTGGCTGAATTGCCAGGGATGATGTTAGGAGTTGGTTCTGTAACTGATGCCGCTTCAGCTTCCTTGTATATGAGTTTAGGTGCTAATTTTATTGTTACACCGGTTTTTAGAGAAGATATTGCAATTGCCTGTAATCGCCGTAAAGTATTGTGGTCGCCAGGTTGCGGAACGCTTTCTGAAATTGCAAGAGCTGAAGAATTAGGTTGCGAAATTGTAAAATTATTTCCAGCTGATATTTACGGACCGGAGTTTATTAAAGCGATAAAAGGACCTTGCCCGTGGACGAATATTATGCCAACCGGAGGTGTTTATCCAACAGTGGAGAGTTTGTCTTCATGGTTGAACGCAGGAGCAACATGTGTAGGTCTTGGGTCACAATTAATTTCAAAAGATATATTAGATAAAAATGACTTTGACGGCTTAAAAAATAAAGTGAGTCAGGTTTTGGATATCATCAAAAATATTAAAAATAAATAAGGAGTAATCATACCGATTCCTTATTTGAATTGCAGTTTTTTTTAGATTTTAACGTTTTGTAATAGAGCATTACGCTTGCTAAATACAGCTTGTCACTCCTCACAGCAAATTGTATTTTACTCTTACAAGTGTAATGTTTCTTTTACAATTAAAAGAGAAACTTCTATAAAAATAATAAGGTATTTAGTGGTTATTTATAACACTTTAAGAATTTAAAATGAAACAGTTAAACAGAAAAAATACAGGATTAGAAAAATTAAATCCAATTAAGGTTGTCCAGTTTGGAGAAGGGAATTTCTTAAGAGCTTTTGTTGATTACGCTTTTCACAAACTAAATAAAGAAGTTGATTTTAATGCTGGTATTGCAATGGTTCAGCCTTTGAAAGACGGTATGGTAAATATGATAAATGATCAGGACGGTCTTTATACTTTATTTATGAACGGTATTAAAAAAGGTGAAAAAATACAAGATATTGAGTTAATCACTAATATTGTAAAAGCAATAAATCCGTATACTGAATTTGCAGATTATTTAGCTTTAGCGAAAGAAGAAGAACTTCAGTTTATTGTTTCAAATACTACTGAAGCCGGAATTGAATTCATTGAAAGCGATACTCCGGATATGCAGCCGCCAGTTTCATTTCCTGCAAAATTGACTGTTTTACTATATGAAAGATTCAAACATTTTAATGGAGATGCATCTAAAGCTGTAACAATCATTCCTTGCGAATTGATTGATTATAACTCAGAAACGCTGAAAAAATATATTTTGCAATATGTTGATTTATGGAAATTAGAGGATGCATTTAAAACTTGGGTATCAGATGCTTGTACGTATCACAGTACTTTGGTTGACAGAATTGTTCCGGGATATCCAAGAGCTGAAATTGAAGAATACAATAATAAATTAGATTATCAGGACAATTTAATTGTTGCTGCAGAACCTTTTTTCCTTTGGGCTATTGAAGGTGGTGACGATTTAAAAGCAAAATTGCCTTTTCATAAAACAGATTTGAATGTAAAAATCGTTGATGATATACGCCCTTTTAAAATGATTAAAGTTCGTATTCTAAACGGTGCACACACGGCAATGGTTCCTTTTTCGCTTTTGTACGGTAACAAATTAGTAATGGAAACTGTTGACGGAGATTTCACTGGAAAATTTGTAGACGGCGTTATTAGTGAAATTAGTGAAACGCTTGATATGGACAAAAATGAAATTACAGCCTATTCAGAAGAGGTAATGGACCGATTTAAAAATCCATTTATCAAACATGCATTGGCTGATATTGCATTAAATTCTATCTCAAAATTCAAGGTAAGAGTTTTACCTAGTTTATTAGGATATTATAATACTAATAAAAAATTGCCGGTTAATTTGACTTTTTCATTAGCGAGTTTGATTCAGTTCTACAAAGGAACCTGGAATAACGAAACGTTACCTGTAAAAGATTCTCCAGAGATAGTGGAAGCATTTAAAAACGCATGGCAATTAGGATCTGCAGATTTAGTTGTAGCTAAAGTATTAGCGAACACTGAATTCTGGGGAGAAGATTTAAGTAAAATTGAAGGTTTATCTAAAGCTTTAGTATTGGCCTTAAATGAAATTGAAGAAAACGGAATAGAAAAAGGTTTTGCTAATTTTAGCAAACAATATTAATTGAAATAGTTTTTAGATTCTAAGATACTAAGTTCTTAAGTTTTTGGAACAGATCTTAGCAGCTTAGCAGCTTAGTATCTTAGAGACTTAGCAACTTTAAAAAATAACAATCATGCAAAAGAAATTAATAAAAGTAAACCCTTCAGATAATGTTGCAGTAGCATTAGTGAATCTTGCAGCCGGAGAAGTGATTAACTTTGAAGGACAAGATGTTACTGTCGAGTCTGATGTGAAAATGAAGCATAAAATTGCAATGGTTCCTTTTAATGTAGGAGACAGAATTATTATGTATGGTGTTTTAGTGGGAAAAGCTAGTGCCAGAATCGAAAAAGGCGGATTGCTTTCTACAGCTAATGTAAAACATGAAAGTGATAAAGTAACGGGTAAAACAGAAACTATTGGCTGGAATTCTCCAAATATAGACAAGTGGAAAGACAGAACGTGGCAGGGCTATCACCGTGAAGACGGACAGGTAGGAACTGAAAATGTTTGGTTGTTTTTTCCGTTGGTTTTTTGTGAAAACAGAAACATCGAAATCCTAAAAGATATCTTCGAGAAAGAATTGATGAAACCAAAAGAAAACGATTATCAATTGTTATTGCGTTCTTTGGTTAAAACAGAAACAGGTGGTGCAGGAAATGAAGCAGCTTCAAACGATGCTAATTTATTCAATAATATCGAAGTAAAATTCATCACACACCAAGGTGGATGTGGTGGAATTCGTCAGGATTCGCATAGTCTGGCTAAGTTATTGGCTGGTTATGTAAACAATCCAAACGTTGCGGGAGCTACGGTTTTGAGTTTAGGATGTCAGAATCTTCAAATTCAGATCTTCAAAGATGCTTTAGATGCTATTAATCCAAATAGTAAAAAACCTGTTTTAATCTACGATCAACAGCAAATTGGTACTATTGAAGCAATGTTGAGCAGTGTTGTAAAAGATACTTTCGAAGCCATTAAAAAAGCAAACGAAATAAAAAGAGAGCCAGCTCCTTTGTCTAAATTAAGAATTGGTTTAGAGTGTGGTGGTTCTGATGGATTCTCCGGAATTTCAGCTAACCCAACTTTAGGAGTATTATCTGATCATTTAGTGGCTTTAGGAGGAACTACCATTCTTTCTGAATTTCCTGAATTATGTGGAGTAGAACAGGAATTAGTTAACCGTTGTGTAGATGATAAAGACGGAAAACGTTTCTTAGACTTAATGCAATGGTACGAAAAAACAGTTGTAGATGCAGGTTCAGGATTTGATATGAATCCATCTCCGGGTAACATTAAAGACGGTTTAATTACAGATGCAATGAAATCGGCTGGTGCTGCTAAAAAAGGAGGTACTTCACCAATTGTAGGGGTTTACGATTATGGAGAATATATTAATGAAGCAGGTTTTACATTGTTATGTACGCCAGGAAATGACGTTGAATGTACAACTGCGATGGTTGGTTCGGGTGCCAATATGGTATTGTTTACAACAGGTTTAGGAACTCCAACAGGAAATCCAATTGCACCGGTTGTAAAAATTTCATCTAACACCGAATTGGCTAAAAAGATGTCAGACATTATCGATATTGACACTGGTGGAATCATCACCGGAGAAAAATCAATCGATGAAATGGCTGACGAAATGCTTGAATTTATTATCGATGTGGCTAGCGGTACTGTAAAAACCAAAGCTGCAATTTTAAACCAAAACGACTTTATTCCTTGGAAAAGAGGAGTTTCTTTGTAGGTTGAAATTTGTCACCATATAAGTAATATAAGTTCATATTATATACTATACTTAATAAAAAGGCAGCTCATAAAGGGCTGCCTTTTGGCTTTTAGATCTCACCATATAAGTTATATAAGTCCATTTTAGTACTGTTCTTATTATTTGTGCAGTTTGCAAAATCTGCTACATTTAGCAAAGTAATCGTAAAGTTTGTCATTTCGACGCAGGAGAAATCTCCGCGAGAAGCTCTACAAAGATTGGCGATTATAATTGCGGAGTTACTTGTGGAGATTTCTCCTTCGTCCTTTAGATTTGTTTTTTGAAATTTGATTAGATTTATGATTGAGAAAGGAAGCCAAGGTAAACTATTCGTTCGTCCGAGTTCATGACTCATATTTC
>NZ_JAWVWO010000016.1:0-107426 GCF_033657265.1 Flavobacterium sp. MMLR14_040 | reverse complement strand
CAAAGATAAGATTTTGATATAATAATGTAAAGATATGAGCCCTGATGGGAGGGAAAATCCTTTTGTGCCGGGGTTCGGCACAAAAGATTTGGAAGGACAGCAGGAATAGCTTCTAATTAAAATTCTAATATTTAAAATCCGAATTCCAACTTTTGCGTATTTGAGATTGATAGAATAGTTGAATATCACTAAATGTTTTATATATTTGATTATAAATACTTTAGCTATGCAAATAAATACTAACGCTCACAATTCATTTCACAAATCAACGCTGATTTTTGGAATAATAGTTTGTACTTTCGCACTACTTATTGCTGGACTCGGAATATGGCTTATTTCATTAAAAAGTTCAGGCAAAACCGAATTCGAATTATTTGGACAAAAGTTTTTTTCAGAAAATGTTGGTGTTTCTGCGATATTCATTGGCGCAGTAATTTTGATATTATCGGTTCGAAGAATTTTAAAATCAATGGATAAAATATCGGATAATTATTCTAAAACAAATTATGATATTTTAAACTCAGGAAGTTCTAAAAAGTCACAGATCGAAGAAACTGATTCAGGTAATGATGATTTTGATTCGAGAATTCCGATGTGAATAATTAAATTCCATTTTTTTTAAATCTCAAATCCCAAATTTTTGCGTGTTTGGTAATGTTGAGGTTTCGTTTTTATAAGCCTTCGACTTCGCTCGGGGTGACAATATGGGTTAAATTCCAATTCCAAAAAGGACCATTAGAAAAAAACCTTAGAACCTTACTATCTTAGAACCTCAGAACCTAAAAAAATAAGTATTTTTGTGAAATCATATTCAGCAAAAATGTCAATACTTAAGGATTTAGAACAATTATCAGCATCGTTGGAAGGAACACTTTTATACGATGATCTTCATAAAACGCTTTATTCGACCGATGCTTCGGTGTACCGGATTAAACCAAAAGCGGTTGCCGTGCCTAAAACGATAGCAGATATTAGTAAACTGATTAGGTTTGCGGCGCAGCACAATATTTCGATTACGCCAAGAACGGCCGGAACTTCGCTTGCAGGACAAACGGTTGGTGATGGAATTGTAGTGGATGTTTCGAAGAATTTTACCAAAATCCTGAATTTTGATCCGATTAAAAAAACAGTTACGGTACAGCCCGGCGTGATTCGCGACGAACTGAATTTGTTTCTGAAACCTCATGGCGTATTTTTCGGTCCGAATACTTCGACTTCAAACCGCTGTATGATTGGCGGAATGGTTGGAAATAATTCATCAGGAACTACATCGATTCGCTATGGTGTGACGCGCGATAAAATTGTCGAAATCAAAGGAATTTTAAGCGATGGTTCTGAAGTGGTTTTTAACGAGCTAACTTCAGCAGAATTTATCGAAAAAACCAAAGGCGATTCTTTAGAAAATAAAATATACAAAAGCCTTTACGATGAACTTTCGGTAAAAGCAACGCAGGATGAAATTATAAAAGAGTTTCCGAAACCCGAAATTCACAGAAGAAATACGGGGTATGCCGTTGATATTCTCTTAAAATCGGATTTATTTGGCGGAACGGAACCTACAATTAACGTCGGGAAATTACTTTGCGGAAGCGAAGGAACTTTGGCTTTTACAACCGAAATCACCTTAAAAGTTGACGATTTACCACCAGCCAATAATATTATGGTGGTGGCGCATTATCACAGCATTCAGGAATCGCTGGAATCTGTTGTCGTAGCGATGAAACATCATTTGTATACTTGCGAAATGATCGACGACACGATTTTGGATTGTACCAAAACGAATCGCGAACACATAAAAAACCGATTCTTTTTGCAAGGAGAACCAAAAGCAATTATGATGTTTGAAGTGGCTTCGCACGATGCACAAGATGCCGAAAATCAGGCCAATGCTTTGGTAGCTGATTTAGAAAAAAATAATTTTGGTTACGCACTCGTAAAAATTTACGGTGCCGATATTGAAAAAGTAAATGAACTTAGAAAAGCCGGTCTCGGGCTTTTGGGAAGTATTGTTGGAGACGACAAAGCAGCCGATTCTATTGAAGATACAGCCGTAGAATTGAGCGATTTGCCAGCTTATATTGCAGAATTTTCGGCAATGATGTTACGTCACGGACAAGGTGCTATTTATTATGCGCATGCGGGTGCGGGAGAACTGCATTTGCGTCCGGTTTTGAATTTGAAGAAAACATCAGACCTTAAGCTCTTTAGAACCATCGCGACCGATGTGGCGATTTTGGTAAAAAAATACAGAGGTTCGTTAAGTGGTGAACACGGCGACGGAATTGTGCGCGGAGAGTTTATTCCGTTTATGATTGGCGAAACCAATTATGAATTGCTGAAAAGAATTAAATTGGCGTTTGACCCCAATTCGGTTTTGAATATCGGGAAGATTGTCAACGCATTGAAAATGGATGAAAACCATCGTGTGGTTTCTGGCAGGGTAGAACCGGATATTAAAACGTTTCAGGATTTCTCTGACAGTTTAGGAATTTTGCGCGCAGCCGAAAAATGCAACGGATCAGGAGATTGCCGAAAATTGCCATCGGCAGGAGGAGCGATGTGTCCGAGTTATCGAGCTACGAAAAACGAAAAAGAAACCACGCGTGCGCGAGCGAATGCGTTGCGTGAATATTTGACGTATTCGGAAAAGGAAAATAAATTCGACCAAAAAGAATTATACGAAGTTTTTGAATTATGCGTGAGCTGTAAAGCCTGCGCCAGCGAATGTCCGAGTAATGTAGACGTTGCGACTTTAAAAGCAGAATTTTTATACCAATACCAAAAAGCAAACGGATTTTCGACCCGTAATAAGATTTTTGCACATAACGCAAAACTGAATAAAATGGGAAGTAAGTTTCCGTCGATCACCAACTTTATTTCGAATCAGTCGTTGGTTAAAAAAAGTATGGGAATTGCGCCGGAAAGACAAGTTCCGCTTTTGGCGAAAAAGACTTTCAGAAAGTGGCACGAAAATCATAAACCTACAGTTGCGGATTTTCCAAACGGAAGATTGTATTTGTTTGTAGATGAATTTACCAATTATTATGATGTAAATATCGGAATAGATGCTTTCGAATTATTAACTAAACTCGGTTATCAGGTTTTGGTTATCGATCATGAAGAAAGCGGAAGAGCGTATTTATCTAAAGGTTTTTTGGAAGAAGCAAAAAAAATAGCCAATCACAATGTCAATATTTTTAAAGATTTGGTTTTAGGCAATGCGCCTTTGGTTGGTCTTGAACCTTCGGCCATTTTAACTTTCCGTGATGAATATCTTCGCCTGGCAGATGATAAAGAAGCAGCAGAGAAGTTATCCCGAAATGCTTTTACTATTGAAGAATTCTTTAAAAAAGAAATCATCGACGGAAAAATTACGCCGGATTCATTCTCTGAAGAAAAGAAAGAAATCAAGATTCACGGACATTGCCATCAAAAATCATTGAGTTCGGTAGAAGCGACTTTTGCGATGCTGAATTTACCAACCAATAATACCGTTACAATTTATAATTCAGGCTGTTGCGGAATGGCGGGGTCTTTTGGTTACGAAAAAGAACATTATCAGGTGAGTATGCAAATGGGCGAAGACACACTTTTCCCAAAAGTACGTGCTACCGCCGAAAACGTCAAAATCGCTGCCGCAGGAACCAGCTGTCGTCATCAAATTTACGACGGAACAAAACGTGAAGCGCAGCATCCGGTTAGTATTTTAAGAAGCTGTTTGCGTTGAGAGCTGGCACACGGATGACACGGATTCACTTCGTGAAAACGCAGATAAGCGCGGATTTTTTTGTTTCACGCAGATTTTAAAAAGATTTAAGCAGATTTACTCAGACTTTTACAACTGTATCAAAAAAAATCCGCTTAATCTGCAGAATCTGCGAGAGAAAAAGTTTAGTTAACTATTAAATAAAAAATGAAAAAATATCAACCAAGCTTTGATGAATTAGATAAAAAACTGGACAAAACCATACAACAAAACTTTTCATCAAGTTATATGTCTAATCAGAAATGGGTGAAACTAATTAATGCTTTTGTAGCAAATTCTGAATGGATCAAAAAAGTTGAGGTTAAAAAAATACTTGATGAAAGAGTAGGATTACTTTATATTTCAAATGATTTTGCCTATCAGTTTGATTATTGGAATATAGGTTTTGAGAGTAGTCATTCTTTTGGTGGTTGGTTACTTTATAAAGAAATAGAATTTATCAGTTTTCCATCTAAATTTCAAAATGGGAAACTAATCGAGGAACAGAATTTAAACAGAATTAAAGAAATAATCAATAAAGTTGGATTATTTGAATTAGTTGAGCAAGATGGAGAATTAATTTTGTTTGGTTATAAATAAAATCTGCGCGCATCTGCTTAAATCTTTTTAAATCTGCTTGAAATAATTTGTGCTAATTTGTGAAATTTGTGGCTAAAAAAACTTTGCGTTTTAGCAGGCTAGTAAAAAAAACCTGCGTCAATCCGTTTAATCCGCATAATCCGTGGGCAAAATAATTCACCACAAAAAATACACACAAAACAAAATCGTTTTATATATTTGAAATCAGGATAATTTTTGCATTATTTGCAAAATAAAAGCATAAAGTCCGAAAGAAATTAATTTTAAACTAGAAAATACAATATGGCATTATCAGGTTTATTCCGAAAAAAGACGGTACAAGATATTCTGAAACAAGTTGCAAAAAACGAAGCAGACGGTCATAATGCGTTAGGAAAGCATTTGACGACCAGAGATTTAACTGCATTTGGAATTGCAGCAATCGTTGGTGCGGGAATTTTTAGTACGATCGGAAAAGCCAGTGCTGACGGCGGACCAGCCGTTATTTTCTTGTTTTTATTTACAGCTCTTGCCTGTAGTTTCGCTGCTTTTGCTTACGCCGAATTTGCTTCAATGGTTCCCGTTTCCGGAAGTGCTTATACGTATTCGTATGTCGCTTTTGGAGAAATTATCGCGTGGATTATTGGTTGGGCATTAATTATGGAATATGCCGTAGGAAATATAACGGTCGCGATATCGTGGAGTGATTATTTTACAGGACTGCTCCAGAGTGGCGGAATTCATCTCCCGCAATGGATTCAGATGGATTATCTAACTGCTTCAAACGGATTTAGAGATGCTGAATCTTTAATGCAAAGCGGAAAATCTTTCGAGAATTTAGGTTCGGGATTACAAGCTGCATATACAGCCTGGACAACAGCGCCAACAATTGGATCTTTCCATTTTGTGGCGGATTTACCGGCTTTGTTTATCATTATTTTAATCACGGCTTTGGTTTACAGAGGAATGAAAGAATCTCGTAACGCGAGTAATGCCATGGTAGTAGTAAAACTTTGTATTGTACTTTTGGTAATTGCAGTTGGTGTATTTTATGTAGATACTGCCAATTGGGATCCGTTTGCGCCAAATGGCGTTAGTGGGGTTTTAAAAGGAGTTTCAGCCGTTTTCTTTGCTTATATTGGTTTTGATGCCATTTCTACAACTGCAGAAGAATGTAAAAATCCACAGCGTGATTTACCACGCGGAATGATGTGGGCAATTATCATTTGTACCATTTTATATATTGCCATTGCTTTGGTATTAACCGGAATGGTGCGTTATAACGAATTAAATGTTGGAGATCCTCTGGCGTTTGTTTTCGATAAATTAAACCTAAAATGGATGTCTGGAATTATTGCCGTAAGTGCGGTAATTGCGATGGCGAGCGTTTTATTGGTTTTCCAAATGGGTCAGCCACGTATCTGGATGAGTATGAGCCGTGATGGTTTATTGCCAAAGAAATTTTCTACCGTGCATCCAAAATTCAAAACACCATCTTTTGCAACCATTGTAACTGGTTTTGTGGTGGCGATTCCGGCTTTATTTTTGAATTTGACAATGGTGACTGATTTATGCAGTATCGGAACTTTATTTGCCTTTGTTTTGGTTTGCGCAGGAGTCTTGGTTTTACAAAATAAACCAGAAATTCCAAGAGGAAAATTCAAAACGCCGTATGTAAATTCAAAATTTATTATGCCCGTTTTAATGATCGCAGGACTGTATTATGCCTTTGCTTTCAACAATAAAGCAACAATGGCTTTCATTAATAATGAGGCGCAAACAAACGATGCAACAACAATCATTACCTCTTTAAATAAAGAAGAATCTGCAAAAGTTTTCAATTATTTAGAAAGCATCGATGTTAAAAATAAAATTGCCGAAACTTCAGATTTAGAACATTTACTAAGTCAATATCAAGACGACGAAGCAAAATATGCCGAAGTTGTTAAAGGTTTGCCAATCAATGATTCATTAAAATACGAATCAGGTTTCAGTTTGTTCAAACACAAAATCCCAATGTGGATATTCCTTTTCGTTTTGGTTGGATTAGCCGTTTGGGCATTCAGAAAAAACTTGTCTTTAATTCCACTTTTAGGACTTATCTGTTGTCTTTACATGATGGCCGAATTAAGCGTTTGGAACTGGATTTACTTCACGGTTTGGTTACTAATCGGATTGTTTATTTACTTTACTTATAGTAGAAAAAATAGTAAGTTGAACTTCCCTGCAGAGGTTAGATAATTATTAATTGTGAATTATAAATTATAAATTATAAATTATAAATGAAAAGCCGTTCCTGAGATAATCTCGGAACGGCTTTTTGTTTTTATCGCATTTGTGTCATCGTTTTGCTTGTCATTTCGACGCAAGGAGAAATCTCCGCAAGAAGCTCCACAAAGATTGGGTTCTCGTGACGGAGTTACTTGCGGAGATTTCTCCTCCGTCGAAATGACAAATTGGTGCGATTATACGAAATGAATTGGTGAAAATCAGTGAAATTCGTGTTTTAAAATCCCCAATTCCACCATACATTCCTTCATCATTTCATAAGTACGTTGAATATCATTGTCCAACCCAATCGAAAAACGAATCAAGCCATCCGTCAATCCCATTTCGTGTTGTTCTTCCAGCGGAATTTCACTCGAAGTCGACGTTCCCGGCGCGCTAAATAACGTTTTATAAAATCCTAAACTTACGGCTAAATAACCCAAGTTTCTGGCTTGCATCAATTCCATTAATTCATTCGCTTTCTCTAAAGTGCCAACATCGATTGTCATCATTCCGCCAAAACCATATTCCGGATTAATCATCGTTTTGTACAATTCATGACTCGGGTGACTTTTCAATCCCGGATAAACCGTTTTTAAACCATCAGCTTCAAATTGATCCGCCAGAAAATGCGCATTATGACTGTGTTGTTTAATTCGAATATGCAACGTTCGCAGATTTTTCATTACCGAAGCCGATCGCAAACTATCCATCGTTGGTCCCAAAAGCATACTCGCTCCGGAATTTACATTTTTTAGTGAATTAATAAATTCTTTCGATGCACAAGTCACACCGCCAACGGTATCGCTGCTCCCATTTATGTATTTCGTCAAACTATGAATTACGATATCGGCGCCCAATTTTGCAGGAGAAACAGACAAAGGTGAAAAGGTATTATCAACCACCAATTTCAAATTATGCTTTTTAGCGATTTTCGCCAAGCCGGCAATATCAGCCACTTCCAATAACGGATTACTTACTGTTTCGCAATACAAAACTTTCGTTCTTGGCGTAATGGCAGCTTCCACAACATCCAGTTTTGTGATGTCAACAAAGCTTGTTTCGATGCCAAATCTCGGAGTAAAATTTTTCAAAAAAGCATATGTTCCGCCATAAATCGTTCGGCTAGAAACAATGTGGTCGCCCGCACCGCACAATTGCAAGAGAGTTGGTGTAATAGCTCCCATTCCCGAAGCCGAAACATTTGCCGTTTCCGTGCCTTCCATTGCTGCCAAAGCTTGGTCTAAATACAAATTACTTGGAGAAGAATGGCGAGAATACAAATAACATCCTTCCATATTACCCTCAAAAGTATCGAACATCGTTTTTGCTGAAAGGAAAGTATAAGTAGACGAATCAGAAATCGAAGGATTCACGCCTCCAAATTCCCCAAAGTATTGCAAATCCTGAATTTTATCTGCTGGATTAAAGTTTTTCATAAGTTTATAGTTTATAGTTTTTTGTTTATCGTTTGTTGTTATTTGAAATTGATATTGCCATTGTCATTGGAATTTGGAATTTATTTTTTGGAATTTCAGGAGCTATTCCAGCTTTTCGTTTCAAGTCCTCATAAAAAAGGCAAAGTTTCTAATGGCCTAAAAAGAGCTTCCGGTGGTCGCTTTTTTAGCCCAAGAAACTTTTGCCTTTTTTACTCCGGGCTTTCCATTTCAATCTGGGCTATGCAACCTGTTTTCAAAAGAAATTCTATTCAAAATAACATCTTTATAGAAAAATAATCAACCATAAAAACTATAATTAGATTTTAAAACTATATAAATGAATTATTAAAGATTATTAATCTAAATTTGTTCGAATATTTTCCAAGCAATAGATTTTCTTTCATTGCAACTAAAACTATAAACAACAAGCCATAAACCACAAACTGTAAAACATGACTCTGGACGCCACCGATAAAAAACTGCTCGTTTTACTTCAAACCGACAGTAAAAAAACAACCAAAGAATTATCCTTAAAACTGAATCTGTCAGTAACCGCAGTTTACGAACGCATCAAAAAGTTAGAACGCGAAGGAATCATCAAAAACTATGTAGCACTTGTCGATAAAACCAAAATAGATAAAGGATTTGTAGTTTTCTGTCACTTAAAACTCATTCAACACACCAAAGAATTCCTAACCAAATTTGAAAGCGAAGTCATCAAACTCAACGAAGTTTTAGAATGCCATCACGTAAGCGGCGATTACGATTATATACTAAAAGTTCTGGTAAAAGATATGGAAGCTTATAGGGAATTTTTAGTAACCAAACTAACCTCGCTTCAACATATAGGCAGCACACAAAGTATGTTTATGATTAGTGAAGTGAAGAATTCAACGGTGATTTTTTGAGGAAGCTCTTTTGCCACGAAGGCACTAAGGCACAAAGTTTTTTTTATAATAACCTCGCAAAGTAGCAGAATCGCAAAGTTTTTTGAATTTTGCGACTTTGCGACTTTGCGAGCAAAATTTCAGCCCAATAAATAAAAAACCTTTGCGAACTTTGCGGTAAAATTCGCAGTGTAAAAAAACTTCGCGTCTTAGAGCCTTCGTGGCAAAACGCAAACCCAAAATTTCACACAAAAAACATTGAGATTTAAACTTTAAACAAAACTTTATTCCTTAATTTTGTATCGCTAAAAATAAAATTAACAAACTATGAGTTCATTTGACGTAGTCATTATAGGTTCAGGACCGGGCGGATATGTATCAGCAATTCGTTGCGCACAATTAGGTTTCAAAACAGCAATTGTAGAAAAGTATAACTCTCTTGGCGGAACCTGCCTTAACGTAGGTTGTATTCCTTCAAAAGCATTATTATCTTCTTCTCATCATTATGCAGAAATTGCTCATTTTGCAGATCACGGAATTGAAGTTTCGGGAGATGTAAAAATCAATTTAGAGAAAATGATTGCCCGCAAACAAGCAGTTGTAGATCAAACCGTAGGTGGAATCAACTACTTAATGGACAAAAATAAAATTACTGTTTTCACTGGTTTAGGTTCTTTCGTAGACGCGACACACATTGCGGTTGCAAAAGCCGACGGAACATCTGAAACTATCGAAGCAAAATATACTGTAATTGCTACAGGTTCAAAACCATCTTCTTTACCTTTCATCAAAATTGATAAAGAAAGAATCATCACTTCTACAGAAGCTTTGGAATTAAAAGAAGTTCCAAAACACTTAGTAATTATTGGTGGTGGAGTAATCGGAATCGAGCTTGGACAAGTTTACTTACGTCTTGGTGCTCAGGTTTCTGTAGTAGAATTCATGGACAGAATTATTCCGGGAATGGATAGTTCTTTGTCTAAAGAATTGACTAAAGTATTGAAAAAACAAGGAATGAAATTCTACGTTTCTCACAAAGTAAAATCAGTTGAAAGAAACGGCGATGCAGTTGTTGTTCAGGCTGAAAATGCAAAAGGAGAAACAATTACTCTTGAAGGAGATTATTCATTAGTTTCTGTTGGTCGTCGTCCGTACACAGACGGATTAAACGCTGACAAAGCAGGAGTTAAAATCTCAGACAGAGGACAAGTAGAAGTAAACGATCATTTACAAACTAATGTTCCAAACATTTACGCAATTGGTGACGTTGTTCGTGGAGCAATGTTGGCACACAAAGCGGAAGAAGAAGGAACTATGGTTGCTGAAATCTTAGCAGGTCAAAAACCACATATCGATTATAACTTAATTCCTGGTGTAGTTTATACATGGCCGGAAGTTGCTGCTGTTGGAAAAACAGAAGAGCAATTGAAAGCAGAAGGAATTGCATATAAATCTGGAAGTTTCCCTTTCAAAGCGTTAGGACGTGCAAGAGCAAGTGCTGACCTAGACGGATTTGTAAAAATCCTTGCTGATGAAAAAACAGATGAGGTTTTAGGAGTTCACATGATTGGAGCGCGTACAGCTGATTTAATTGCTGAAGCGGTTACTGCAATGGAATTTAAAGCTTCTGCTGAAGATATTTCAAGAATGAGCCACGCGCATCCAACTTTCGCGGAAGCGGTAAAAGAAGCAGCATTGGCAGCAACAGAGAACAGAGCGATACACGTATAATTTTAACGTAAAGTCATATTTTAAACCCATCATTTCCAGATCCTTGGAATTGATGGGTTTTTGTTTTACCTTATTATTTTAGGTCATATCATATAAAATTCAAAAATAATTTTGTAAATTAGATGGTGATTTCAGATGTTATCTTTACTTAAGTAAAAAGACAACATTATGAAAAATAGATATATAGCTCCTGTTTTACTTGGAGCAGGAATTGCTTTTCTGCTTTACTCTTGCGGATCGACAATTCCAAAAAATGCGACTGCTGTACAAAACTTTGATAAATCTAAATACTTAGGAAAATGGTACGAAATTGCCAGATTAGATTTTAAGTATGAAAAAGGCTTAAACAATGTTACGGCAGAATATTCGCTAAACGACAACGGAACTATAAAAGTTGATAATAAGGGCTATAATGTCAAAAAAGACAAATGGGAAGAAAGCATCGGGAAAGCCAAGTTCGTCAAAAAGGACAATGTTGGTATGCTTAAGGTCTCATTTTTTGGTCCTTTTTATTCCGGTTATAATGTAATTGCGATAGATCCGGATTATAAATATGCACTTGTTGCGGGCGAAAGCCTAAAATATTTGTGGATACTTTCGAGAGAAACTTCAATACCGGAAAACATCAAATTAGATTATCTTAGAAAAGCTCAGGAAATTGGTTATGATACTTCTGAACTGGTTTGGGTAAAACACGATCAACGCTAATTTATTTTTACCGCAAAGAACACAAAGATTTTAATCTAAGAATACTTTTGAAAATCAAAAAGTTCGCAAAGCTAAATCAATACAAAGCTTTGCGGGCTTTACCTTTTTATAAAAGCTATGAGTAAAAAAACTTAGCGATCTTTGCGGTAAAAATTGCATTTGATTCATTTATTTTTCGTCCCATAAGTTTGGAATTGATTCATAAAAAGCGTTAAAAATTAAAAAAAATAAAGCCCGACATTTTAAATGTCGGGCTTTTTTATGTTTGGGTAAAATTAAACTATGCTTTAAAAACACTTCTGTAATTATCCCAGTATCTGTAAATTAAAAATAAATTAGCAAGGAATAATAATGCTGCAATTGGCAAACCTTCGGGAGCCAGAAAATAATTGATAAACAAAATGTTTACCGTTATGGGTAAGATCAAAATATTGGCTAATGTTACATAACGTCCTGTTACAAATGCAATTCCGCAAAGCAATTCTATTGATTTAGCTAAAGGCATTAAATAAGTTGAAGCCATTAAGCCAACATTAAAGGCTTTGAAATTTCCTGTGGTTTCTGGTTCTGGCATTAAGTGGAAAAAATAACTGATCGAAGCAAAAAGCAATAAAAGACCAATTAAGACGCGGATAATAATGGTTGCAATTTTCATAATACTAGGATTTAAGATAGGTTAAAAAATATAATTTATTTTGCTGATAAACATTACAAATTGAAATTCTCTAATAAATGAAAATCTGATTTTGGGCCAGTTTTATTGAGAATTTTATAATCAATACAATCCTATTTTGGGATTAATTTAATCCTATATCAAATATAATGAATTTTTTCTTATTAAATCGTCGCTTTATTAACAGTTTTGGCTAATTATTGCCTTTGCTTTTAAACCTGAAATTTCTATTTTAAACTTTCGTTGATAAGTCGTACCATTAACTTATTTAAAGATTCAACCTGATAATTTCCCACGGAAGCTACAAGATGATCGTTTCCAATACCGCTGTCATTGGTTATAAAAACGTATGTTCCATTAGTTGCAATTGCCATATAACGCATTAAAAACTCCGTTTCCTTGTCGATGCCACTAGCAGTGATCGGAATAATTCGTATGCCTTTTTTACTTGCTTTTGCGATTAAACTGTGAATTTCTGAAATAATTTGATCGTCATAATGAGGCGGAGCATCCAATACTAAAAAAAGAATTCTCGAAGTAGCATTTTCAGACCATTCCAAATCATTAATAGATTCGTTTAAAGCCGTTTCAACAGCCTCAGGAAAATCACCTCCGGCATCTGCGGATTGGTCTTTAATAAACCCTGTAGTATCATCAATATCTGTCGAAAAATCAGATGTTTTAGTAACATAATCCTCGCCTTTATCTCTGTAAAAAACAGCTCCCATATTTACAATAGTGCCTTGATTGTTACGTTTTACTTTTGAGATAACATCGGTCAATTCTTCTTTTAGATACTCTATTTCATCTCCCATAGAACCTGTTGCATCAACCATAAAAGCAATGTCGATTTTCTTTTCTTTAGTATTGGGTTCGCTGTAATTTTTTAAAACCAATCTATTGATTTTTTTATCATTATAATTTTGAATATTTTGAAATACCTGATTGCCAATTTTAATTTTTAAATTTTGGGTATCGGCTTGGTTGTCTTCGTTTAAAGAAGGCCATAATTCGGCATTTCCTTTATTGTTTGTTCTTGAAGACCAAATGATATTGTTTTGAGAATCAAGTAATAAAACCGGTACATCAACTACGTTTTCATAATCCGATTTTACATTTACAGAAATCCTGTTTTTTAGATTGTATTTCCAGTAACCACTCATTTCAGAGAATTCTGAATTTTCGTTTAAAGATTCCCAGAATGACCAATTGCTTAAATCATTCCACTCACCGGCGGTAATTTGTCCAGCCTGAATTTGTTGTTGCTCATCGCTATCTGAATATTCAGATTTTGAGGATTCAACGTCTGCGCGATCTTCTCTAGCTGAAGAGTCTGTTGCTTCTGCTGAGGATGTAGAATCTGCTTTTTTACAAGAAAAAAGTAATGTGATAATTACAAGGGCTGTCAAGCCCAATTGTGCAATTGTTTTCATAAAAAGTTTTAAAGTTGATTAATGAATAAAGTTTTGAATATCATTAATAATGATTTTCTGTTAAAAAAAATGATTTTGTTAATGCGCGCTAATTCGATATACTAAAAAGTGTGCCAATAATTTTTAAGTATTCTTTTATCGAAGGATTTTTTTTGTCGTAATTTTGAAATCTAAAATTTATACCTTTTTGAGAGTTTCCATTCATAAACATATACCCAATCCCGAGCAGTTTAAGCAGCAACTACTAGGATGGTCACAGCAATTTCGCGAAGTCGTTTTTTTGGATAGTAATTCCTACCCACAAGAATATTCGAGTTTTAATTGTATGATGGCGGTAGATGCTTTTACGTCTTTAAAAACCGATTTTCACAACGCTTTTGAAGATTTAAAACAATACCAGCAAACCACAAAAGACTGGCTTTTTGGCTATTTAACATACGATTTAAAAAATGATATTGAAGATCTAAAATCATCCAATTTTGACGGACTGGATTTTCCGGATTTGTTTTTCTTTCAGCCTAAAAAAATATTTATTTTAAGAGAAAATGAGCTTGAAATTCAATATTTAATGCTTTGTGATGATGAAGTCGAAGAGGATTTTAAGGAAATCGTTAAAAGTGAAAAGTTAGAAGTTAAACGTTTGGAATCTTTAGAGATTGAGCAAAGAATTTCTAAAGAATTTTATATCGAAAAAGTAACAAAAATGCTGCATCACATTCACGCAGGTGATATGTATGAAGCCAATTTTTGTATGGAATTTTTTGCGGAAAATGCTATTATAAATCCGTTAGAAAAATTTCAGAAACTGAATGAAATCTCGCAAGCGCCATTTTCTGTTTTCTTTAAAAACCATAAACAATATTTGCTTTCAGCTTCGCCGGAACGATATTTGAAAAAGATAGGAGATCAGTTAATTTCTCAACCTATTAAAGGAACTTCAAAACGATTTATTGATCCGATTGAAGATGAAAAATCAAAACAATTTCTGGAATCAGACGCAAAAGAACGTGCAGAAAACATCATGATTACCGATTTGGTTCGCAATGATTTATCGCATACAGCGCAAAAAGGTTCGGTTGAAGTGGTGGAACTTTGCAAGATATATTCGTTTTTGCAGGTACATCAAATGATTTCGACCATAACTTCAAAATTAGATCCACAATATTCGCCAATTGACGTTTTAAGAACCACTTTCCCAATGGGAAGTATGACGGGAGCGCCAAAAATTTCGGTCATGAAAATCATCGAAAACCTGGAAGAAACCAAACGCGGTTTGTATAGCGGAGCCGTTGGATATTTTACTCCCGAAGGTGATTTTGATTTTAATGTCGTGATCAGAAGTATTTTGTACAATCAGGAAAATCAATATGTTTCATTTTCAGTTGGGAGCGCCATTACATCACAATCTGTTCCCGAAAAAGAATATGAAGAGTGTTTGTTGAAGGCAAAGGCAATGCATGAAGTTTTACGATAAAAAGGGTTTGCCACGAATTACACGAATTGCATGAATTTTTTAATTTTTTGCTACAGATTAAAAGATTAAAATGATTTTTTTTCACGCAGATTTTAATTGATTTTTTATTAAAATTAATCTGTTAGTGTAATGCATAAAAATTTAATTAAACACATAGAAACATAGATTTTATGATTTTGAAAAAAGTAAATCAAAAGAAACTAGTTTCTCACACATAGTTCTATGTTTGTTAATGCAAGTGAAACGCCTTTATTCACTTCTATGAGCTATGTTTCTATGAGTTAAAAATAATTGCATCTAAAGATTAAAAATAATTTGAGTGAATTTGCTTAAATCTTTTTAAATATGCGTGAAAAATAATCTGTGAAAATCTTCTAATCTGTGGCTGAAAAAATAATTAGCGTAAATTTGTGTAATTCGTGGCAAAAAAAATAATAATAAAATGCTTAAAAATTTTCAAAATCATATCATATCAAGGTTTCCATTTTTGGAAGGAAAAAAAACATTTCTCGCTGTTAGCGGAGGTTTAGACAGTATGGTTTTGCTGCATTTATTTCAGCAATTGCCTTATGAAATTGCAGTTTTACATTGTAATTTTCAGCTTCGCGGATTAGAAAGTTTTGGCGATCAGGATTTCATTCAAAATTATTGTGATCAAAATAATATCCCAATTTTTACAACTCAGTTTGATACCGAAGCTTTTGCAAAAGATTACAAACTTTCTACCCAGGTTGCAGCGCGCGAATTACGTTATAGTTGGTTTTATGAACTTTTGGAAACCGAAAACTTCGATTATATTTTTACCGCTCATCATGCCGATGATAATCTGGAAACTTTCATTATCAACTTAACGCGTGGAACCGGATTAGACGGTTTAACCGGAATTCCGGAGCAGAATGATAAAATTATTCGTCCGCTTTTGCCTTTTTCGAGAGAAGAAATTCTGAAATATGCCGAAGAAAATAATATCGAATGGAGGGAAGACAGCAGTAATGCATCCAATAAATACCTGCGAAATAAAATCCGTCATGATTTGGTTCCGATTTTGAAGGAGATTAATCCCAACTTTTTAAGTGCTTTTCAGAAATCACAATCGTATTTGCAGGAATCGAAAGAAATGGTTGAAGATGCATCGATTATGATTTATCAGCAAGTGGCGAAAGAGGCTGGCGATGATATTCATTTTGATTTAAATCAGCTTAAAAAATTACCTAATTACAAATCTTATTTGTACCAATGGCTCAACGAATTTGGTTTTGTGGCTTGGAATGATATTTATGATTTGGTTGATGGTCAATCTGGTAAACAGGTTTTTGCTGCAGAATTCCGATTATTAAAAAATAGAAATACCTTGATTTTGACTCCGATTTCAGAAGAAGACGAAAGAGAAGAATATCAGATCAATGAAAATGAAGAAGACGTTAATTTTCCCTTAAAATTGAAGCTTTGTCGCGTAGATGACATTACAATAGATTCAAATAAGGCTATCTTTGTGGACGCCGAAAAAATCCAGTTTCCTTTGGTTTTACGTAAATGGAATGAGGGCGATGTTTTTCATCCTTTTGGCATGAATGGCCAATCTAAAAAAGTAAGCAAACTTTTTAAAGATGAGAAATTGTCGCTTATTGAAAAAGAAAAAATCTGGATTTTATCTTCTGGCAATCAAATTGTTTGGGTTGTAGGAATTAGGCAGGACGAACGTTTTAAAATAGAAAATACCACTAATAAAATACTTAAAATAGAATTACAATAATGAACTTTACTCAATCCTATCAAGCTTCAATATCAAAAAGTGTCTGGAATAAAACCATTGTTTTTTTGTTATTTTTCATTTTTGCCTTTGCAAATAGTAATGCCCAAATTTTAGAACCGGTAAAATGGACGTCTAAAATTGAAAAGAAAGGCAATAACGCCGTTGTAATTTTTGACGGAACGATTGAAAAAGACTGGCACATGTACTCGCAATTTACGCCAGACGGAGGTCCGCTTGCGTTGGAAATAGTTTTTAAAAATCAAAAAGGCAACTACGAATTAATAGGCAAAGCCAAAGAAGGAAAAACGAGAACAGCTTTTAATGATGTTTTTGGTGTAAACGAGACTTTCTTTGAAGGAAAAGCGCATATTGAACAGGAAATCAAGATTGTAAACCCAAATTTAAAAACAGTCGATGTCGATTTTGATTTTCAGGTTTGTAAAGAAGTCTGTATCAATTCTAATAAAAAATTCTCGATCAGCGTTCCGTCAACATTCAAAATGGATGCTGTCCCTGCAATAGTGGAATCAAAATTGGACGAAACAAAAGTTCCGGCTTTAGTTGTGGATACTGTATCAACTTCGGTAGAAAAAGCTAAAAAAGAAACTGTTAAAACAGAAGTTGCTGAAATTTCAAAAGAAGAAATTCCTGCGCCGGCACCTTCAAGAAGTTTGTGGTCAATCTTTTTTATTGCATTTATTTCAGGATTTGCGGCATTGTTAACGCCTTGTGTGTTTCCAATGATTCCAATGACAGTAAGTTTCTTTACCAAACAAAGCAAAAGCAGAGCAAAAGGAATTAGAAACGCGATTATTTACGGACTTTCAATCATTGCTATTTATGTAATATTAGGCTTAATTGTAACCAAAGTATTTGGTGCAGATGCTTTAAATGCCTTGTCAACAGATGTTTGGTTTAACTTAATATTCTTTGTTTTATTGATTGTTTTCGCAGTTTCATTTTTGGGAGCTTTCGAAATTATGCTGCCAAATTCATGGGCAAACAAAGCAGATCAGCAAGCAGACAGAGGCGGAATAGTTGGGATATTGTTTATGGCTTTGGCTCTTGCAATTGTTTCTTTTTCATGTACAGGGCCAATTGTAGGAACGTTATTGGTTGAAGCAGCTTCAAACGGAGGAATTGCACCGGTCATTGGAATGTTAGGATTTTCATCTGCAATGGCTTTACCGTTTATGTTGTTTGCGATGTTCCCGGGTTGGTTAAATACATTGCCAAAATCGGGCGGATGGCTGAATACCGTGAAAGTAGTTTTAGGATTTTTGGAATTGGCTTTAGCGTTCAAATTTTTATCAAATGCCGATTTAGTGCTGCAATTGCATTTATTAGAAAGAGAAGTTTTCTTAGCGATCTGGATTGCCATTTTTGGAACTTTGGCTTTTTATCTTTTCGGAAAAATTACTTTACCCCACGATAGTCCAACGAATCACATTTCTGTTGGAAGATTATCTTTCGGATTGATTGTATTGACTTTTACAATCTATTTAATTCCGGGACTTTGGGGAGCACCTTTGAAATTGATAAGTGCTTTTCCGCCGCCACAGACATATAGTGAAAGTCCGCTTGGATTTGGAGGTTCTGGAGGAGCTGGAAACGGAGTCGTTTCAGAAAAAGGTTTGCCTGAAGGAGCAGAATTAGGTCCACACGGAATTATGGTTTTCCATGATTACGAAGATGGTGTAGCTTTTGCAAAATCAATCAATAAACCAATTATGTTGGATTTTACAGGTTATGCTTGTGTGAATTGCAGAAAAATGGAAAATAATGTTTGGTCTGACGAAAAAGTTTTGCCAATCTTAAAAAATGATGTTGTACTGATTTCTCTTTATGTTGATGATAAACGCGAACTGCCAAAAGAAGAACAATTTGTAACAGCAGCGGGAGATAAAATTATCACTGTTGGTGACAAATGGACTGATTTTATGATCTCAAAATATAAAACAAATACACAACCCTTATATATTATAACTGACTTGGAAGGAAAAAATCTAAACGATACAAAACCAACAATAAGTTATGTGAGTACAGAAGAATATTTGGTTTGGCTGAAACAAGGGATTTCTAATTTTAAATAAGATTTTTTTAGAATAAAGAATAAAGAGAATAGAATAAAGAGAATAGAATGTGAGATATAGACTATTGATTAAAGTAAGGATTCAGTTCACGTAAATTTTATTTGGCTAAACAAAAAAAATCCGCGATAATCTGTGTCTTTGCTTGCGAATCAGCATCATCAGCGTTCAAAATTAGGCTTCTGTAGATCAATCTAAAATCTAAGATCAACAATCTCAAATAAAGCAAAAAAGCACTCTAAAATAGAGTGCTTTTTTTTGGTTAGTTGTTTTTTGGTTTGGAAATTGATTATTATAAGTATTCTCCGTGTTGAGAAATATCTAATCCTAATTCTTCTTTTTCTTCAGTAACTCTTAGAGGAGTGATTTTGTTTACAATGAAGAATAAAGCGTAAGAGGCACAGAAAGCAAAAATTGACACTAATACTAATGCTTTTAATTGTATTAAGAATAAAGTAGCATCACCAAAGATTAAACCTTGATTATCACCAACAATTGAGTTTACGCTTTTAGAAGCAAATACTCCGGTTAATAACATTCCTACCATTCCGCCAACACCGTGACAAGCGAAAACGTCAAGAGCATCATCAATTTTTCCTTTAGGAAATTTGCTTACTACAAGATTACTAATTACAGCAGCGATAATACCAATTGCCAATGCATGAGGAATGCTCACAAAACCAGCAGCAGGAGTGATCGCAACCAAACCAACTACAGCACCAATACAAGCACCCATAGCAGATAGTTTGTGACCTAATATTTTGTCAAGGAAAACCCATGCCATAGCAGCAGAAGCAGCAGCAATTGTAGTAGTTCCTAAAGCCTGAGCAGCAAGACTTCCGGCTCCAACAGCTGAACCAGCGTTAAATCCAAACCATCCGAACCATAATAAACCTGTACCTAATAATACATAAGTAATTCTGGCAGGGTTTACTTTTTGAACTTTACGTTTTCCTAAAAAGATTGCTCCGGCCAAAGCAGCCCAACCCGCACTCATGTGTACTACAGTACCGCCAGCGAAGTCAAGAACTCCCCATTTGAAGAACATTCCATCAGGATGCCAAGTCATGTGGCATAACGGAGCGTATATAAATAAAATAAATAAAACCATGAACAATAAATAAGCCCAGAAACGAACACGCTCTGCAAAAGCTCCTGTTATTAATGCCGGAGTGATAATAGCGAATTTTGCCTGAAATAAAGCGAAAAGTATCATCGGAATTGTTGGTGCCAACTCCCAGGCGGTATTTGCACTTACTCCCTGAAAAAATATATTTGATGAAGGATCTCCAATGAAGCCACCAATTGATGGTCCAAAGCACAATCCGAATCCAATTACTACCCAAAGTACAGTAACAATTACCATTGCCATGAAACTTTGAAGCATAGTACTAATTACGTTTTTCTTTCCTACCATTCCTCCATAGAAAAATCCTAATCCCGGAGTCATTAATAATACAAACGCAGTTGCAACAACCATCCATGCAGTATCACCTGTATCAAGTTTTAGTTCAACAACATGAGCGCCTAATGTTTGTGATTCGGTAACAAATGAGATAGAAAAAATAGATAGTAGTAAAATCGTGATAAGAATCACGCTTAAAATAATTTTTCGCATAGTTATTTAGTTTTAAATTTTTGATAAAAATATAAAATCAATCAACACCCCTATAAAAAATAGAGTCTAATGTTTAATTTTTGTTAATTTTTCATTTTAACCCCCTTGCTTTTGAATGTATTTGTTAAAACGGACTTAAAATTTGCAATTTGACAACATTTTTTTAGCCTGATTTGAGAATTTACATACTTTTCCTGTTTTTTTATTAATTATTTATGATTGATACACATCGATTATTGCCGAAAATCGTCTTATTTTTTATGTTGATGACGTATATTTGATCTTTTTAACATTTTTTATAATTAAAACTTAAGAATGGAAATTCAGAAAATTAAATGGGGAATTATAGGTTTAGGAAACATTGCAAATCAGTTTGCTACAGATTTGCAATTGCTTGAAGATGCCGAAATAGTTGCCGTTGCTTCCCGAAATATTGACAATGCAAATGCCTTTGCACAAAAATACAACTGTCCAAAAGCTTACAATTCTTACGATGCTCTTTTTGCAGATGAGAATGTAGACATTATATATATCGCCACTCCACATAATTCTCATGCCGAACTTTCTATTAAAGCCTTGGAAAATGGTAAACATGTTTTATGCGAAAAACCAATTGCCTTATCTTATAATGATGCAGCCCGAATGATTGAAGCCTCAAAAAAGCATAATAAATTTTTTATGGAAGCTTTCTGGACACGATTTATTCCGTCAGTTCAGGATGCTTTGGCAAAAGTAAAAAACGGAGAAATTGGAGAAGTAAAATACCTCAAAGCCGATTTTAATTTTATTGGAAACGAAACACCCGGAAGTCGGTTATTTGATAAACAAAGTGGAGGAGGAGCTCTTTTTGATGTTGGCGTCTATCCGTTATTTCTTTCCTATATAATGTGTGGCATTCCAAACGAAATTCTTGCCAAATCAATTTTTCATAAAAACGGAATTGATTTGCAGACCTCCATAATTTTGCAATATGAAAAAGCACAAGCCACTTTGCATACGTCAATAGTTTCGGAATCTGATATGAAAGCCGTAATTGCGGGAACAAAAGGAAGAATCGAACTCAATGCGCCGTGGTTTATGGCAGATGGTTATGCTATTATTAAAGAAGATAAAGAAACCGCTTTTAATTTTCCAAATTTAGGAAAAGGATATTCGTATGAAGCCATTGAATGTCATAATTGCATTAGAAACAATCAAATAGAAAGTAAACTTTGGTCGCATCAAAATAGTCTGGATTTGAGTAAGATTGTGGAGGAGATTAAAAATCAGATTGGGTTAAGTTTTACTTAATCAATTTTTATTTTGAATAAAAAATGTAAAACAAGATCGCTTATTATAAATTATATCCAAAACCTACATACTCTATTTCCTTTTCGGCAAAATATTTTTTGAATATGTTTACTTCTTCATTTATATTTTTTAGATCTTCTTCAATATTTTTTTTATCAAAATGCCAGACTTTATTATTGTCAGAATCTGTCCATTTTACGATATTTTCTGTGTGAATAACTTTTATACCTTCTTTCCAGCCACTGCATTCAGGAATTCCACAACAACAAGAAAAAATAAAATATTCACCATCTGATTCACAACTATTTAGTAAGTTTTCAGCATCAAAAATGTCGCTGTCAGAGTATGGTTTTTCTCCATTTACAGTAATTTCAAGATCTCCTTGCATCCAAATTTTTGAATCTATTTGAACTGCAACCACTTTTAGTTCTATAGATATTCTGTCTAGAGATTTTTTAATGTATATTATTTGAATGATAAAAGTAGTGATTACAAAAATAATATTTTGTAGTAAAAAAGCTATAAAGTAAATATTTTTAATTAGTTTTAAAAATATTTAATGAAAGAAATATTATGCTGATTAAAGTTTACGGAAGCGCCGTTTTTGGAGTAGAAGCTACAACCATTACGGTGGAAGTTCATATGGATAAAGGGATTGGTTATCATTTAGTTGGATTGCCCGACAACGCCATAAAAGAAAGTAGTTTCAGAATTGCAGCCGCTCTTAAAAATAACGGATTAAGTCTTCCCGGAAAAAAAATAACGATCAATATGGCGCCCGCCGACTTGCGAAAAGAAGGTTCTGCGTATGATTTACCCTTAGCTATCGGAATTTTAGTCGGATCGGATCAGATAAAAGCGCCCGAGGTCGAACAATATGTTATCATGGGAGAACTTTCGCTTGACGGAAGTTTGCAATCTATAAACGGCGCTTTGCCCATTGCTATAAAAGCCAAAGAAGAAGGTTTTAAAGGATTTTTTCTGCCAAAGCAAAATGTAAAAGAAGCTGCAATTGTAGCCGGTTTAGATGTTTACGGAGTCGAAAATCTACAAGAAGTAATTGATTTTTTTGAAGGAAGAGGAACGCTTGAACCAACCGTAATTGATACCAGAACAGAATTTTACAAAACTTTAGATTTTCCTGAATTCGACTTTTCTGATGTTCGCGGACAAGAAAGCATAAAACGATGTATGGAAATTGCAGCTTCGGGCGGTCATAATATTATTTTGATCGGACCACCCGGAGCAGGAAAAACAATGCTGGCCAAAAGATTACCGAGTATTTTACCGCCAATGACGTTGCGAGAGGCTTTAGAAACAACTAAAATTCATAGTGTTGCCGGAAAATTAAAAGAAGTGGGTTTAATGAATCAAAGGCCATTTCGAAGTCCACATCATACTATTTCAAATGTGGCGCTGGTAGGAGGTGGAAGTTATCCTCAGCCTGGAGAAATATCAATGGCGCATAATGGTGTTTTATTTTTGGATGAATTGCCGGAGTTTAAACGAGATGTTCTCGAAGTAATGCGTCAGCCGCTTGAAGATCGTGAAGTCACGATTTCGAGAGCAAAATTTACCGTAACTTATCCGTCATCGTTTATGTTGGTGGCGAGTATGAATCCGAGTCCGAGTGGTTTTTTTAACGATCCGAGTATGCCCAATACTTCTTCGCCACACGAAATGCAGCGTTATATGAGTAAAATTTCGGGTCCATTATTAGATCGAATTGACATCCATATTGAAGTTACTCCCGTTCCTTTCGAAAAATTATCAGACGACAGAAAAGCAGAAAGCAGTGTAGAAATCAGAAAACGTGTCACTGCAGCAAGAGAACTGCAATCGTTGCGTTTTGAAGCTTTACCCAACATTCATTACAATGCCCAAATGAATACGAAACAAATCAGAGAATTTTGCGCTCTGGACGAACAATCAAAACAATTATTAAAAACAGCAATGGAAAGACTCAACCTTTCTGCAAGAGCATACGACAGAATCTTAAAAGTAGCGAGAACAATTGCAGATTTGGATGCTTCACCGCATATTATTCCGGGACATATTGCAGAAGCGATTCAATACAGAAGTTTAGACCGTGATGGGTGGCTGGGGTAATATTTTAGATTATTGATTTCTGCACAATATTGTCATTGCGAGGAACGAAGCAACCGCACTAATATAAACATTTGCTGATTCAGCACGTGAGATTGCTTCGTTCCTCGCAAAGACTAAAATGATTATTCAAACTTCAAATTAGCATTCTTCGACATTAAATAGGAAGTCAGTTTTTTTATTTTGCCGTTTTCCATTTCAAAAACATCGCAAAAAACAGCGTCCAGAAGGCCTCCGTTTTTCATACTTCCCTGAACAGAACCTTCTGCAATAACAATATTGTTTTCTTCAATCAGTTTTACAATATGGATAATCGGACTTCCAACAAAATTTTCATTTTCAATTTCCTTATCAAAAGCTTTTTTACCTACATGCTGATAAATTCCGGGCATTTCCCAAACTATATCATCCGTAAGGCAAGCCAGAATTCTTTCATGATCGCTTACTCTAAAAGCGGCCATATATTCGTTCACGGTTTCTTTATTTTGTGTCATCATTAAGATCGTTTAAGGTTTGATTTTTAGGATTGTATAACAAATTTAAAAAATAATAACTCTTGTTTTGTGATTTAATTTTAACACATAGAAATATAGCTTTACCTACTGTAAAAATGCGTTTCACTAAGAATAAACCGCATAGCTATGTGAAGGATCACAATTCCTAAAATTTTAATTTTTAATTCTCAATTTTTAATTAAAAAAAGAGTTAAGTTGAATTGTATTCTGAATATCAATTTGTTCCAAAAAATATTCGTCATGCGAAACAACGATCAAAGTTCCCTGATATTCATTTATTGCCTGAGTCAGAATTTCGATATTCTGAATATCTAAATTATTCGTTGGTTCATCCAAAATAATAATATCCGGCGCCTGATTGCTTATAGTTAAACAACAAAGCATCAAACGCATTTTTTCACCGCCACTCAAAGAACTACAAGATTTTTCTAAATCATTTTGCGAAAACAAAAACCGATTCAAACGCATTCGGATATCATGTTCCTGTAAACCAGAATTATTGAATTTTTCTGCCTGTTCATAAATTGTAAGCTGATCATCAATCAAAGAATAATCCTGATCGATGTAAACTATTGTCGATTCTGCTTTGTAAACAGTGCCTTGTTTAGGAGCTAATTTTCCGGTAATAATTTTAATTAAAGTGGTTTTCCCTGAACCGTTTTGACCTTTCAAGACAAGACGATCGCCACTTAAAATCTGAAAGTTTAAATTCTCTTTCCAAAGCAATTCATTATTGTAGCTGTAATTAATATCAGTTGCCGTAAAAAGTACTTTTCCTTTATGAAGTTTCGCATTATCAAAACCAAATTTCATTTTATCAATCTCAGGCAAACCCGCACGCAATTCTTGTAATTCTCCTGAGATTCCACCAATTTTTTCAGCATGCATGCTTTTTGTTTTTGATGTACTGTTTTCGGCATTATTGCGTAAAGTATTCATCATAATTCTGGAAACTCCGGCCTTTTCCTGTTTCTTTTTTCCGCGGGCATCTAGTTTTTGCTGGCGTTCAAGTGTTTCACGTTCCTTTTCTTTGGCTTTTCGTAACGCTTTCTCTTTGCTATGAATATCCTGATTTAGAGCATTGTTTTCTACTTGTTTTTGCTCGGCATAAAAATCATAATTACCGCCATAAATCGAGATTCCGTGTTTTGTTAATTCGTAAACTGTGTTTAAAAGATTCAATAATTTTCTGTCATGGCTTACAATCAGCAAAGTACTCAAAGTAGTTTGTATGAAATCGTACAATAATTTTCTTGCCGGAAGATCCAGATGATTACTTGGCTCATCCAGCAAAATAAGTTCAGGTTGATGAATCGAAATCCCGGCAAGGAAAATCTTTGTTTTTTGTCCGCCGCTCAGCGTTTCCAGTTTTTGGGATAAATCTAAATCCTGCAATTGCCAATATTGTAAAGCCTCGTTACATCGATCTTCAATTGTCCAGTCGTCGTTCAGGATTTCGAGATTTTCTTCGGTAACATTGCCGTCAAGAATCTCTTTGAGCGCGTGCAGTTTATCGCCAATTTGTAAAGCTTCAGCAATAGTCAAATGATTAAACTGACCAAAAATCTGAGGGATATAATACGGTTTTGCATCTGCTTTAAGCAAGCCTTCAGAAGCTTGTAATTCGCCTGCAATAATTTTTAATAAGGTTGATTTTCCAACGCCATTGTTGCCAATCAAAGCAATTTTTTCCTGCTTATTAGCAGTAAAAGTAATTTTGTCGAATAGCAAATCTCTATTCGCATGTAGATATGAAATGTTTTGTAAAATAAGCATAATTTCTTTCTTTAAAGAATAAACAAATGAGCAAACTGTTGGGCAGATTGCTTTTATGATTGTCTGAAAGAAATTTTATTTCACATAAAATGTAGTAGTTGATTTATGTTTGCAAAGATATAAAAAATATTTTTTTAACCCGTTGGGTATAATGCCTGAAAATTTAATTGAACACATAGGAACATAGATTTTATGATTGTGAAAAAAAGTAAATCAAAAAGAAACAAGTTTCTCACACATAGCTATGTTTGTTAATGCAAGTGAAACGCCTTTTTTGAGTCCAATAATTCTATGTTTCTATGTGTTAAAAATAATTCGACCCAACGTTTTTTTTACACTATTTATAAGATTTTACAAGTTTGCTTATTCCTTATTTTCTTTAGGATACAAAACTCTAAAAGCATTAGAAACAGCCTGGTGTAATATAGTGCCATGGTTTTCCAGAGGAAGATATTCAAAATGCACGTTTATATTATTATTTTCAACGCACATTATTTTGTCAGCTAATAAGCTGGCATCAACTTCCATATTTCTTGGTATTTCAGTTGGCGTAATTCCTTCATTGCCAACTGCAATATAAATATCGATAGGCTGTCTGAAAAGAGCCAGTAAAGGCAACTGATTGTCATTTAGTATACAGCCATTATCCCACCATATACTCGGGCTTATAATGATATATTTATTGAAAAGAGATGGTTTTGTAAATAAGATTTCAGTTTCTAATAATCCGCCTAATGATTGTCCGATTATGGTTTTAGAATTATTTGTCTTGTACTTTTTTTCGATAAAAGGCTGTAATTCTTTTTCAATAAAAGAAATAAAATTATCTGAATGACCAGATGTGGGATAAGCTTCTTTATCTTTTAAAATTGTAGTAGGAAAAGTAAAATCTCTTCTTCTGTCAACAGTTGCAATACCTACAACAATTGATTTTGGAACGTGATTGACCCATTCGAAACTATTAAATTGTACCAAACCGGCGATATGAATAAAATCTTCATCTGCCGAACCGTCCAATAAATAAATGACAGGATATTTTACAGCATCTGCAGGATTATAACCCTCAGGTAAATAAATGTTTATAATTCTTTTTTCGTTTAGCTCTTTAGAATCAATTTCTTCAATTACACCTAAAACAAAGGGTTTTGTTTTGGCTGTTGCTTTATTTTTTTGTCCAAATATTGTTAATGAGAAAATAAAGAAAAAGAGAATTAAGATTTTGTTCATTTGTTTTATTTGAATAGGTATGAAATTTGAAATCAAAGTTAGGATAAAAAATGCCAATACATAAATTTAATTATTTTGTAATATTCCACAAACTCATTTTTCGTCTTGTTACAAAGCCCAGTTTTTCATAGAGTTTAATGGCGCCAATATTGCTTTCTACAACATGCAAATACGGAATTTTATTTTCATCAAAAATAGCATTTACAACATGTGTAATCAATTGTTTTGCATACCCTTTTCCGGTATGATCCGGATGTGTTATGATGGCGCTGACTTCAGTAAAATCATTCATTTTCATTCGCTCGCCCGTAATGGCAACCAATTGATTTTCTTTAAAAATTCCGAAATAATTCCCCAATAAAGGTGTTTTGGTTTTAAAATATCCCGGCTGAACCAAATTGACCAAAGCACATAATTCTTCATTATGATTTTCTGTTAGTTTCACGATTTCAATATCAACAGAAAGCTGAATTTTTTCACGAATAATCATCTGTAGACAAACCAATTCCTTTGCAATTTTTACGGCACCTGAGACTTGAGGTTTTTTGCCAACAATAAAAAAGTTATTGCTTAAAGCCGAATATTGATCTATCGAATCAGAAATATTTTCAGAATCGATAAAACCTCCAAACGGACAATAATCAGGATTATAGAATTTGGTATTTCCGTAATCGATAACAAATTCAGAATGAGTTTCTGATAAAGAATACCAAGCTGGATTGTCGAGTTTATTTTCTTCGATTTTTTTCATTATGGACTTATTAATCTGTTTATTCTCAATCTTGTCATTTCGACGGAGGAGAAATCTCCGCAAGTAACTCCGCAACGAAAGTTCAATCTTTGACGAGCTTCTTGCGGAGATTTCTCCTCCGTCGAAATGACAAACCAGATTTTCAAACTTTAGAAATTATTTATTTTATCCCCTAAATTTATTTTTAACAATAATATCTTTAAGCCTCGCTTTTAAATCTTCTCCGGTATCGAAAACCATTTGTTCGTTGTTGGGAAACGGCACTGCGCGTTTGTTAAAATAAGAAATATAACTATCCTCACAAGCACTTTTATCTCCTTTGTAAGTCGAATAAATATTCTCAAAAACAAATTCACTTGTAATCGGAAACGTTTGTGCCAATTGATTTGTTTTCAAATCGACAAAATCAACCTTTGCCGTTACCTGGCAAGATTTAAATTGCCTGAACTCATAAACATTAGCACGAAGCATTCTATAGTTGTCTACTTTTATTTCCTTGCCCAAACTATCTTTTACAGGTCTTCCACGACTATCTAAAAGCGTTTTTACACCATCTTTTATCTGTTTTTCCTTGATGAATTCTTTTTCTTTAATCTGCTCAGGCGAAATATTTATTGTGATGAAATTTACAATTAAACTATAGTCGTATGTAATGTTTTTTTGTCTTACACTATGATATACAGTCCATTTATCATTTAATCCATAAGTTTTAATATCCAATAAATCATCCTGAAGTTGCTTCGGGATCACCATATTGGTTTCATTTTTAGCATAAATATCCACAAAATCAGTTCCCTTAAACTGTGCGTCCTCCATCAGTTTTTTTACATTTTTGTAACCCGGATTAATACTTTCCAGATAAAACAAATCATCATAAGCCTGTCTGAAATCCAGTTTATTTTTTGATTTTAAAAGTGCCGAAGACTTTTCATATAAATATTTAGAAAGCGCATTTTTGCTGCTCACAATCTGATCTGAATAATTATCAAACGGAAAACTGGCATTTTTGCCCTGTTTCAATAAAGGCAGTGGTAATAAAGGTCTGATTTTTTCCTGACGATTATTCAATTGCAGATATGTATTATAAATTCTCTCAGAATTTGCAGGATTTGCCTCTTTTGTCATCACTTCAAGATTACGCAAATCCCTCTCTTTTGCTTTTTCAAACGCTTCTTCAAGTAAATACACATAATCCTGTTTTCCTTTCGAATCTTTTTTTGTTTTCAAAGCTTCAACGGCGCGTTCGATTGCTCCGTCATAATTACCGTCGCTTAACATTGATTGCGTGGTTTTTACGCCACACGAAGAAAATAGTATAAGTAAAACAGAAAAAAGTAAAGTAATTTTTTTCATCCTAAAGATCAATTAATTTATAGCTGTAAATATATCTGTTTTAGATTAATTGAGTTGTAAGAGAAATATCATTTTAAATTTATGAAGCAGAAGTTTTCGTTTTCATAAGAACCACCTGTCCCGCTTTCACCTATATCTCTTCGTCCCGATAGCCATCGGGACTGCGAGGATACCGGCTCTATCGGGGCTAGATT
Source organism: Flavobacterium sp. MMLR14_040 (assembly GCF_033657265.1). Taxonomy (NCBI): domain Bacteria; kingdom Pseudomonadati; phylum Bacteroidota; class Flavobacteriia; order Flavobacteriales; family Flavobacteriaceae; genus Flavobacterium; species Flavobacterium sp. MMLR14_040. The sequence goes on along the minus strand of NZ_JAWVWO010000016.1, from coordinate 77,816 downwards.
AGAGGTTTATTTTTTATAAGAAATTTAAATTTATGCAAAAAGAGAAATAACTTTAGATATATCTCAACCACCAATTTGAATTTCTCGCTTTATAGTCTCCGTACCAAATACAAGGTTTGTAAAGAATCGCTACAACGCTTATCCAAATTAAATAAATTGCCCAGAGCGGTAATCCGCTTTCTATGTTTTTGGGTCTTCCAAAAGTTCCCGTTGCAAATTCCAATTGCGACCAATCAAACCCTTGCGCAAAAAGCATGATGAGTGTTATAGTATGAATCAGATAAAAATGAATGATAAAATAAAACAAAGGCACTTTTCCGTAAACTACAGTCATTTTTTTAATTCCGTTATTAAATTGATCGGCAAAGGCAAGAAGTAAAATCATAATGCCTAAAGTAGCCAGACAAAATAGAAGAGAAGGCGGATATTTAGTAACATTCATAAAAGAAAGAAATGTAAAAACAGCATCTTTTTGTGTGGACCATAATGCAGGATCTCCATAAATATTGACAAATCGAAGAATAGCGAATAATCCTAAAGCGCCAAAACCGAGTTTTATAAATAATTTTTTCCTTTCTTCTTTTGCCATTTCAAAATAGCTTCCAAAACCAAAACCGGTTAACATAATTCCCAACCACGGAATTGGCGGATACCCCATAACAAAAACTTTCCCCGCAAAAACCGGAACTGCAATTGGACTAAAAAATGGAGTTAAAACCGCTTTAAAAACCGATCCTTCGGGAAATGGAATAAGTGGTAAAAGGTTATGACAAAAAATGATAACAAGCCCCGTAATTCCTAATTGTTTGGCGGGTATTTTTAGAAGTAAGCCTAAAATTATAAACCCAAATCCTATTGTGGCTATGACCTGAAACAATAAAGTATGAAAACCAATGTCAAAAAATAAACCAAAATTGACAATTGTAAATTCGAGAAATATCAGCCAAAAACCTCTTTTAATCAGATGTTGTCTTACTTCTTGTACATTGTTTTTGCTTTTCAGCGAAAGATAAACAGAAGTTCCTGCCAGGAAAACGAAAGTTGGAGCGCATAAATGTGTGATCCAGCGTGTAAAGAACAACAAAGGAGTTGTGGTTGCTAAATCGGTTGGACTTTGAGTGATAGCATGAACATGCATTAAATCACGAACGTGGTCTAGTGCCATAATGATCATTACAATTCCTCGTACTATATCAATTGAATTTTCTCTTTTCATTTTACAGATTCTCAGTTACTGTGGCCAATACAAAACATTAAATTTATGACCATCCGGATCAGCAAATCCAAAGAAATATCCTTTTTCAAAACTTTGTGGTTCGGCAAAAATTGCTCCACCCGCATTTTTAACATTCAGCAGCCATTGATGGACTTCATCTGTACTGTCGGCCGAGATCGAAAATATAATTTCATTTCCTTGTGTAAGGTCGGCAGCTTCACTATTAACGGCCCATTTGAATCTTTCTTTTACAAAAAAATGAATGATAAAATTATCTTCTCCAAACATAAAACTTGTCAATTCGGTATTGGTTCCGTTTGGTTTAAATCCTAAATCACTATAGAATTTGGTTGTTCGCTGCAGATCTTCGACGCCTAAATTGGCCCATATTTTTTTAGTTTTCATAAGATTAGTTTTAATAATTACATAAATTTATGAAATTTTAAATTAAAATAAGGGTTGAGACGTACTGTAGTGTGCTTAATGTATAGTAAAAAAATTAGATTTCGTACTCTTATCTTATTCTGTCAATAGTTTTTTAATCAAAACAATTTGGCCTAAATGATAATAACTATGCTCGATCATAGCTTCAATATTTCTATTGTAAGTCCCGTATTTTTCATCAACAAAAACCTGATCTAGTTGTTCGTCGGACATTTTTTCAACAAAAGAGGCAAATGTTTCGGTCTCGTTCCAGAATTTGCTTAAAAAAGTTTCCCATTCTGTTTGTGAATTTATTTCAGGAAAATCAAAACTGAATTTGTCTTTTATGTCCAGCGTTCCACCTTTAAAAACATTATTTATTCCGTTGATATAATAATTAATGTGCTGTGCCAGAACCGAAATAGTGTTTAAGTTTTTTATTGGAGTTACGGCAATTTTCCAATCTAAATTCTCCAGTTGATGTTTATAATTGGTATTGGCAACCCAAGTTCCGTTTAAAATAATTTCTCTAAAACGATTTGCAATTTCCAGTGTGTTTTTCATGATAAGAAGGTTATAAATGGTTAATAAATTAGTTTCTTAAGTTGGATAAGACACTTGAAAGTGGAGTTTTTATCAAATTGTAATCTGATTTATGTTATTTCTGTATTCTAATTTTTACCTGATAAACAATCTCCCAAAAAATAATCGAAAAAACGGCATTGGCAAATATGGCTGTTTTAACCTGATACGGATCATAATCTAAAAACAGGTGTAAATTTGTGAACTTCAAAGCTAAGAATAAGGACAGGGCTGCAATTGCAACAGAGCAGATAATATTTAGTAAAGCTGTCCATTTTAAGCCTAAAAAAGAGTAAATAACATTTAAAACAGCGAAACCGCAGCCTAAAGTTCTATAAGGGTCGGTTTTTAATTTTTCACCTAATGCCAATAAAAGTGGCGTTGAAGTAAGGTATAGAAAAAATAATATGGAGTAAAGCAGGATTCTAATTTGTGGTTTCATTATGTTTATTTAAGTTATTCAAAGAATGCGTGTAGCATCAGAATGTATTTGTGGCTATTCCAAAATAGCATTTATCTTTTCTTCCGATATTTCTTTAAGAAGACTATCAGAATGCAAACTCCAAATGATCAGAAATTTTCCTGTTGCAAGATATTCTTCAGGATGTTCTTTTGTTGGTTCTTTGTCTTTTCCCCACAATAATCCTTGCAGAAAACTATCGCCTTTAAATCGGTGATCAAATTCAAAATACATGATAGAACCGCTATCTCCTTTACTTTTAAAGCTTTGAATTTCTTTGCTTTTTACAGTTCCCACAAAACTAGCGTAAGTTGCAATATCATTATAAAAATTACAAGCTTGCGGAGAAATACAAATATGACCATCGCTTAAAGTATAGCCCTTAGGAATTTGTTTGCCTTTTAGTTTTAAATCAGCAATTGTCTGACTGAATATTGTAGTAGTAAATAACAGAAATAGTACCGACAGGGGAATCGTAATTTTCATAGGTTTTTGGTATTAGTGGTAATTGAATTTTCACCAAGCTAAAATAATATTTTTATTTGAGGTAATTGAAGTTCTTTGATTATGAGTAGTAAAATAGAATATTGCTTTCGCAAAAGCATTTGCTTCAAATATAATATTTTACCATAATGAATTTTATTTGTCTTGAAAACGAGTGCGTTAGGGATAGAGGCGTTATCCTTTTGTGAAGTGGAACGGAACAAAAGATATAGCCGAAAGCCCGACCCGGAGGGGAACGCCAAAAAAAATCCCATTCGCCTCTCGGGAACGGGAATAATTTTTTGTGTTATTTAGAGTCTAAAAAGTTCCAATAAATTGCAGTCCAATCATAGAATTTGAAATTTGAGGAATTAATTGTTTCTGCATTGAAAATTTTTTAGGATTTTCGTTAAAAGCATCAGATTCTTTTTTTGCCATTTGCTTACGACTGCTAATTACTATAGATCGCCCAATTATTGTACCGATTAATCCACCTACCAATAAATCTGAAACCCAGTGATCGTGGCTTTTTATATCGGAAAGAAATACTGCGGTTACAAATGTATACGGTATCCAGTAATTGTTGTATTCCATTTGAAATACTTTGGCAACAGCGAAATAAGAAGTAGAATGAAAAGAAGGAAATGAAGTAGCATCACCTCCATGTGTAAGGTGAATTTGACTGTAGTTTCCAAAATCCCAGGGATCTTTTGTCCAGGGCTCTTCGACAGGATTATTATCATTTACTCTTCTTTGAGGTCTTTTTCGTGATGCTATAGTTTTTAGAACTACCTGACTTATAACATAAGAATAGGCTAAAGATTTAATCGCATTTACAGCAACAACCTGTCCTTTTTTGTTGTTTATAGCTAATGAACCGGCATATAACCCTATGATTGGATAAACAATATAAGAGTCGGTCCCGATAACATGAGGGATTGTACTTTCAATTTTAGGTAAGCTATACTTAATATTAGGTTCTACATTATCGTGCCAAAAACCGGTAGTATGTCTGTCAACGGCTATTAAACCAATTATTCCCGCGGTATAAATAGCAGTTCTTTTCCAGTCACTTGATATAGTATGTCCCATTGCTGAAAAATCGCCGGGCACACTAAGAACGCTGTTTGCAAGTACGGAACCGGCTACTTTGAATCGATTTTCTTTTTTAATTTTCAGGCTGTCATGTTTGATTTTTAAAGTGTCATGCTGAGAAAAGCAGGGAATTGAAAGTATGCTAAAAAAAATTAGAGTGTAAAATTTCATAGTAAAACAATTTGAAATTAAAATTTATTTAAAATATTCATTAAGCTTCAGTTAATACAAAAAAGATCCTTTTTTGAAATTTTTACTGATTTAAAACTAGGCGATTATGTTTTCATTTTGTTTAATTGTCAAAAAAATATACTTCAAACTTATATCCCACTTTTAAAGATTTAAATTAAATTTCGTTAACATATTAGGTTTGATTAATTGCAATAAAAAAAATACTTTTCAAGATGTTAAAATTGAGCGTTTTATAGTTGTAAATTAACCAATCCCTATATCTAATATAGGGAAAAATTATGTAAGATTTTTAGTAGTAACGATTTTTTTTTGAATTTATTGGAGGATAAATAGGATATTTTAAGAAGATAAAATGATTTTTTTAAGGAGAGCGACTTTGGTTTTTGAGGATTGTGGATTTTGAAGGGATTGATTTTGAATTATTGAAAATATTGAGTCAAAATTGTAATGATTATGTATGAATCTTGTGATCTAATTATACTTTTTTTGATATACTTGTGACCTATTCTTTGCGTTGCGAATTCGAGAAACTTCGCAGACCGGGGCTTTTATCTTTATTATTCTGTTTTCTTTAAGTAATATTTTCTTTTATTCTTTGAGCCTTTACTTTTTCGCACAATTTTGCCAGTTATAATATTGTAAGCCATTAATTTATTATGTTTTATTTTGTATTTCAAGTGATAAGAAATACCATTTTCAAACTTCAAATCATAAGAGTGCATATTTTGATAATCATTTGTATCGATCTTTCTTACAAGTATTTCATTCAATGATAAAGTATCATTTGATTGATCATATTTTAATTTGTCAAATTTTATATATGCAATATTTTGTGAGACTTTAAATCGACCGGTTAAGTTTTCATTTATTAAATCTCCAACCTTATCATATTCAGTCGTGCTGTCTGGATTAAATTTGATTTTTGTAACAAAAAATCCATACACTGCAAAATTTGATTTATAGGTTCCAATAATGTTCTTGCTTGAATTGCATGAAATTAATAATAGAAGTAAAATAATTAATGATGCCTTTTTCATTTATTCATGTTTTTATGATTAAAGATTTCCATCTAAATATATTAAAATAAAAAGACATGCGGAAAAAAGAAAATTTTGAAATATTACGTTAGCTACTTATAGAGCTTTTTATTTTTTTTATCTTCTTGTAGCCATTAAGTAGTAAATTCAGATTCCTTTTTTTTTAAAATCAGTTTAATTCTAAAATAAACAAAACGGCGTCAGGGATAGATAGAGGCGGTATCTTTTGTGAAGTTGGACGGAACAAAGATATAGCCGAAAGCCCGGCCCGGAGGCAGATGCCCGTATTATTAATATTCAATTTTTTAAATTCCAAATCCCAATCGTTGTCGAGTTACTTAAGGAGATTCTTCGTTCCTCAGAATGACAAACATGATAGTTACTTTGCGTGGCTTCGACTTCGCTCAGCCTGACAATATTGAGCTTAGAATATTATGATAAAAAATCCGTTTTAATCTGTGCTTTCGCAAAGCGAATCCGTGTCATCCGCGTTCTATATTGACGATTTGCTTTGTAGAGTTTCTTGCGAAGATTTCTCATTCTTCGAAATGACAAGATTGCGTAACAAAAAATCCCGCCTCAATTAAGAAACGGGATTAACTAGATATTCTCTTTTTTTTTATTTTAAACTGTTGCAGCAATTTCTTGTGGCAACGGAATTTGATTTTTAAGTAAATCTTCGAATGTTTCGTGTTGACGAATTAAGATTCCTTTACCGTCTTTCCATAGAACTTCGGCTGGTTTGTATCTTGAATTGTAGTTCGAAGACATAGAGAAACAGTATGCTCCGGCATTTCTGAAAGCTAAAATATCACCTTCTGTAATTTCCGAAATTCTGCGGTTGTTGGCAAAAGTATCCGTTTCGCAAATATATCCTACAACGGAGTAAAAACGCTCTTTTCCTTTTGGGTTTGAGATGTTTTCAATATAATGTTGTGAACCGTAAAACATCGGACGAATTAAGTGGTTGAAACCGCTATCAACTCCGGCAAAAACTGTTGAGGTTGTTTGTTTTACTACGTTTACTTTTGCTAAGAAGAAACCTGCTTCGCTCACCAAAAATTTTCCTGGTTCGAAAATCAACGTTAAATCTCTGCCATATTCTGCACAGAAAGAATTGAATCTTTTTGATAATTTTTTGCCTAATTCTTCGATGTCAGTTTCGATATCGTCTTTTTTGTAAGGAACTTTAAATCCGCTTCCGAAATCTAAAAACTCTAGATCTTTGAAGTGTTTTGCTGTATCAAACAAGATTTCAGCAGCATACAAGAATACTTCGATATCTAAAATATCAGATCCTGTGTGCATATGAATTCCAACAATACTCATTTTTGTATTCTCAACAATTCGCAATATATGCGGAATTTGATGTACTGAGATTCCGAATTTACTATCAATATGTCCAACAGAAATATTAGCATTTCCTCCCGCCATTACGTGCGGATTGATACGAATACATACGGGAATTTGTGGATATTTTGTTCCGAATTGCTCCAGAATAGATAAATTATCAATATTAATTTGAACACCCATTGCGGCAACTTCTTCGATTTCTTCAAGAGAAACTCCGTTTGGTGTAAAGAAAATTTTGTCAGGATCATAGCCAGCATGAAGTCCCAATAAAACTTCTTGAATTGATACAGTATCTAAACCAGACCCCATGTTCTTTAATAACTGAAGAATCGCAACGTTTGACAATGCCTTCATGGCGTAATTAACCCTCAAGTTTTCTACCTTAGAGAAAGCTTTTGTTAATCTATTGTACTGTGATTGGATTTTTTCAGCATCATAAACATATAATGGACTTCCAAATTGGTCTGCTAACTGCAGTAGATCTTTTGCTTGCATTTTTATAAACTATTTTGGGCAAAGTTATTACACTTTTGAGTAACGGCAAATTTTTTGTAGAAAAATAACAAATTGTAACAAATTGTTTGTTTTTAAACAAAAAGTAGCTTATTTCGAATTTTTATAAATTCTTTTAAGGTTCTGAGGAGCTAAGATTCTAAGGTACTAAGTTTTTGCCACAGATTAAAAGATTTGTGCACATTTTTTTTGCCACGAATTACACTAATTTCCACAAATTTTTATTTTGAATTTTCACGAAATGCATAAAACATAGCCCGTGGTTTCAACCACGGGAAACGTAATGGATTATGCGTAATCATATATTGTGTCCCGTGGTTGAAACCACGGGATATGTTTGAAGATCAGATTTTTTTATTTTGGATTTTCCGCAAAATGCTCAAACCATGGGTATGTTTAATTTTATAAGCGAGCAAAAAAATAATTTGCGCACATTTTTTTTGCCACGAATTACACTAATTTCCACAAATTTTATTTTGAATTTTCACGAAATGCATAAAACATTTCCCGTGGTTTCAACCACGGGAAATGTAATGGATTATGCGTAATCATATATTGTGTCCCGTGGTTGAAACCACGGGCTATGTTTGAAGATCAGATTTTTTTTATTTTGGATTTTCCGCAAAATGCTCAAACCACAGCTATGTTTAATTTTAGAAGCGAGCAAAAAAAAGAATTTGTGCACATTTGTGGCAAACAAAAAATCAATTTAATCCATATAATCTGTGGCCAAAAAACAAAACCCCTGAATTAAATTCAGGGGTTTGTTAGTAGTTATGTTGTTTATCGGAATGAAGATTAAATAAAATGCCAGGAAAAAAAACTTAGTCTCTTAGCATCTTATTAACTCAGAACCTTTAGTTACAAACTAGGTAAATCTCCGTTTCCTTTGGTTGGCAAGTTAGTAGAGCCCATTAAGAATAAATCTACTTCTCTTGCTGCTTCGCGACCTTCTGAAATAGCCCAAACTATTAACGATTGTCCTCTTCGCATATCACCTGCAGTGAAAATGTGTGGAACGTTTGTTTGATAATTTTTTGCTTTATAATTGCTTCTTATATCGGTTTCAATTCCCAATTGCTCGCTTAATGTTTTCTCCGGACCTGTAAATCCTAAAGCCAATAAAGCTAAATCGCAAGGCCAGATTTTCTCAGATCCTTCTTTTTCGATCAATTCAGGACGTTGACCAGGAGTCATTTTCCAGGCTACTTCAACGGTTTTTAATCCGGTTAATTCTCCTTTGTCATTAGAAATGAATTCTTTAGTGTTAATTAACCAGTTTCTGTCGCAACCTTCTTCGTGAGAAGAAGATGTTTTCAACTGCAACGGCCAGAAAGGCCAAGGAGTTGACTCGCTTCTTCCAACCGGAGGTTTTGGTAAAATCTCAAAGTTGGTTACCGATTTTGCACCGTGTCTGTTTGAAGTTCCAACGCAGTCAGATCCTGTATCTCCACCACCAATAACGATTACATTTTTTCCGGTTGCTTTAACCTGATCCGGAATTGACTCTCCGTATAAAACTTTCGTTTGTTGCGTTAAGAAATCCATTGCCTGAACAACGCCTTTGCTTTCGATTCCTTTAGTTGGCAAACTTCTTCTTTCTGTTGCTCCTCCGCATAAAACGATAGAATCAAAAGCGTTTAATTCTTCTATACTAAAGTTAACACCAACGTTTACGTTCGTTTTAAAAGTGATTCCTTCTGCTTCAAGGATGGCTACACGTCTGTCGATAATTCCTTTTTCTAATTTGAAATTTGGAATTCCGTAACGTAATAAACCACCAATTGCATTGTCTCTTTCAAAAACCGTAACTGTGTGTCCGGCTCTGTTTAATTGCTGAGCAGCAGCTAAACCTGCAGGACCAGAACCAATAACGGCAACCGTTTTTCCTGTTCTTGTTTTTGGTGCTTGTGGTTTGATCCATCCTTCTGCAAAACCAATTTCAACAATGTTTTTTTCGATGTTCTCGATAGAAACAGGATCTTTTATGATTCCCAGTACACATGCTTTTTCGCATGGAGCAGGGCATAAGCGACCTGTGAATTCCGGGAAATTATTAGTAGACTGCAAAATTTCTAATGCACCCTGCCATTCTTCCTGATGTACCATGTCGTTGAAGTCAGGAATTAAATTTCCTAACGGACAACCACTGTGGCAAAAAGGAATACCACAATCCATACATCTTGAACCTTGTTCTTTTACTTTATCTTTTGCTAACGGAATAGTAAATTCATTGTAGTTCGAAACACGTTCTGCTACTGCTAAATTACTTTCGTCGGCTCTGTTATATTCTTTAAATCCGCCTATTTTACCCATGACATTTTTAATTAAAATAAAATGATAAATCCCAATTTTTAAATTCCAAATTCCAATTTTTTAACCGCAAAGAGCGCAAGGTTTTTCTTTTTGCTTCTCTGTGAGTTTTAAGTTCACAAAGCTTTGAGGTAAGTTTCAATCTAAAATCTGAACTCTAAAATCTAAAATTTCAAAATCATTTATCCAGCTATTAATTCTTCTATTTTTTTCTCTTCTGCAATTCGTTGTAAAGCTTTTTTGTAATCAGTTGGCATTACTTTTACGAAATGTTTCTGCTCATTTTCCCAGTCTGCTAAAATTCTTTTTGCTAATGGACTGCTTGTGTACAAGGAGTGGTTTTTAATCAATCGTCTTAGTTTTGTAACATCCTCTTCTTCCATCGGATCAAATGCAACCATTTCCATGTTACATAATGTTGAATCAAATTTTTGATTTGGATCGTAAACATAAGCTACACCACCGCTCATACCAGCTGCGAAGTTTCTTCCTGTTTTTCCTAAAACAACCACTGTACCACCAGTCATGTACTCGCATCCGTGATCTCCAATTCCTTCAACAACCGCAGTTGCTCCAGAATTTCTCACACAAAAACGCTCTCCGGCCATTCCATTAATATAAGCCTCTCCGGTAATAGCTCCGTAAAGGGCAACGTTCCCGATAATGATATTGTCTTCAGGTTTGAAGGTTGCAGTAGGAGGGACTTTGATAATCAATTTTCCTCCGGAAAGTCCTTTTCCTAAATAATCATTACAGTTTCCGTGAATTTTAAAGGACAATCCGTTTGTTGCAAAAGCACCAAAACTTTGTCCGGCAGAACCTTCAAAATCAACTAAAATAGTGTCATCCGGTAATCCTTGTGCACCATAGATTTTTGAGATTTCATTACTCAAAATGGCACCTACAGAACGGTCTGTATTTTTAATTTTAAATGTAACTCTTGTTTTTTCTTTTCTATAAATAGAGGGAATTGCTTCTTTGATGATATCAAAATCCAATACATTTTCAAGCTGGTGATCCTGCTCTGTAGTATTGTGATTCGGAACCGTTTTCGCTTTTTCCGGTTTGTATAGAATTGATGATAAATCTAAACCATTGGCTTTGTAATGTTTGATCGCTTTATTCACATTTAATTTTTGTGACTGACCCACCATTTCTTTCAAGGTTCTGAAACCTAATTGAGCCATGATTTCTCTTAATTCTTCAGCAATAAAATACATGAAGTTGATTACATGCTCTGGAGTTCCTTTGAAATTTTTTCTCAATTCAGGATCCTGAGTTGCAATACCAACCGGACAAGTATTTAAGTGACAAGCTCTCATCATAATACATCCAGAAGCTACAAGCGGAGCCGTTGCGAAACCAAATTCTTCAGCTCCTAATAATGCAGCAATAGCTACGTCACGACCTGTTTTCAATTGTCCGTCACACTCTAAAACTACACGGCTTCTTAAATCATTTAAGATCAAAGTCTGCTGAGCTTCTGCTAAACCAAGTTCCCACGGAATTCCGGTGTGTTGTAATGAAGTTAATGGTGCAGCACCAGTTCCTCCATCATAACCTGAAATAAGGATAACGTCAGCTTTTGCTTTGGCAACACCGGCAGCAATAGTTCCAACACCTACTTCAGAAACTAATTTTACGTTTACACGCGCTTCACGATTTGCATTTTTCAAGTCGTAAATCAATTGAGATAAATCTTCAATAGAATAAATATCGTGGTGAGGCGGAGGCGAAATCAAACCTACATAAGGTGTAGAGTTTCTTGTTTCGGCAATCCACGGCACTACTTTTTCTCCAGGAAGCTGACCACCTTCTCCAGGTTTTGCTCCTTGAGCCATTTTAATCTGGATTTCTTTAGCGTTTGTCAAATAGTTGATCGAAACACCAAAACGTCCCGAAGCAACTTGTTTGATCGCACTGTTTCTTGAATCTCCGTTAATTTCTTTCTGGAAACGTTTTGGATCTTCTCCACCTTCTCCAGAATTACTTTTTCCACCAATTCTGTTCATTGCAATTGCTAAATTCTCATGTGCTTCTCTACTGATAGATCCGTAAGACATTGCACCTGTTTTGAATTTCTTCACAATTTCTGTCCAAGGTTCTACTTCATCAATAGAAATTGGATCTAAATTATTGAATTCAAACATTCCTCTAATGGTCATTAGGTTTGAGCTTTGCTCGTTAACCATATTAGAATATTCTTTATAACTTTCAGGACTGTTCAAACGAACAGCTTGTTGTAATTTAGCAATAGTTGTTGGATTAAACATGTGTTTTTCTCCACCACGTCTCCATCTGTAAATTCCTCCAATTTCTAAAGGAAGCAAATTGGCCACTTTTGAATTTGGAAATGCTTTTTGAAAACGTTTCTTCACTTCTTTTTCTACTTCCATCAAACCAATTCCTTCTATTCTTGAAGGCGTGTAAGGGAAATATTTAGAAGTAAATGTTTTGTTCAAACCTAAAATCTCGAAAATCTGGGCAGCTCTGTACGAATGTAAAGTAGAGATACCAATTTTGTTCATGATTTTAACGATTCCTTTTGCAATTGCTTTATTGTAATTTACAATTGCATAATCAGCTTTTACACCTTTGATGAATCCTTGGTTAACCTGATCGTGAATGATTTCGTTTACCATGTAAGGATTGATCGCACTTGCGCCGTATCCGAACAATAAAGCAAAATGATGCGGTTCACGAGGCTCTGCAGATTCGATTATGATTCCGAATTTAGAACGAACCTGTAAAATGTTCAAAGAGTGGTGAATGTAAGAACAAGCCAATAACATCGGAATTGGCGCCATTTGCTCGCTAACTCCCCTGTCAGACAAAATGATTACGTTGCAGCCTTCAGAAACTGCTTTGTAAGTTGCCTGAACACATTTTTCAAGAGCGCGCTCTAAACCGTTAACTCCTTTTTCTATTTTATATAAAGTAGAAATTGTAGCCGATTTAAAATCTGCGTGATCAATGTTTCTTATTTTATCCAAATCCTCATTAGAAATAACCGGATTTTGGATTTTTAGTTTTTTACATTGTTTTGATTCAATTTCAAAAATATTGAAATCTCCACCAACTGCTAAACTGATATCAGTAATAATTTCTTCACGAATACCATCCAAAGGCGGGTTGGTAACCTGAGCAAATAATTGTTTGAAATAGTTGTACAGCAATTGAGGCTGGTCTGATAAAACTGCCAAAGGCGTGTCGTTACCCATAGAACTGATTGCTTCAGCTCCCTGACCACCCATTGGGTTGATAATTGTTTTTAAATCTTCAATGGTGTAACCAAATAATTTTTGTCTCGTTAAGAAATCTAATTTTTCAACAGGAGTAGGATTATTTGTGTACGGAATATTAGCCAGCGGTAATAAGTTTGCGTCTAGCCATTCTTTATAAGGACGTTTTGTAACTATCGCTTTTTTAACTTCGTCATCTTCGATAATACGACCTTCGTTCATATCCACAAGGAACATTTTTCCTGGCTCTAAACGACCGTGCTGAATTACATCTTCGGGATCAATATCCAATACACCAATTTCTGATGACATGATAACGAAACCACTATGCGTTAATGTATAACGAGAAGGACGCAATCCGTTTCTGTCTAATAAAGCACCAATTACGTTACCATCTGTAAACGGAATAGAAGCAGGACCATCCCAAGGTTCCATAATACAAGCATTGAACTCGTAAAATGCTCTTTTTTCAGGAGACATAGTTTGGTGTTTTTCCCAGGCTTCAGGAACCACCATCATCATCGCTTCAGGCAATGAACGGCCAGTCATTAATAAAAGTTCTACCACCATATCCATAGAAGCAGAATCTGATTTTCCTTCTAAGATAATTGGGAATAATTTTTTGATGTCATCACCAAAAACTTTGCTTTGCATTAATTCTTCACGGGCACGCATACGGCTTACGTTTCCACGAAGCGTATTGATTTCACCATTATGACACATGTATCTAAATGGCTGTGCTAAATCCCATGAAGGGAAAGTATTTGTAGAGAAACGTTGGTGTACAAGCGCCAAACGCGTCACTAAATCGGGATCTTTTAAGTCAACATAATAACGGCTGATGTCTTCCGGCATCAATAAACCTTTATATATTATGGTAGTTGTCGATAAACTAGAGAAATAAAACATGTGGCTTTCAGAAGTTTTTGATCCTCTAATAGCATGTTCGGCAATTTTTCTAGCTGCAAAAAGTTTTGCATTAAATTCATTTTCAGTTAACTCCTGACCGTTTTTGCTAACAAAAACCTGTTTAACTGTTGGTTCTTTTTCTGCGGCAATCTGCCCTAAATTTTCCACTTCAACAGGTACATCTCTCCAGCCTAAGATCTTTAAGTTCTGATCTTTAACTGTTGATTCAAATGTTTTCATGCAAAAAGATACCTGGTTTTTGCTTTTTGGTAAAAAAACCATTCCTACTGCATACTCACGCGTTTCAGGGATTTCAAAGTCACAAACTTTTTTGAAGAAGTCATGAGGGATATCAAATAAAATTCCTGCACCATCACCAGTTCGTCCGTCAGAACTCACTGCACCACGATGTTCCAATTTTATTAAGATGTCCAATGCTTTGTGAATGATGTCATTAGATTTAATACCATTCAAATTACAAATAAATCCTGCACCACAATTGTCGTGTTCAAATTCAGGCAAATAAAGCCCTTGTTCTTTAACTCTCATTCTTGATATTTTTTCTACAAAAATAAAGATTTCGTTAAACATAATGTATCAAAAATCTATTTTCACTTACATTTTTGTTGTAATAGTAGAAAAAGAGTTCTTAAATGATAATAATATTATAGAAACCATTGCTAAATGATAAAATCACAATATGTTTTAAATTATATTAGGAAAAATCCTTTGGGAGCTATTGAAATCACTGATGGTTTTGTTAAATTTCAAACGAAATAGTGTTTTTTAGTTAACAATTTGCATACAATTGTTTAACCGTTTGTTTTCTTTTAAAAAGAATAACAATCTAATATATATCAGAGTGGTTTTTTTAATTGAAAAACATTTTACTATTAAGTTGAATTTTGCTATTTTTGTCGCACTTTTATTCTGAAATAAATTCAGAACCAGACAAATTCTATATTATGAACATACACGAATATCAAGGAAAAGAAATTTTAGCAAGTTACGGAGTACGCATTCAACGCGGAATTGTGGCTAACAATGCAGTTGAAGCTGTGGCTGCTGCAAAACAATTAACTGCCGAAACCGGAACAGGATGGCACGTAATAAAAGCACAAATTCACGCAGGTGGTCGTGGAAAAGGTGGTGGAGTTAAGTTAGCTAAAAACTTGCAACAAGTTGAAGAAATTGCAGGACAAATTATCGGAATGCAATTGATTACTCCTCAAACTTCTGCAGAGGGTAAAAAAGTAAACAAAGTTTTAGTAGCTGAAGATGTTTACTATCCTGGTGAAAGTGAAACTTCTGAATTCTATGTTTCTGTTTTATTGAATAGAGCAACAGGTCGTAACATGATCATGTATTCTACTGAAGGTGGAATGGATATCGAAGAAGTTGCTGAGCACACGCCACACTTAATTTTTACTGAAGAAGTTGATCCTTCTGTTGGATTACAAGGTTTTCAGGCAAGAAGAATTGCTTTTAACTTAGGTCTTTCTGGAAATGCTTTCAAAGAAATGGTGAAATTCATCGACGCACTTTACAATGCTTACATTGGTTCTGATGCTTCTATGTTTGAAATCAACCCGGTTTTGAAAACATCTGATAACAAAATTATGGCTGTTGATGCTAAAGTAAATATCGATGATAATGCTTTATACAGACAACCAAAATATGCTGAAATGAGAGATATCCGTGAGGAGAATCCAATCGAAGTTGAAGCTAAAGAAGTAGGATTGAACTATGTAGATCTTGACGGTACTGTAGGATGTATGGTAAACGGAGCTGGTCTTGCAATGGCAACTATGGATTTAATTAAATATGCTGGTTTTGAGCCTGCTAACTTCCTTGACGTTGGTGGAACTGCTGACGCAAAACGTGTTGAAACTGCTTTCCGTATTATCTTAAAAGATCCAAACGTAAAAGCAATTTTAATTAATATTTTTGGTGGAATCGTTCGTTGTGACCGTGTGGCGCAAGGAGTTGTTGACGCTTACAAAAATATGGGTGATGCTATTAAAGTGCCAATTATCGTTCGTTTGCAAGGAACAAATGCTGAAATTGCAAAAGAATTAATTGACAATTCTGGTATGCCAATCTTATCTGCTGTTCAGTTTCAAGAAGCTGCAGATCAAGTTAAAGCTGCATTATCTTAATCAAATAAGAAATCAATTATATAGAAAATCCCTCCAATTTGAGGGATTTTTTTTTGGAACCGATTTAACGGCAAACAACTCAAAGTTTTTTAATAATAGGATTTTATATAAACGCAAAGTTCGCAAAGCTTGTGAATTTTTGAAAATATAGCCTGCGGTTTCAACCGCGGGCTATATTTGAAGATTGGTTTTGTAATTAAAATCTTTTTTATAAAGCAAAGTTGTTTGTCTAAAATAATAGCCACGAATTCACGAATTATTTTAATAATCTTTGAGATTAAAATAATTCGTGAATTCGTGGTTAAAAAACCTTGCGTGCTTTGTGTAAATCTTTGCACCCTTTGCGATTATATTAATTATTTCAATACAGTAGACAATTCTACAAGTTCAAATGTTGGATCATTTTCGACAAATTCTTTCAGCATTGCAGCATGGCCTGCACCAAGTAAAACCATTATTTTTTCGTCTTTGCTTTCTGTTAATTTTTGAACTAAAGAATACATATATAAGTTTCGCTTGTACCAATTTGCAACTAAAGAAGCACCTGTAAAATCATCTGGTTTTCCGGTTCTGTTTGCGACTTCTAAGTACCATTGTATATTCTCTCTGTCAGTTTCTTTTTTATTAAAGTAAAGCATAAGTTCGGTTAAAGTACTTTTTGAAATTCTTTCGTTTTGATCCTTCTCGAATTGTTCTGTCATTTTTGTGTTCTTTTCCATTAAATCCTTCTGATCAGCTTTTTCCATGCTCATCATTAAACTGTCATACGGAAAGCGGGTGCGGTAATCAATTCCATATAATTTTTTGTGATTCAATTTTTTAGCAGTACGAAGTGCTAACTGCGTAATTTCATTTTTACTATTTTTAAAAAGACTGTCTGTATTTTTATTATAAAATTTGTCTAATTCATTTTGTTGGGCAAATTTCCATTCGACAAAAATTTTATCTGGTCCAAATTTCTTGATTTTGTCACTTATGGTTTCAAGTTCTTTTTGGCTTTTCTCAGACATAATGTTGAACGTTTTGATTTGAGCAACATCATTTCCTGGATTTGCAAAATGAAAAGTTCCGATTAACAGAATTTGTTTCTTTTTCGTTTGAGCAGATGATAGATTAAATGTAAAAAGTACTAGTAATAAAATGATTTTTTGCATGGTGATTTTGTGTTTAAATTCATTGCAAATATAGAGGCGGATTTCAAGCATTTTTTCCGTTTTTGATGAACTACAAGTTTCATTGGATCAACTGCTGAAATTTTGTTTTAAAAATTTTCGTGTAACGTTTTCCACGGTTGGTCAGTAAAAAGTAAGGTTTCATATAAACAACGTTTTTCTTTAAAGTCATAATTGTATTTTTGAACTTATAACTGATATTATGAAGCTTAAAATTCCTTTTTACTACCATATCATTCTTTTTCTCGGATTGTTTTTAACTTACTGTCTCTGGGATTACGGAATCAACAACCGAATTGAGATGGTACAGGAGACCATGTTCTATTTCTGGATGACCTCGACTTTTATTCTTTCCGTTTTTGTGGTTTATATTATCAATTTTTATACGGTATGCGATTGGTTTCTCAATAAAAAGAAAATTCATTTTTATTTTTTGAGTGTCCCATTTTCTTTACTCATTTTTGCGGGTGTCAGATACTTTTTTCAGGAAGTGATTATGTTTCAATTTACGGGAGTTCATAATTATTTTGAAAGAAGCAGAGAAGTAATCTTTTACATTAAAGACAATTTTTTCTTTGGTCTACCGTCTATTATTTTTAGTATGTTGAGTTATTTGTTTTGGCAGTTCCAGCATACTCAGCAACAAAATCAGGAATTGCTTTTAGAAAACAAAAAAGCTCAATTTCAAATGCTGAAAGCGCAAGTTAGCCCGCATTTTTTGTTTAATACATTAAATTCTTTTTACAGTCAGCTTATTTTAAAAGAAGATGAAATGGCGGCAGATGTTTTGGTTCTTTCTGATTTGCTTCGCTACGTGATTACAGAAACAGACAAAGATGAAGCGGTGCTTTCAAAAGAAATTCAATTCATTCAAAACTACATTCATTTGCAGAAAAAACGATTTGAAGATCAGTTGTTTTTGGATTTTACTATTGAAGGAAATTATTCGAATGAAAAAGTTCTTTCGTCGGCGTTAATTCATTTTGTAGAGAATGTTTTTAAGCATGGAAAATTTAATAATGAAAAAGAAAAAGCAGTTATTTCAATTCGTATAAAAGAAGGTTTTTTAGAAATCTCAACTTTTAACTATAATGTTGGAGGTGAAAATTATTCTTCAACCGGAATTGGTTTTGTGAACCTGATAAAAAGGTTGGAATACACTTATAAAGACCAATTTGTACTTGAAAAAACAGAAGAAAACAATACCTTTAAAAGCTACTTAAAAATACCATTAAGAAAATAATTTATGGCTTTAAAATGTATTATTGTTGATGATGAACCGCCAGCAACGCGTATTCTCGAAAACTATATCGGAAAAGTAAATTTCTTAGAAAAAGCAGCTGTTTTTAATGACTCATTAAAAGCATTGGAATTTTTAAACTCACAAGTTGTTGATGTTATCTTTTTGGATATTCAAATGCCTCAATTGACGGGTTTGCAGATTTCAAGAATCATTTCAAAAGATATAAAAGTGATTTTTACAACGGCATATCCAGATTTTGCTTTAGAAGGATTTGAGTTAAACGCAGTTGATTATTTATTAAAACCAATTTCATTTGAACGCTTTTATCAGGCTGTCACAAAATTGAATTCCGGACACAAAACAGTTGTTGCTGCTCAGAATACTGCACCCGATTTTTTATTCATTAAAACCGATGGAAAGAATAAATTTCAGAAGATTTCCCTGAGTGATATTTTGTATGTAGAAAGTCTTCAGAATTATGTTTGTATTCATACTAAACAGCAACAGATCATTACACATTCATCCTTAAAAAATGTATTAGAATCATTGCCTTCAGCAGATTTTATTCAGATACATAAATCATATGTTATTTCTTTGAAACATATTGAATCAACAGATAATTTTTCTGTTTTTATAAATGAAAAAGAGCTGCCGATTGGGGCTACTTTTAAAGATTCTTTCTTTGAGAAAATAGAAGAAAATAAAATTTAGGGTTTTAATTTAACCGCAAAGGGCGCTAAGGTTTTTAATTGTAAGTTCAATATAAACGCGAAGTTCGCAAAGCTATCTGCATAAAGATTTGCGAATATAGCCTGCGGTTTCAACCGCAGGGACCCAATGTGTATCTTACCTATGAACGGTTCCCGCGGTTGAAACCGCGGGCTATATTTGAAAATAGGATGTAGCTATAATCTTTTTAAACTGCAAAGTTCGCAAAGCTAAATATAAGCGTTGCGAACTTTGCGTAAATCTTAGCGCTCCTTGAGGTTAAACTTTAGAGCAATTAATTATTTCTTATTCTTACCGTTTTTGTAAATCACTTTCTCAACAACTTGTACTTTTGGAGAAGCTGGTTTTTTCTTAAAAGGTTTTTTAGCTGCAGGTCCAGTTTTAGAAGGTGCTTTATCGCCTCTTCCTTTTTCAGCATCTTTTGGACTTGCTTTAAATTCAGGTCTTTCTTTAGTGCTGTCTTTCTTCGGAATTTCTGCTTTATGTTTTGCTAAAACGTCATTTGGGTTTTTAGGATTTTCTTTTGTTCCTCTCAAATGAATTACCAATCCGTTAAGGAAATTGCGCAAAACCTGATCTCCGCATTCCATGTAATTTTCATGATCTTCAGCTCTAAAAAAAGCTCCTAATTCTGATTTTGAAATTCTAAAATCTACCAATTCTAAAATTTCAACTATTTGGTCATCACGGAGCATCAAAGCCACGCGAAGTTTTTTTAAGATATCGTTGTTCGTCATCGTTTAATTTTTTACAAAGGTACATTATTTTAGAAGGAAAGTCAGAACAAAATTACGCCCGTTCCCGTTCTCTCAGGATAATATGTTTTTCCGTTTTTAATAGTAACACCGCTGGCAATATCTTCTGCTAATAGTAATGCGCCGTCCATATCGACGTAATCTAATTCAGGAAGTAAATGCGCGATTGCAGAAATTCCAACCGTAGATTCTGTCATACAGCCCACCATTGTTTTTAATTCCAATTTTTTAGCCTCGGCAATCATTCTTTTTCCGGGTGTAATTCCGCCACACTTCATCAGTTTAATATTTACTCCATGAAAATGATTGTGACATTTTGCAATATCACTTTCAGTAATGCAACTTTCATCGGCTATAATGGATAAAACCGAATTTTTGAAAACTTCACGTTGTCCTTCCCAATCATTTGCTTTTAAAGGTTGTTCGATAAATTCAACATTCAAACTTTTTAAAATTTCAGCATTTGACAAAGTTTCATCGACTGTCCATGCGCAATTGGCATCAACCCTAAATATGGCATTACTGTGTTTTCGTAATTCGGTTACGATCGCAATATCATCAGGAGTGCCCAATTTTATTTTATAAATTGGCCACGGAAGTTCTTCCATTTTGGTAATCATATTTTCGATGCTTCCAATCCCAATTGTATAATTCGTTAACGGATTATGTGAAATATCATAATTCCATAATTCATATAATTTTTTGCCTTTTTTTCGGGCATATAAGTCATGATATGCATTATCTAAAGCGCATAAAGCAAAAGGATTATGGGCTAAATGGAGATTTATTTTATTCCAGAATTCATCAGGAGTTTCGTTTGATGTTGCTTCAATTAAAGTTCTGATCTGTTCAATATCATTTTGAAGAATTTCAATAGTAATATTATAGTACGGATTAGAAGTTGCTTCTCCAAAACCTGAAAAATTATCTTCTTGTAATTCAACAATAAGAGAAGGCTGGAAATCGATTGATTTTCTTGAAATCCTAAAAGTGTGTTTTAATTTAAGGTCGTAGGCTCTTATTATTAGTTTCATATATGACAGTAGATATATTTGAAGCGTACTATTTTTTGTGTTTTATGTTTAAAAACAATATTTTAGCTAAAAATAATAAATTTGATGAATACCGAAGAAGAAAAGAGAAGTTTACTTTTAGAAATGATTGCTTTTTCGACAGTCGATGGTGAGTTGCACAAACGCGAATTAGAATTCTTGTGGCTTGTTGCACAGGAATTAAATATTGACCAGAAGCTTTTCCAGGATTTATTTCATCAGGAAAATATTCCGCAAATTATAAAATCAGAATTTCAGCGTATTCAGCAGTTTTACAGATTGGCTTTGATCATGCATTGCGATGGAATTTTGCATGAAAAAGAAGCAAAAGCAATTCAGCAAATTGCCATTGAAATGGGACTAAACCCAACGGCTACAAAGCGTGTTTTAGATTTAATGAAAAATGCGCCAAACGCAATGATTGATCCTAAAAAGCTATTAAAAGTTTTTCAGGAACAACACAATTAAAGCAATTGTTCCTGTAGCTTTTTAATATCATCACGCAATTTTGCAGCCTGAAGAAAGTCTAATTCTTTTGCCGCTTTCTCCATTGATTTTCGTTTTTCGCGAATCATTTTTTCTAATTCTGCTTTAGACATATAAGCCGTTTCGGGTTCAGCAGCTGCAGAAAGTGTATGTCCTAATTCGTATTCTACTAATGGATTCTTGGTAAACGCACTTTCGATTTTTTTGTTTAAAGCCTGAGGCGTAACATTATTTTCGACGTTATAGTTTATTTGTTTCGTTCTTCGATAATTCGTTTCATCAATCGTTTTCTGCATACTTCCCGTAATTTTATCAGCATACATAATGGCTCTTCCATTTAAATTTCTTGCCGCACGACCAATTGTTTGGGTTAGCGATTTATGATTACGTAAAAAACCTTCTTTATCAGCATCAAGAATTGCCACCAGCGAAACTTCGGGTAAATCCAGACCTTCACGAAGTAAGTTTACTCCAATTAAAACATCAAAAATACCTTTACGTAAATCCTGCATGATTTCGATTCGTTCCAAAGTATCAACTTCTGAGTGAATATAACGACAGCGAATATTTACTTTGGTCAGATATTTGGCTAGTTCCTCGGCCATTCTTTTGGTTAAAGTAGTCACTAAAACTCTTTCGTCTAACTCGCAGCGTACCTGAATTTCTTCAATTAAATCATCAATCTGATTTAAACTAGGTCTAACTTCAATAATAGGATCTAATAATCCTGTCGGACGAATGATTTGCTCAACATAAATTCCGTCAGATTTTTGTAATTCATAATCCGCCGGAGTTGCCGATACATAAATAACCTGATTTTGCAAGGCTTCAAATTCTTCAAATTTCAAAGGTCTGTTGTCCATTGCGGCCGGTAAACGGAAACCATATTCAACCAGGTTTTCTTTACGGCTGCGGTCGCCTCCGTACATGGCATGAACTTGCGAAACGGTTACGTGACTTTCGTCAACCACCATCAAATAATCATTTGGAAAATAATCTAACAAACAAAAAGGCCTTGTTCCGGCTTGTCTCCCGTCAAGATAACGAGAGTAATTCTCAATTCCCGAGCAATAACCTAATTCCCGAATCATTTCTAAGTCGAAATTGGTTCGTTCTTCCAAACGTTTTGCTTCCAGGTGTTTTCCTATTTCCTTAAAATAATCAACCTGTTTTACCAAATCCTGCTGAATTTCCCAAATAGCACCTTGTAAAACTTCCGGAGAAGTCACAAACATATTGGCAGGGTAAATCGTCAGTCTTTTAAATTTTTCAATGACTTGTGAGGTCTTGGCATCAAAGGATTCTATTTCTTCAATTTCATCTCCAAAAAAATGAATTCTAAATGCATCATCAGCATAACTTGGATACACTTCAACAGTATCACCTTTAATTCTGAATGTTCCGGGATTAAAATCGGCTTCAGTTCTGGCATATAAACTTTGTACTAAACTGTGTAATAGTTTGGTTCTTGAAATAACCTGATCCCTGAAAATTTCGATTACGTTTTTCTTAAATTCAACAGGATTTCCAATACCGTACAAACAAGAAACCGAAGCTACAACCAAAATATCTCGACGCCCTGAAAGTAGGGAAGAAGTGGTGCTCAAACGCATTTTTTCAAGCTCTTCATTGATAGATAAATCTTTTTCGATGAAAACACCTGTTACAGGCATAAAAGCTTCCGGTTGATAATAATCGTAGTAAGAAACGAAATATTCAACCGCATTATTAGGGAAAAACTGTTTGAATTCTGAATACAGCTGTGCTGCCAAAGTCTTGTTATGTGCCAAAACTAAGGTAGGCCTTTGTACTTCCTGGATCACATTGGCAACGGTAAAAGTTTTACCGGAACCTGTAACTCCCAATAAAGTTTGATATTTATCACCATCGACAATACCTTGTGCCAATTTTTGTATGGCTTGTGGCTGATCGCCTTTCGGACTATATTCTGAGGAAACTTGAAACTTCATTTTTGGCGTATGAAAAATTTGGTTTTGTAAAGATACGAAGTTTGAAATCTATAAAAAAGATAAAAAAGGGTTGCCAGGAATTTCACGAATTTTCACGACTTACTATTATTATGTAATGAATTAGGGTTCTCTTACGAAATTATATAATTTGTAAAATGCGAAAATCAATTTTAAATTAATTCGCGGAAATTAGTGAAATTCGTGGCAAAAAATCGTTGCTATTTTAAAAAGTCAATCATGGCATCATTAACGATTTTCGACTGATCGATGCTTAAAAAATGCCCGGCATCTTTTATCGTTTTGGTTTTGCTGTGCGGTAAATATTCTTTTGCACGTTCTACACTATCATCACCATTTATAACATCACGATCGCCAATTAAAATTAAAACCGGATTTGATATTAATCTTAATTCTTCATTCGAAAAAGGTGTCATTTTAAGCATACTCGAATTTGATTTTGCATACTTATTTGCCAAATAAAATTGTCGTTTATATATCGGACTAATTTTTTCGGGATGTGTCGAGAATGTTTCTAATGTTTTGCCAAATTTCTTTTCACTCGGAAAAAGCTTTAACATTAAAGCTGAGGTAGTTTTGCCAACTTTATCGATAAATTTAAAAGTTTGCGCCGGGCTCAGTAAAACAATTTTATCTATTGAATTTGTTTTTTGAGTGGCTAATAATGTTGCAATCCAGCCTCCGCGAGAAGCGCCTACAATATCAAAATTCTTTAATTTATAATGATTGAAAATTTCGTTGTATAATGTAACTATATCTTCTGATGAAAGTGGTTTTGCGGTTAGTGTTGATTTCCCAGGTTCCATTATAAAATCAATGGCGTATATGCGATGATTTTTTGTTAAAGCTTTAATATTTGGATACCACATAGTTGAGCTGGCATCCATTCCGTGGAGTAAAACCAGCGGCTTATCGTTTTTAGAACCAGCCATAATAACGTGCACTGTTCCAAAACTCGTTTTTATATCTTCTTCGGTGTAAGGAACATCCCAAAGTTTGAGAGCCTTATTGTAAGATGTTGTATAAGTGGTT
Source organism: Flavobacterium sp. MMLR14_040 (assembly GCF_033657265.1). Taxonomy (NCBI): domain Bacteria; kingdom Pseudomonadati; phylum Bacteroidota; class Flavobacteriia; order Flavobacteriales; family Flavobacteriaceae; genus Flavobacterium; species Flavobacterium sp. MMLR14_040. Next base: position 53,382 of record NZ_JAWVWO010000016.1, on the reverse strand, counting down.
TTTTCTTTTTTTGTATGAAATATATAATCGTCAAATTTTACTTTTTTGGAAGAAGCACAACCAACGATTAGGAACAATAAGAGAAATTTAGGTAGTAATTTTGACATAATGGTGAAATTCAATTTACATTAAAGGTAACATTAATATAAATTTCACGAATATTATAATTTTGATTTAAAGTATCATAATTATAATGTTTTTGGATTTCGACTTGTATGTCTTATTCGTAAAATTTGAATTTTGTCTGTAGAAATTTTATAGGAAATTCGATAGCTGTAAACTTCGTAAGCACGATAATTTCCATTATTTGAAATTTTCATTTCATCTAGCTCGTAAATTTCCCAATTTGTTTTTAAGATGGTAACAGAACTAAAAATTTTGTCAATTATTTTATTAGTTGTGCTATTGTTCTTTGATTGTTTTACTAAATGGAAATAAATTTTTTCAAGCTGATTTTGAGCAGTATTCGACCAAATTATTTCTTTTTCCATTGCTCAATCTTATCTTTAACCTCATTATGAGAATAAAAATTTCCATTCTGAATTTCTTGTTCGGCTACTTTTAGTTCTTCATTATATTGTTCAGCATAATTTTTAGGAGTGGGTTTTCGGCTATCCAAAATTGTTTTCAAAGCTGATAAAAATGATTCATCATCAATTTTTGCTATTTCAGAAATCAAAATATTTTTAAGTTCAAGAGTATTCATAGCGTTATAATTTACACGAAGTTACAAAACAATAAATTAAAAGGTTATTTAATGAGTCTTAAATTTTCCACGCTTTTTGCTGCGCCTCGCTCAAAAAAGTCCACGCTACAATTCGGCTTGTTTTTTGGCCTTGAGCCATATCAATTGTTTTTATTGAAGCTGCGTTTACCTTGTTTAAGGTTCTATAAATGCTCGAAAGATTATCTCTTTTTGAAACCAAAGTTGTAAACCATAAGCATTGCATGGCATATTTGGCGCTTTCAAAAATCATTTGGGTTACAAAGCCAAGTTCTCCTCCGTCGCACCATAATTCGGCATTGTGACCGCCAAAGTTTAAAACCGGATTTGTATTTTTCTTTTCCTTCGGATTTAAATTCGAAACTTTTCTTACTGTACTCTGATTGGCATCTTCGGCAGAAGAATGAAAAGGAGGATTACAGATCGTAAAAGTAAATCGGTCTTCTGGAGTAATAATATTTTTAAAAATAAAACGGGATTCGGTTTGTTGCTGTAAACTTATTGCATCAATCAATTTTGGATTTGCTTCAATAATTTTGCTGCAATTTTGAATAGCGTTTAGATCTATATCTGTTCCTACAAAACTCCAGTCGTAAATGGCATTTCCTAAAATTGGATAAATGCAATTTGCTCCTGTACCTATATCTAAACCTAAAACAGAAGAACCTTGCGGAATAATTCCATTATTGGTTTCTGCTAGTAAATCGGCTAAATAATGAATATAATCGGCTCTTCCGGGAATGGGCGGACAAAGGTAATTTTTAGGAATACTCCAGTTTTGAATATCGTAATACGTTTGTAATAATGCTTTATTAAGTAATTTAACCGAAACAGGATTGCTGAAATCAATAGTCTCACTTCCGTGAATGTTGATCGCAACGTGACTTTTTAGTTCTGGACAATTGGAGATAAGAAGCTCAAAATCATAACGGGAACGATGAAGATTTCGAGGATGTAAAATATTTTTTTCAGAATTGTCTGTTGCTTTCATTTTGTGAATTTGGGTGCAAAGATAGTCATTCCTTTTGGAGGAAAGTGCTTCTGTAAATTCCAATTCTTTTAAATCACAAATTCCAATTTTAATTCTATGATTAATTTAGTTAATATTACACTTAGGATGGCAACTTAATCATTACATTCCATCAATAATAAATCGCCATTATTGTGTGTGATTGTTACAAGTCCGTCCTGAGCGACTGAATTGCTGCTGCCGGTTCTGTAACCCATTGTAAGGGTATCGTTTTCTAATTGATATTGTAAATTGGTTGAATTAATACCATTTACAACACCAATTGGAATTAAAGAAATTGGCGTTCTGGCAGTATACCATTTCTCGAATTTTCTGGGTAATAAAAATATTTTAGAATGATCGTCTAGAATTACAATTTTAAGTAAATCGCGATAACGAACGATATTGGTTAAGTTTGTAATGGTATGATCTGCGCGTTTTCCGGTTGCCCAAACAACATTTACAGCAGGAATTTTTCTTTCTATCAAATAATCAAAAGCTTTTTCAAGATCTGTTTTGTTTTGATCCGGTGCATATACAATTTCGATAGGATATTGCGAGGTTTTATAAATTTCGGGATCAAAACCACGATCGAAATCTCCTAAAAGTACATCGACTTTAATGTCTAGTTCGATAACTCTTTCAATAGCAGAATCAAGCACAACAACAAGCGGAGACCATTCCAGTAATTGTCCTAATAATTCGGGATTGCAAGCAGCTCCGTTGGCAATAATTAAAGCAGGTTCCTGATCGTCGCGAACTATATGGTGTGATGACATGCTGATTTTTTTTTGTGATGCAAAGGTACGGGTAGTATTTTAGATTTTAGAGTTCAGATTTTAGATTTTAGATTTTAGATTTTTTTGCCACAGATTAAAAGATTTAAAAGATTAATCTGTGGCAAATATTTTTTAGTATGTAATTTTCAATCTAAAATCTAAAATTAAACAAGACGCCTGTGATAATTTATCTGCCCTAAATGATACGCCAAATGTGTGGAAAGATGAACCAGAAAATATCCTGTAGTCATTTCTTTTTCGAAAACAATTTGTGGATAAATAGCTTCTAAATCGGCTTCGGTTACAGAATCAAAAACGTTATTGACTACCAGAATTGTAGCGTCAATTTTGCTGATTAATTCTGATTTAGGAATATCCTTTAATGAAAATTCCAAAGGTCTGTCGCGAATGTAGCCTGTTTTTCCAAGTTCGGCACCAATATAAGTATTGATATTGCCTATTAAATGCAAACAAAGATTTCCTGCCGAATTGGAAATGTTTTTATCGATTGCCCAAAGCTGATTTTCAGTTTGGTACGATTCAATTTCTATTTTCAGTTTGTTCAGGTCGCGGTTAAATAAAGATTTTAAAGTTTCGATGAGCATAATCTTATTATTTAGTTTTTATCGGAATCCAGATGTCTTCTTCAGAATTTGGATCTTCTTTTTTATATTTTTCACCCATAATTGCAAAATGAGGTCTTTCATCAACCGTATATGCTGAATTTGGAAGCCATTCAACAAAAATAGAATGATAGGTTTTGTGACCTTCACTTGCCGGGCCTTTGTGTGTAAAAACTGCATATAAACCAGACGGAATAATTAAGGTTTCCATTTCAGAAGGAATTTCTTCAAAGTCAGTAACTTCTATTGCAGCCCATTTTTGAAAGGAACTGCCAGGGTCAAAATTATCAAAATGCCCAACCGGAAATACTTCAAGAGAATATAAATTGGAGTCAATTGGGTTTTTGATTTCCTTTCGTCGTGGCATAAAACCATTCCATAACTGAAATGTTTTATTTTCGATAAAATTCATTTTGATGTAATTGCCGATTAATTTTTTTTCTGCTAAATTTTCAATTCTGGCTTCCATGTTTATTCTATAATAAATGTTTTTGAATCGGTTTCGCTAAGAGAAAAATAACCCAAAGGATAATTGCTTTTGTCTGTCGAGTTCATGATGTTTCCTTTTACAGTGGCAGGAGGAGACTGGAATGGTCCGCCCACATTACTGCCCGCAATACTAACCAGGATACTCATGTAATTATAATATTGTTTTGAAATACCATAATGTGTTATATTGATTTTGTCTCCGGGCTCTAATTCATCATCGTCTGAAAGGCTGAAAAATTCATTGCCCTGAAAGAATTTATCGTCATCAACATAGTAATTTGAGGTAATTTTATTTGAGTATTCGTAATTGTACAGATAAAAGTTGTCTACACCTGCAGGATCATTGTAAAAAGCTCTTACTTCAATGTCTTTTCCTGTAAATCCTCCTTCGTTATTTTGTTCCATTCGGGTTATTGGAGCAACAGATTTCATGATTTCGCTTGCGGTATAAGTATTTCCGTTGCTGATAACGGTTAAAGTATATTGCTCGTCGATTACAGGTTTGAAATTATTACAAACATATCGCCCTGAGTTAGGAACTTCAACAAAATCAAATTGTTCTCCTGCACTGTTTTTTACAAATACAGTTGCTCCCGAAACAGTTGGGATTACATTTTCAAAATAACCCGTAGTAGTGGTTAATTTTATTGTTTGTTGTGCGCCTGTGGTTCCTTTTTGCCAGTTTATGGCACCTTCGATTACTAATTTTGATGGAGCAGTATCTAAGTCAACATCAACAACTTCTTCACAGCTTGTGAAGAAAATCGATATGAAAAATACGATTAACAAGATTGCTTTTTTCATGATTTGTATTTTTAATTCTTTTGACAGAAATTGATTTTTAAAACTTGAAATTATAACTAACAGCAGGAACAATTCCGAAAATAGATGTTTTTACAGCCTCATTATAACCTGTATCGACATTTTGACGGAAGTTTATAGACGCTGCGTTTTGTCTATTGTATAAGTTGTAAATACTAAAAACCCATTCGCCTTTCCAGTTTCTGTCTTTATTGCTTCTTGGTGTTAAAGTAGCAGAAACATCAAGGTGATGATAAGCCGGTAAGCGATGTTCGTTTCGTAAACCATAGCTCGGAACAGTAATGCCGAGATACTGATATTGCCCGTTCGGATACGTAACCGGCTGCCCTGATTGTAAGGCAAAATTAGCCCCAAAAGACCATTTTTCGTTTAAATTATATGCAGAAGTAATGGCTAAATTATGCGTTTTGTCATAAGCAGAATTGTACCATTGTCCGTTATTTATTCCCGTTTCTTCAGGTGTTCTTCCTGGGGTTTGCTGTTCAGATTTTGACAATGTATAGGATATCCATCCATTAAATTTGCCTTCATTTTTCTTGAACATAATTTCTAAACCATAAGCGCGCATTTGCCCGTTTAAAATGACCTGCTCGATGGCATTATTAGCAATCAAATCAGCGCCATCAATATAATCCAGACGATTTTGAATTTCTTTATAATAAGTTTCGACTTCGAGAGAATATGCTCCATTATTTATATTTCTGAAATAACCTAAAGCTACCTGATCTGCAATTTGTGGTTTGATATAGGTGTCACTTGGCATCCAGACATCGAGCGGAGTAGGTGATGAGGTATTCGAAATTAACTGAAGATATTGTGCCATTCGGTTGTAACTCGCTTTTACCGCCTGATCGTCATTTAGCTGGTAAGAAATTGAAAATCTCGGTTCCAGATTATTATAGTTTTTTATGGATTTATTTTTTCCATAATATTCAGTTCCAATAGGCGTTCCTTTTTCGTAAATCTCCAAATCTGAATTGAAAACAACAGGATTGTTGTTTTCGTATAAATTGATTGTTGAAGTACCTAAACGATAAAATAAGCTATAACGCAATCCGTAAGCGACTGTGATTTTTTTTGAAAGCTGATTTTCGGCATCAATATAAATGGCGGGTTCAAAAGCGTATTTTTTATCTAACTGATCCGGATTAATTCCAGATTCGGCATTACTTGGTTTGATAGTTCCGGGATTGAATTCGTAATAGATTCCGTTTAAACCGTAGTTCAATTTGAATTTATCTGAAATATAGTTTTTGAAATCGTATTTGATATTGTAATTTTTGATTCCGGAATCCCATTTGAAACCAACGAAATCAAGATCCAAACCGTAATAATAATCGCTGTAAATCAAGGATAAATTCGAGAATAATTTATCAGAATACAAATGATTCCAACGAAGATTTAAAGTTGAATTTCCATAAATATTCGTAAAACTTTTGTTTAAACTAAACACATCGCGACCAAAATATCCCGATAAATACAAACTGTTATTGTCGTTTAATTTATAACTCAATTTGGTATTTAAATCATAAAAATACGCAGAGTTATCTTTATTTTCTTCGGATAGTTTTAAGAATAAGTGTGCGTAAGAAGCTCTTCCTCCAATTAAAAACGAACCTCTATCTTTTACTATCGGACCTTCTGCAAGAATTCTGCTCGAAATTAATCCTATTCCTCCATTTACATGGAAATCTTTACTGCTTCCGTCTTTTTGATAAATATCTAAAACAGAGGAAGCTCTTCCGCCATAGCGTGCGGGAATTCCACCTTTGTATAACTTTAAATCTTTTATGGCGTCAGGATTAAAAACGGAGAAAAACCCAAAGACGTGAGATGAATTAAATATCGTTGCTTCGTCTAATAAAATTAAATTTTGATCTGCACCTCCGCCACGAACGTTGAATCCGGATGCGCCTTCGCCTGCATTTGTAACGCCCGGAAGTAATAAAATAGATTTTAAAACATCGACTTCACCTAAAACTACCGGCATTTTTTTGATAGTGGCAATCGAAAGTTTATTGGCACTCATTTCCGGCGATTTGATGTTGATTTTTCCTTTATTGTCGGTAATAACAACTTCCTGAAGTTCTTCGCCACCGCCTTCGTTTAAAGCAAAATTATTTTTGGTATTTTGATTTAAAACAACTGTTTTTTGAATGGTTTGATAACCAACATAACTTATCTCGATTTGATGTTCACCTGATGGAATCGTAAGCGAATAAAAACCGTATTCATTAGTTGTGGTTCCAATTTTTAGTGCGGGAATGTAAATGTTGACGCCAATTAAGGTTTCATTATTTTTAAAGTCGGTTATGGTACCGCTTAAAGTAAATTTTTCCTGAGCAAATGAAGTAAAGATTGTAAAAATAATAATTAGAAACGTAGTAAACTTTTTTGTAATCATTGTTTTGATTTTGATTTACATAGATAATAATTCTTACTAAATATTATAGTGTATGGTTTGTTAAACATTAGTTAAGAAAAAAAAGACAACCGTTTCGGGTTGTCTTTTTTAATATTTAATGGGTAAGCATTTTATTTATTTAATTTCGGCAAGAATTGCATTGAATGTCGCACTTGGGCGCATTGCTTTGCTTACTAACTCCGGAGTTGGCTGGTAGTAACCGCCAAGAGTTTGAGGTTTTCCTTGAGCACCAATTAATTCAGCGTCGATTTTAGCTTCGTTAGCTTCAAACTGTGCTGCAATTGGAGTGAAAATAGCTTTTAATTCAGCATCTTTATTTTGTGCTGCCAAAGCCTGAGCCCAATAGAAAGCAAGGTAGAAATGAGAACCACGGTTATCAATCTGACCTACTTTACGAGCTGGAGATTTATCGTTTGCAAGGAATTTATCATTTGCTTCGTCAAGAGTTTCAGCTAAAACAATTGCTTTAGAATTATCTAAAGTTTGTCCTAAATGCTCTAATGAAGCACCAAGAGCTAAAAATTCTCCTAATGAATCCCAACGTAAATATCCTTCTTCTGTAAATTGCTCAACGTGTTTAGGAGCAGAACCACCTGCACCGGTTTCGAACAATCCACCACCATTCATTAACGGAACGATAGATAACATTTTTGCAGAAGTTCCTAATTCTAAAATTGGGAATAAATCTGTTAGGTAATCACGTAAAACGTTTCCTGTTACAGAGATAGTATCTAAACCTTTGATAATTCTGTCTAAAGTAAATTCAGTTGCAGCAACAGGATTTAAGATGCGAATATCTAAGTTTGTAGTGTTGTGATCTTTTAAATATTTTTGAACTTTCGCAATCAATTCTCTGTCATGCGCTCTGTTTTCGTCTAACCAGAAAACAGCAGGAGTATCAGATAAACGAGCTCTGTTTACAGCTAGTTTAACCCAGTCCTGAATAGGAGCGTCTTTTGCCTGACACATTCTGAAAATGTCATTTGTTTCAACGTTTTGCTCCATTAAAACAGTTCCTTTATTATCAACTACACGAACAACTCCGTCAGCTTGCAATTGGAAAGTTTTATCGTGAGATCCGTATTCTTCTGCTTTTTGAGCCATCAAACCTACGTTAGGAACACTTCCCATTGTTTTAGGATCAAAAGCACCGTGTTTTTTACAGAAATCTATGGTTGCAGTATAAATTCCAGCGTAAGAACGGTCTGGAATAACAGCGATTGTATCTTGTTGTTTTCCTTCTTTATTGTACATCTGTCCAGAAGTACGAATCATTGCCGGCATAGAAGCATCAACAATAACATCAGATGGAACGTGTAAGTTTGTAATTCCTTTGTCAGAATTAACCATTGCCAAAGCTGGTCCGTTTTCGATCGCTTTAGTAATGTCAGCTTCCACTGCAGCTTGTTCAGGTCTTCCTGCAATTTTTGCGTAGATATCACCTAAACCATTTCTGGTATCAATATTTAATTCAGCAAATAAAGTTTCATATTTTTTGAAAAGATCAGCAAAATAAACTTCAACGATAGCGCCAAAGATAATTGGATCTGAAACTTTCATCATTGTAGCTTTTAAATGCACAGAAAGTAAAACACCTTCTTTTTTTGCTTCAGCGATTGCTTCAGCAGCAAAAGATTTTAATTTTTTTACACTTAAAACAGAACTGTCGATTATTTCGCCAGCTTTTAATGGCGTACTTGCTTTAAGAACAGTAGTTGTACCGTCTTTTGCAACGAATTCAATTTTTACATCATTAGCGTCTGCAACAGTAAGTGATTTTTCACTTCCGTAAAAATCACCATTTGGCATTGAAGCTACTTTAGTTTTTGAGTCAGCAGACCACGCACCCATAGAGTGTGGATTTGCTTTTGCAAAATTCTTAACTGCTCTTGGTGCTCTACGATCAGAATTTCCTTCACGCAAAACAGGGTTTACAGCAGAACCTAATACTTTAGCGTATTTAGCTTTGATTTCTTTTTCAGCATCGTTTTGAGGCTCTTCAGGAAAATCAGGAATTTTGTAACCATGAGATTGTAATTCTGCAATAGCCGCTTTTAATTGCGGTACAGATGCAGATACGTTTGGTAATTTAATAATATTAGCTTCTGGTTGTGTAGCTAATTGACCTAATTCAGCTAAAGCATCTCCGGTTTTTTGAGCATCTGTTAAAACCTCAGGAAAATTTGATAAAATTCTACCTGCCAACGAGATGTCTCTGGTTTCGATTGCGATACCAGCCGTAGCTGTAAATGCCTGAACAATTGGTAAAAAAGAATAAGTCGCTAATAAAGGCGCCTCATCAGTTAAGGTGTAATAAATTTTAGAATTCTGTGTCATTTTTTTTTTTTTTTTTATAATCGTATCGCCAAGGGTAAGCGATGTAAAAGGTATAGTTGGCTCGAAATGAGCGGAGCAAATATAATAAAAACAGTCCGAAAACGGTGTAGTTTTCTGGATAAATACCGGAATTATCAAATTGTTATTTCGGCAACGTTAAATTGCTAATTCGATGATTTTGATATTAAAATATTGCTGTTTTGTTATTTTAAAAAAGTAAGCATAAAAAAAACTCGTTTCAAATAATATGAAACGAGTTTTTTATAACAAAGAGATAAATGATTATCTTCTTTTATCTTTAATCTTAGCTTTTTTACCAGTAAGTTCTCTGAAGTAGAAAATTCTAGCTCTACGTACAGCTCCTTTTTTGTTGATTTCAATTTTTTGTAAAGCTGGTAAGTTTACCGGGAAGATACGCTCAACACCAATAGCACCAGACATTTTACGAATAGTAAAAGTTTCTGTGTTACCAGAACCTCTTCTTTGAATAACAACTCCTTTAAAAAACTGAGTTCTTGTTTTTTCACCCTCTTTAATTTCGTAGAAAACTGTGATAGTATCTCCAGCTCCGAAAACAGGGAAATCTTTTTTAGCAACTAATTCGGTTTGAACGAATTTCATTAAATCTGCCATGATATCTTAAATTATGGTTTTTTATAATAGAGCAACATTCACGGATCTCGCCAGAGGTTAGTCTAATTCGGGTGCAAATGTAGAAAATAATTATAAATTATGAATTATAAATTGTAAATTATTTTAAGTGTCTGATAAAAAGTTATTTATAGTGTTTTTTTTTGTTTCAGGTTTCAAGTTTCAGGTTGGATTGCAAAGTTGGAACTTGAAACAAAAACAACCTGAAACCTGAAACAATTTAATGACCTTCAAGTAAATCCGGGCGTCTGTTCTTTGTATGTTCATACGCCATATCTTCACGCCATTTGTCGATTTTGGCAAAATGACCGCTGGTTAAAACTTCCGGAACTTTCCATCCTTTATAATCTGCAGGTCTTGTATATATAGGTCCTGAAAGTAAATTATCCTGAAAACTATCTGTTAATGCCGAAGTTTCATCACTTAATACCCCTGGAATTAATCGAATTAAAGCATCAGATAAAACCAAAGCGCCTAATTCTCCTCCTGATAAAACATAATCACCAATCGAAATTTCTTTGGTAATAAAATGATCACGAACACGTTGGTCTACACCTTTATAATGTCCGCATAAAATGATAATATTTTCATACATCGACATTGTATTCGCCATTTTTTGATTTAAAGTTTCTCCATCTGGCGACATATAAATGATTTCATCATACTCACGCTCACTTTTTAAATGAGTAATACAAGCATCAATAGGCTGAACGGTCATCACCATTCCGGCGCCACCCCCAAACGGATAATCGTCGACACTTTTTTGTTTGTTAGTTGTATAGTCTCGTAAATTATGAAAATGAACTTCAACCAAACCTTTGTCGATGGCACGTTTCATAATCGAAGCCTCAAACGGACTTTTTAATAATTCCGGCAAAATCGTAATAATATCAATTCGCATTTTCTTCAATATTTTCTAAGCGGCAAAGATACAAAGTAATATCTGAGAACTTTAAAAATAAAAATAAGAACGTTTAAGTTCTTTTTGGCTGTAATTTTTCATGCTTTTAAAGTTGTTAACTATTTAGCTTATAGATAAATAAGTGGTAATTCTGTAATGATGTATTTTTTATGTGTAATTTTTTTAAGACTGAATGTTACTACTATTAGATCACCAAATTTAAATCACTAAAAATAATTCGTCTTATGAAAAAAATTGTCCTAGTACTCGTCATCTTGATTTTGTACGCATGTTCAGGTTCTAAAAATACAGCAGATAATTGGCTTGGAAAATCTAAAAACAGCCTTATTAATACTTGGGGACCACCGGTTCGTATAATTCAGGATTCTGCAAATGGTAATGAAATACTCCTCTATGCAAACCAAATTTATGAAGACCAAAATACCACAAAACCTAGAATGGCTGGTGCTGCTTATTGGGATTATGTTTATGTCTATTTAAATAAGGAAGGAAAAATTTATTCCCTAAAAAATGAAAAGAAGCAATTACGACCTCAGGAAATTGCTGTGAAATAAAGTCTGCTTTAATTTTAAAGTTTAATTTCGACCATTTTGATTATATTTAGATTCTTAAAAATCAGAATCTAAAACCACTTTATGAGAAAAATTATACTCCTTTTTTATGCCTCTTTTTTAGCTATTTCCTGTAACAATCAAAACCAGTCGAAAATGATAAATATCTCTAATAATGAAAAGTTGATCAAACAATATTTTGAACTTTTTAATCAACATGACTGGAAGAAGATGTCGGAAATGTATACCGAAACGGCTGATTTTAAAGATCCGTCTTTAGGGAAAGGAATTGTAAAACAAAGCCGTAAACAAACCGAAGAGAAATACGCAGAATTGCATAAAATTTTTCCGGATTTGCATGATGAAGTCATTCAGATTTATCCTTCCGGAGAAAATCATATTATTGTAGAATTTGTTTCTACCGGAAATGCACCAGATAATTCAAAGTTTGAATTGCCAATTTGTACGATTTTCACGATTGACAACGGATTGATTACCAAAGATTTTACTTATTTTGATAATTTTGAGGAAGAGGGTGAGGAATAAAAATTGAGTTTGTTAGTTAATACAATCGTAATTGCAATATTTTCTTCTAAATTGAAATTTAAAAAAAAAGTTGAGAAGAAATCCAAATAGAAAAATAAGAATAGCTAATTTTTGAATATATTTAACGAAAAGTATATGAGAAAATTAGCTATTCTTATTTTTATAATATTTTGTTTCTGCGATAAAGAAAAAACAAATAAAACTCCGCAGCAAGCAACAAAAGAAGTTCCGAAAGAAGCCTCTTATTTTAAGCAAATTAAAAATAATGATCTTAAATTGCCTCAACCGGCTTATGGAGATTGGTTATTTTCTCATAAAGAAAAAGGACAAACTTTTGAGCAATACTTTATATCTAAACATATTGTGCCAACAAATGAGGCAAATATTATTTACATCTTACCAATTGGAAATTTTAATTCTTTACAAAACAAACAAATTAAGCTCGCTAATGAATATTTAGAAATTTTCTTTCAATTAAAAACAAAAACTTTAGCACCTATTTCTAATGATGTGGTTCCAAATTCTTCCAGAAGAATGATGTATGGTCATGAACAGTTATTGGCTGGTTATCTTTTAAATGATGTTTTGAAAGAAGAAAAACCTTTAAATAGAATTGCTTTAATGGGACTTTCAGAATTGGATTTATATCCTAAGCCTGAATGGAATTATGTTTTTGGTTTGGCTTCTTATCATGATAAAGTGGCTGTGAGCTCAATTTATAGATTGCAGGATGGAGAATTAACATCTGAAAACTTCAATTTATGTTTATCACGATTGCTTAAAATAAGTTCTCATGAAATTGGACATATGTTTGGTTTGCATCATTGTATCGCAGCTGATTGTGTAATGAATGGCACTAACAGTATGGAAGAAACCGACAGGCATTCAATAAGATTATGTTCTGTCTGCCAAAGAAAACTAAATTCGTGTATACAATATGATAATAAAAAGAGATTGAGTGATCTGGAAAAATATTTTAAAAAGAATGACTTAAACAACGAATTTGATTTGATGAAAAAAGATATTGGAATTATTCAATAAATGGAAATGAGAAAAATAAAAATATTTGCCATAACCGGCAGCACCAGAAAAAACTCTAGCAACTTCAAAATTTTAAAATATATTTCGGATAATATTAAATCTGGATTCGAAGTTGAAATATTTGAAGATCTGGCTGAAATACCACATTTCAATCCTGATTTGGATAATGAGAACCCACCAAATAAGGTTACCTTTTTTAGGAATAAAATAAATGAAGCAAATGGCGTGTTAATTTGTACTCCCGAATATGTTTTTAGTTTACCCGGAAGTTTGAAAAATGCTTTAGAATGGTGTGTTTCGACTACTATTTTTTCAAATAAAAATATTGGGTTAATAACCGCTTCTGCTTCTGGGGAGAAAGGTCACGAGCAATTATTACTTATAATGAAAACGCTGGAAGCTAAATTTCAGAACAATACACAACTTTTAATTCAGGGTATTCGTGGAAAAATTAATGAAGAAGGAAAAATTATAAACGAAGAAACAGAAGTTGCGCTTCAGGATTTTATAGGTAATTTTGAAAGTCAATTTAGTTAAAGAGTTGATTTAAAAGATTATTTTTACTTTTAAAAAAGATAAAATGATTTCCAGACGAACTTTTGTTATTAATTCCGGTTTAGCTACTGCAGCAGTTTTAGCGATGCCATCTTTTGCTTTTACTATGAACAAAAAAGAAATTGGTTTACAGTTATATACATTGCGAGATGAAATTTCGAAAGATGTAAAATCTACCTTGCAAAAAGTGGCCGCTGCGGGTTATACAAATGTGGAGACATATGGATTTTCTACAAAAGATCAGTTTTGGGGAATTTCGCCAATAGAATTGAAGAAAATTTTGGATGAAAACCAGCTTAAAGCAGTTAGCGGACATTATAATTTAGGAAGTTTTTTATATGATGGAAATACCACAGAGCTTATTGCGGCAATTGAAGCGGCAAAAGTTTTAAAAAGTGAGTATTTGACAATTCCCTGGGTTGATGAGCCATTTAGAAAAGATTTTAAAACAATAGCATCACGTTTAAATGAAGCTGCAAAAATGTGCAAAGCTTCAGGCTTAAAATTAGCGTATCATAATCATGATTTTGAATTTCAAAAACAAGATGGAATTACGGGATATGAAATTTTATTGAAAGAAACAGACAAAGATTTAGTTTATTTCGAGCTGGATTTATATTGGGTGGTTCGCTCAGGAAATGATCCGTTGAAATTGTTTAAGGAAAATCCCGGACGTTTTAAAATGTGGCATGTTAAAGATATGGACAAATTAAATCCAGCTTTAAATACTGAAGTTGGGTCAGGTTCAATTGAGTTTAAAACCATTTTTGCAGCAGCAAAACAATCAGAAATGAAGTATTTTTTTGTTGAACAGGAAAATAATTACAATCCAAATTCTTTTGAGTCTATTAAAACCAGCAGTGATTTTATTTCAAAAGAATTGCTTTAGAATAATTCATTTAGAAACCTTATTTTTGTAGGAATAAAATCAGAATAAATATGCAAAATTTCGGAACAAGTAAAGAATTTATAAAAGGTGATGATATTGAATGGGAAGTAGTTGGCGAAGGAATAAAACGCAAAATACTGGCTTATGATGATAAAGTAATGCTGGTAAATGTTCATTTTGAAAAAGGTGGAATAGGTGTTTTGCACGAACATTATCATTCTCAGGTGACTTATGTTTCGAGCGGTAAATTCGATGTTACAATTTCTGGTGTTACCCAAACATTAAAAGAAGGCGATAGCTTTTATATTCCGCCACACGCAATTCATGGTGTGGTTTGTTTAGAAAGCGGACTTTTAACAGATGTATTTAGTCCGATGCGAGAAGATTTTATGAAATCATAAAGCTTTAAAAATCAATATAATCTTTAAAATAACCGACCGATTTGATTTTAAGTTTGGAAAATTTATACATTTTTTAAAGTTTTGGTTAAAATTAGATTGGTATTTTTGCATTATGAATTTATCCAAAACGAATGTCTTATTTATGGCAGTTTGCACTGGACTTATAGTTGCAAATCTTTATTACTGCCAGCCTTTAATTGTTTTAATTGCCAACGAATTTAAAATTCCGGAAGCCAATGCAGGAACCATAACATATCTTACACAAGCAGGATATGCAATTGGTTTATTTTTCATGGTTCCGTTAGGTGATAAAATCGAGCGTAAAAAGCAAATTTTGATGACCACTTTTGCGTCGGTAATTGCATTGCTTATTGCGGCAACTGCAAAAAGTTTTTTTATTTTACAAATTGCTTCCTTGCTTATCGGAATCACTTCAATAGTTCCGCAGCTTATTTTGCCATTGGCGGCTTCATTAAGTGCGCAGGAACAACGAGGAAAAGTTGTTGGAACCATTATGAGCGGTTTATTGGTCGGAATTTTACTTTCCAGAACTTTAAGCGGATTCATAGGTCAGGTTTTAGGTTGGAGATCGATGTTTTATATTGCGGCCGGAATTTGTCTTTTGATCTTTTTTGTTATTCAGAATAAATTCCCCATAAATAAACCTCAGTTTCAGGGAACTTACGGTCAATTGATTCAGTCACTTTTTACCCTTATAAAAACACAGCCTGTTTTGCGCGAAGCGACAATGATCAATGTATTTAGTTTTGCACAATTTGGTGCATTCTGGACCACGATGGTACTATTGCTTTCCGGAGAACCTTTCCATTTTAATAGTGCAACAATTGGTTTATTCGGAATTGTGGGCGCTTCCGGGGCTTTGGCAGCACCATTAGTTGGAAAAATGGGTGATAAGGGCGGATCGAGAGTAGCGGTTGGTTACGGTTGTTTATTGATATTAATAAGTTTCTTGATTTTTTACTTTTCAGCAGAAAGTGTAATCGGAATTGCGATTGGAATTGTATTTATTGATATCGGAATTCAAGGCGTTCATATTTCTAACCAAACCCGTGTTTATTCTCTGCTTCCGGAAGCCAGAAACAGACTAAATACCGTATTTATGTCGTTTAGCTTTTTAGGAACAGCTGCAGGATCTGCCTACGGATTGTTATTATGGAAATTAGGCGGCTGGCATGCTGTAACTATTGGCTGTGTTGGTCTTTCAATATTGGCATTAACAGTTTACGGACTTACTTATAAATCAAAATCTAAAAAATAGAAAGCACAAATTGATAGAGAATTAATTTGTAAATTTGCAATCAAAATTAAAAATTACAACATGGAAAACGGAATATACGCTAAATTCAACACTAGCAAAGGTTCGATTTTAGTAAAACTTACACACGACTTAACACCAGGAACCGTAGGGAATTTTGTAGCTCTTGCAGAAGGAAATATGGAAAATAAAGTAAAACCTCAAGGACAAAAATTCTATGATGGATTGACATTTCATAGAGTAATTCCTGATTTTATGATTCAGGGTGGATGTCCTAAAGGAACAGGAACTGGAGATCCTGGTTATAAATTTGATGATGAATTTCACCCAAGTTTAAAACACGATCGTCCTGGAGTTTTAGCTATGGCAAACTCAGGTCCTGCAAGTAATGGTTCACAATTTTACATCACTCACGTTCCAACTTCTTGGTTAGACGAAAAACATACTGTTTTTGGTCACGTAATTGAAGGTCAGGACGTTGTTGATGCTGTTGCTCAAGGTGATAATCTTGATGCTGTAGAAATCATCAGAGTAGGTGAAGAAGCTCAAAATTGGAATGCAATTGAAGCTTTTATCGCTTTAAAAGGTGCTCGTTTGAAAAGAGATGCTGCATTAAAAGCAGAATCTGAAGCAAAAATGGAGCAATTAGCTGCAGGTTTTGACAGAACAGAAAGCGGATTACGTTACAAAATGATTCAAAAAGGTGACGGAAAAAGAGCTGAAGCCGGTAAAACAGTTTCTGTACACTATGAAGGTTCATTAGAAAACGGAAAAGTTTTTGATTCATCTTACCCAAGAAAAAAACCAATCGAATTTAGATTAGGTCAGGGACAAGTAATTGAAGGATGGGACGAAGGTATTGCTTTATTACAAGTTGGAGATAAAGCTCGTTTTGTAATTCCGTCTGATTTAGCTTATGGAGCTGCAGGTGCAGGAGGGGTAATTCCACCAAACGCAACTTTGATTTTTGACGTTGAATTAATGGACGTAAAATAAGAAGCTTACAAACAATTTAGTTTTGTTTTAAATAATAATCCCATTCGCCAGCCGAGTGGGATTTTTTTATATTTACTCAAAATTAAAATAAAATAATGAAAGCAAAAATTCTAATCCTAACTGCTGTAACTTTACTTTTAGTTTCATGCGGAACTAAAAAACGGCTTCTGCTGTAGCAGCTACACCTACAGTTACCGAAACTGCTAAAGCCACAGAATTAACACCTGAATTGGCAGAAGGAAAAAATCTTTATGATAACAGTTGTGCAAGATGCCACAAACTTTACGAACCAAAGAAATTTAGTCAGGAGGAATGGAAACCAATTTTAACAAGGATGCAGAAGAAAGCGCATTTAGATGATGTTCAAATGGCTTCGATATCAAACTACATTACATCCCAATTATAAATATATTTAGAAAGGCATTCTTTAGCGGGATGCTTTTTTATTTAAGTTGAAAGCAAAAAAAACACCTTCACAAATGAGGTGTTTTAAAAATTTAAGAATGATGTACAGCTGTATTGTCTACAGCAATTATTTTTAAAGTTTTTATTCCGGCAGGCAATTCCCAATCGACTTCGTCATTTTCTTTAAAACCAATAATAGCAACACTTAAAGGTGCCAATATTGAAATTTTCCCCGATTTTACATCAGATAAAGAAGGTAAAACAATTTGAATTTTCATTTGTTTTTTTGCCTTGACATCTTCAATTGTAACATGCGAATTTATTCTGATAACGGAATGATCTAATTCGCTTTCTTTACTTATAACAGCGCGATCTAATTCTTGCGAAAGCTGATTGGCTTCTTTTGTATTTGTCGAATTTTTACTTTTTAATATCAATTCTCTCAGGAACTGATAATCTGTTTTACAGAAAGTTGGTGTTGGTTTCATAAATCTATATTTTATTTTTATTACTATTATTTTTTTTGAATGTCAGATTTTAGATGAGTTTTTCAGGGAGATAAATCTTAAATATAAAAACCGAAAAATTATTTGATAGAGCATTTACTCTTTCAAATAAAATAAATAATTAAAATTTGGTAAAAATCCTCCGCCTGAAAGAAGAAATTGAAATAGACGGAGGCCTAATTAATAAAGGCCTTGCTATGTGAAATAAATGCAGCAGCAAGCGATTTCCTTTTTAAGGAAAGCAACGAGGCAAAAGCTGTATATGTATTTATGGCGTTCACAATGAGAATTGTTTATGAAATACAAATATAGGAAAATTACGTTAAAAAACTACTATTATTTCCATTTGATGCTGCAGCCTATACTTGGCTTTTGTTCCTCTTTCAAACTTCGGTTGTAAATCAGGGCATCAATTGCGCTGCGTAAATCGCTTCCGCTTAACGGAATTCCGTTATTAGGTCTTGAATCGTCGAGCTGGCCACGGTAAAATAAGCGATCCAAATTGTCAAATAAATAAAAATCGGGTGTGCATGCGGCATCATAAGCTCTGGCTACCTCCTGACTTTCGTCAAATAAATAAGGAAAATCGATTTTATTCTGAAAAGCAAATTCTGTCATCATTTCCGGTGAATCCTGCGGGTATTTTTCGACATCGTTGCTGGAAATTGTAATTATTCCAATTCCTTGTACACGGTAATCATTAGCTATCATAATTATTTCCGGTAAGACATGATGCACAAACGGACAATGATTGCAGATAAAAATAACAAGCGTTCCTTTTGATCCTTTTAAATCTTCAAACAAATAAACATTATTAGAATTAGTATCTTTTAATTTAAAATTTGGAGCAAGCGTTCCAAGCGGAAGCATATTTGAAGGAGTTCGTGCCATTTCGTAAAGGTTCTTTATTCAAATTTAGATTTAAAATCTCAATGTTGTGGACAAACAATGATTTTTTTCTATTGATGGTTGTTTTTAACCGCAAAGGGCGCAAAGTTTTTTATTTGGCGGTATCTATCTGTATTTTCACAAACTTGGCATATTCAAAAAAACTTTGCGCCCTTTGCGGTTAAATTTTTTTACCATTTGAATAAAAAAAAATACCCAAAGAGACATATTATTAAAATAGCTCTTTGGATAAATATTTAGGAAAGAATATATATAGAAGATTTTATGAATTTAGGAAATTCAATAAATCTGAGTTTAATTTGTCTTTGTGCGTGTAAAATAGTCCGTGTGGCGCACCTTCATAAACGATATATGTGTTTTCGCGAATGGCTTCAGCTGTTTTCTTAGATGTTAAGTCAATCGGAACAATTTTATCGTCATCACCATGAATGATCAAAGTTGGAACCTTTACAAAATCCAATTCATCTCTAAAATCAGTATAAGAAAAAGATTCAGCGCATTTTAAAGTCGCTCTTGGAGAAGCAAAAGAACATAGCATTCTGTAATATTCCATCAATGGCGTACTTAACGGTTTATTGATAATATTTATACCAAAAAAGGTTTTTCCAAAATTATCTACAAAACCTATTCGGTCTTCTTTAATAGCATTGGCAGTATTGTCGCTTTTTTCCTTTGGATGTCCGTCCGGATTATCATTTGTTTTTAATAAAAATGGAACAACAGAAGAAATCAAGGCAGCTTTTGTAACTCCTTTTCCGCCATATTTGCTGAAATAACGAACTACTTCGCCACCACCCATAGAAAAACCTACAAGAGTAGCATCTTCTAAATGTAGCTGTTCGATAATTTCTTTTAAATCATCAGTCAAAGTATCATAATCATAACCTTCCCACGGTTGCGAAGATTTACCAAATCCGCGGCGATCGTAAGCAATGACGCGAAAGCCATTTTGCACTAAAAAGTCGATTTGGTATTCCCACATTTCATTAGAAAGCGGCCAGCCATGAATTAAAATAACAGGTTTTCCTTTACCATAATCTCTTACATATAATTTTACATTTGGATCTGTTTCTATATACTTATCAGTACATTGTAAGGAAATATCACAATTTAAATCTCTAAGAGACGGGCTGCTATTTGTTAAAACATTTTCCATTTTATATTTTTTTAATGTTAGCTTTATTCATTTACATTTGTAAAATTAAAAGCTTCATCGACAAAAAAAGTTATAGAATTTGAGTCAATACTTACAATATTAATATCTTAAAATAATGGATTTAACCTGGAATGAGTTTGAGAGAACCGATATGCGCGTAGGAACTATTATTGAAGTAAATGATTTTCCCGAGGCAAGAAAACCTGCTTATCAGCTCACGATTGATTTTGGTGCCGAGATTGGAATCAGAAAATCATCGGCACAAATAACGGTACATTATAAAAAGGAAGATTTGATAAACCGACAAATTATAGCGGTAGTCAATTTTCCAAAAAAACAAATAGGAAAATTTATGAGCGAATGTCTCGTTCTTGGCGCAATAGGCAAGGAGGGAGACGTAATTTTATTAGCTCCCGATTTTAAAATAGAAAATGGATTGCGTATTGGGTAAATTAGTTTTCAGTCTCAGTTGCAGTTTTCAGTTTGCCACAGATTAAAATATTTAACCGCAGAGTTCGCAAAGATTTTACGCAAGGTTCGCAAAGTTAATAGCATAAAGCTTGTGGTTAATTTCCGCCATGAATTTCACGAATCTACACAAATTATTAAGTCCAACTTTGCGAACTTTGCGGTTAATTTTTCAGTTATTTAAATCTATTTTTTTAATTAATTGAGAAAGTATTTCCTGCCCTTCTTCCCAGTATTTTAAATCAGAATCAGAGTTAATGTGCCCTTGTTGACCAACGTTTACAAAATCACTTCCCCACATTTCCGCAAAATATTGTTTTCTTTCGAAAGAAGCATAAGGATCGTTTTCACTCGCCACTACTATAGACGGAAAAGGTAATTTTGAAATGGGCATTGGAGCAAAATTTCTAATAATTTCCGGAGTATGCTGAGGTGAATCTACATCGGCGGGAGCTACTAAAAGTGCACCAACAATATTTGGATTATTGTTTGATGCAGCCCAATGGTTTACTAATGAAACCGCAAGACTGTGCGCTACTAAAATAGTGGGTTTATCCAATTTTGCAACCTCTTCATTCAATCTTTCAAGCCATTCTTCGCGAAGAGGTTCGTCCCAATTATCCTGAACAAGGCGTGTTGAATTTTTAAATTTTTCATGCCAAAAGGTTTGCCAGTGTTTCTCGCCTGAATTTCCCAGTCCGGGTAATATTAATAAGTTTATTTCCATTGCCGTGGATTTTTTTAATTATTATTTTTTAGATTGTTTCTCTTTTAAAATGCGATTTATCTCGTTTACAAGCAACGGAAATGCAGGTTCTGTCATTCCGTGACCATATCCGTCTAACTCGTAAAGCTTCGTTTCTTTATTTCCTACTAATTTCATCATGCGTGCCATGTATGCGTTTTCTTCGTAGCGGCCTAACATTTCTAATTCACGATCTCCGGTAATTAACAAAAGAGGTGGAGCATCGGCACGAACATGAAAAAGTGGTGCAAATTCGTCAATTGTGGGTTGCTTTTCAGGAATTCCGTTTTCTCTTCTAATTTCAAAATGTGTAATGCATTGTCCGCTAAACGGAATCAACCCTGCAATTTTATTAGCGTCAATCCCTTCTTTTTGAAGATATTTTTTATCAAGACCAATCATCGAAGCTAAATAACCTCCTGCAGAATGCCCTGAAACAAAAATCGCGGCATTATCACCGTCATAATTAGTAATGTTATTAAATGCCCATGCTACAGCGGCAGCGGCATCATCAATGGCTCTTGCGGCTTTTGCTTTTGGAGATAATCTGTAATTAACACCAATAATGGCAAATCCTTTGTTTTTTAAGGCTTCGGGGATTTCTTTGTTTCCGCCAGTTAAACCTCCGCCGTGAAACCAGACAATTGTAGCGAATCTTTTAGTGTTTTTTGGGTAATATATATCCAAAACACATCTTTCGTTTATGTAGCTGTCAGATTTATTGGTTGCTGCATTATAATATTGAATATTGGTTTTAGTTTCATATTCTGCTTTTTGGGCAAAAGAAGAAACTCCAATAAAAAAACAAACTAATACTATTATTTTCATAATATAAAATTTAACCTGTTGGGTGTAATTATTTTTAACACATACAAACATAGCATTATTGAACTCAAAAAAGGCGTTTCACTTGATTAGCCTATCCTAATACTAGCCTACCGTCTGGATATAAGTATAAAAATAAACACAAATTTCACTAATTGACACTAATTAGTTTGTGAAATTAATTTCACAAACTAAGCTGACCATTGATTTGTGCAAATTTGTGAAATTCGTGTTTAAAATTATAAAATCTATGTTTCTATCTGTATAATTAATTTTTTATGCATTTTTATTCTATTTTAAAATCCCCTTCCAGACCATTTTCAGCATGTGAAGCAATCCAGACTTTAAAGTCGCCAGGTTCTGTTTTAAGTTCCATTTTGTCATTATAAAAAGCAAGCTCAGAAACAGGAATCGAAAATTGAACCGTTTTAGATTCCTTAGGTTTTAATTCGATTTGTACAAAGTCCTTAAGTTCTCGAATAGGTCTCACAATACTTCCTGTAATATCTCGTACATATAATTGAACGGTTTCTGTTCCTGTAGTATTTCCTGTATTCGTAATTACAGCAGAAACGGTTAGTTTTTCGGTGTTATTATTTTTAAGAATTGCTTTTTCGACTTTTAAATTTTCATACGAAAAAGTAGTGTAGCTTAATCCAAATCCAAAAGGATATTGTGGTTCATATCCCGCATCAAGATAATGCGAATTATTCCCTAAAGAACTTTGCCAGGCTTCGACAGGAATATTCTGAATCGCCACAAAAGTTTTAGGATCTGCCGGTCGTCCGGTATTGGGATGATTGTAATAAATAGGAATCTGACCCACTTCTTTTGGCCAGGTTACAGGTAATTTTCCTGACGGATTTACAACTCCCAAAAGGATATCAGAAATTGCTGGACCAGCCATTGTTCCCGGATGCCACGCCATAACTAAAGCGTTTACTTTTGGCAAAACAGCTCCTAAGGTGATGGGTCTTCCGGCCATTATTACCAATACAATTGGCTTTCCTGTTTTTTGTAATTCAGCAATTAATTTTTCCTGTAAACCCGGTAAATTAATATTGGCTCTCGAATGTGCTTCTCCCGAAAGAATAGCTTCTTCTCCGGCAAAAAACAAAATCACATCTGATTTTTTAGCTTCTGCAATTGCGGCTGCAAAACCTTCTTCAGACAAAGATCGACTATGCGAAAGTCCGGCGGAATAAAATACATTATTTGCGCCAAAACTATTTTGTAACGCTTTTAGTGGCGTTTGAGAATCTTCTTTATTTCCGTCGAAAATCCAGGTTCCTAATTGCTCTCTTGAGGCATCGGCCAAAGGACCAATAACCGCTATTTTTTGATTGGATTTTAAAGGTAAAATCTGATTTTCATTTTTTAATAAAACGCAGCTTTTACTTGCGGCTGTTTTTGCAGTTTGTAAAGCATCGGCACTTAATAATGAAAATTTTTCACGGTCTTTAAAATACGGATTTTCAAAAATTCCGGCTCTAAATTTTATTCGTAGAATATTACGAACCATTTCGTCCAGCTGCTTTTCAGAGACTTTCTTTTCTGCAATCAGCGTTTTTAAATGATGTGCATACGATAAACTGGTCATTTCCATATCAAGTCCTGCTGACGCAGATTTTAATGCTGCATCTTTTTCATCGGCTGCAAAACCATGCGGAATCATTTCAGTAACCGAATTCCAGTCGCTTACAACAAAACCATCGTATTTCCATTCTTCGCGTAATATTTTTTTAAGTAAAAAGCTGTTTCCAGAAGCCGGAACTCCGTTAACATCATTAAAAGAACTCATGAAAGTGGCGGCTCCGGCTTTTGCTGCGGCTTCAAAAGGTTTTAAATATACATTTCGAAGCAATGATTCAGACATGCTCACGGTATTGTAATCTCGTCCACCTTCAGCAGCTCCATAAGCGGCAAAATGTTTGGCACAGGCTAAAATTTGCCCCGGAACAGCAGGATCATTTCCCTGAAAACCTTTTACATAAGCAACTCCCAATCGTGATGCCAATAAGGGATCTTCACCCGGTGATTCTGCAATTCTTCCCCATCGCGCGTCTCTGGCAATATCAACCATTGGTGCATACGTCCAATTGATGCATCTTGAATACGATTCATTAGCGGCAATTTTAGATGTTTTTTCAACCAAATCCATGTCCCATGAAGCAGCTAAGCCTAAGGGAATCGGGAAAATAGTTTTATAACCGTGAATAACATCTCTTCCAAATAATAACGGAATATGATTGGGACTTTCTTCGACTGCAATTTTTTGAATTTCAGCAACAAGACTTGGCTCTGTCAAGTTTAAAATGGCGCCAACTAAACCTTTTCGAACATCATTTTTAAGTTCTTCAGATAAACCTTTACTGCGGCTTGAAGTTCCTTTAAGGCATGTCTGACCAATTTTTTGTTCCAGGGTCATGTTTTTTATAATGTTGCCGATTTTCTTTTCAACATTTAAATCGGTTTTTTGACTGTAAGATATTGATATTATGGAGAGAAACAATAATAAGCAATAATGTGGTTTTGGGGTTAGTGTTTTCAAGGTTAGCTTTTTTTTAATTTAAATATATAAAAAAAGTCCAAAATGTTGGACATATTGGACTCATACTTTTTAAAAAGTTATATTGGACTAAATATCGTCAAAATCGATATCTGTAAAGCTAGATCTTTGGCCTTCAGGTTTATCAGAACCATATTCTTTTTTAAAATCTTTTTGATGTCTTTCAGAGATTACTTCTTCGCCTTTGTGGTTCAAGACATATGAAGTCATTTCTTCCAGTATTTCGGCAAAAGCTCCAAAATCTTCCTTGTATAAGTAAATTTTGTGTTTTTTAAAATGAAAAGAACCATCTTCTTCGGTAAATTTTTTACTTTCTGTAATTGTGATGTAATAATCGTCTGCTTTAGTAGCTCTCACATCAAAGAAATAAGTTCTTCTTCCTGCTCGTAATACCTTAGAAAAAATCTCTTCTTTTTCTAACATGTCA
This sequence comes from Flavobacterium sp. MMLR14_040, assembly GCF_033657265.1. Lineage (NCBI taxonomy): Bacteria > Pseudomonadati > Bacteroidota > Flavobacteriia > Flavobacteriales > Flavobacteriaceae > Flavobacterium > Flavobacterium sp. MMLR14_040. The sequence continues at coordinate 28,336 of NZ_JAWVWO010000016.1, read as the reverse complement.
TTTTCTCTCATAATACGTTCTATCATTTTTGGAATTAATAGTACTCAAAAATCATAAAAAATTATCTATTACGCAACAATTAAAGTAATTCTTTTTCCGAAAGTTGTTTTAAATATAACGATGCATAATATCCTTCCTGATTTATTAATTGATTATGAGAGCCTTGTTGGATGATTTTACCATCTTCCAGAATGATTATTTTGTCGGCATTTTTTGCTGAAGATACCCGATGACTTACAATAATCGTAGTTTTATCCTTGCAAATTTCAAATAAATTATTCAAGATCGTCTCCTCAGTTTCAGTATCAACGGCAGACAGACAATCATCAAAAAGCAGAATTGCAGGATTCTTAATAATTGCTCTTGCGATAGACACACGCTGCTTTTGTCCGCCCGAAAGCGTGATTCCTCTTTCGCCTAAAATAGTGTCATATTGTTTGTTAAAAGCAATGATATTATCATGAACGACAGCGCTTTTTGCGGCTTCCATGACTTCTTCGTCGCTCGCATTCTGATTGCCAAATTTGATATTATTTTTAATAGTATCCGAAAATAAAAAAGCATCCTGAGGTACAATTCCGATATTATTTCGAAGATCATTCAGGTTTAAAGTGCTTATTTCATTTCCATCAATTATAATTCTTCCTTGGGTAACATCATATAAACGAGAAATTAAAGATAATATTGTTGACTTTCCGGAACCGGTTTTTCCTAAAATAGCAAGCGTTTCTCCTTTTTTTACAGTAAAAGTCACATTTTTTAAAGCTTCAATATTGGTATCTTCATAAGTATAACTCACGTTTTCGAAAGAAATCGAGCCCTGAACGTCTGATGGATTTTCGTTATTGTTTTTAATTTCCGGTTCAATTTTCAAAAATTCATTCAAACGTTTTTGAGAAGCTTCTGCTTCCTGAACCATCGACGAAACCCATCCTAATGAAGCAACAGGCCATGTTAACATGTTTACATAAAGAATAAATTCGGCAATTGTACCGATGTTTTTAATCGTTCCGTTGATGTACATAACACCTCCAAAATAAATCACAACCAAATTACTAATTCCGATTAAGGCAATCATCAAAGGCCCAAAAAGCGATTGAACTTTAGCAAGATCCAAACTTTTCTTTTTGCTTTCATCGGCGAGAGCCACCATATTATTTTGATGCTGATTTTCTAATGAATATGCTTTTATAACCCGAATTCCTGAAAATATTTCCTGCGAAAAACTCGAAACTTTTGAAAGATATTGTTGAAAAGTAGTGCTTCGTTTATTGATTTCTGAACTCAGTTTAAAAATACAATACGAAAGAATTGGCAATGGTAAAATAGTGTAAAGAGTCAGCAAAGGCGAAACATTATACATATATAAGATCACAATCGCAAAACGAATAAACGTGTTGATCGTGTACATTACAGCTGGACCAACGTACATACGAACTTTAGAAACGTCTTCGCTAATACGGTTCATTAAATCTCCCGTACGGTTTTGTTTATAGAAATTTTGCGAAAGATTTTCATATTGTTTAAAAACTTCATTTTTTAAATCAAACTCAATATGTCGGGACATTACAATTAAAGTCTGGCGCATTAGAAAAGTCAGGAAACCTGCAACAATTGCACTTCCTATGATTAACAGCACGTTATGAATTAAATCCTGCTTGTAATAATTAATTATTATAGAAGATTTTTGATCGGCATCAGACAATTTTAAAAACTTCTCAATAACATTAAAAGAGTGACTGACAAGCTTAGGCGTGAATAAGAAAAAAATTTGTGCGATTATGGTTATTAAAATTCCAAAGGAAAAACTGTATTTATATTTAATAAAATATTTGTTTAAATAGCTTAATTCTTTCATTTTTTTAAGAGATTCAATATTAAGTTTATTCGATTTTGTGAATTATTCTTAATTAAAAGTATAATAAATTGTAATTAAATCAAAATAAAAATATTGTATAATTGTTATTTTAAGGATAAAAAATTAGCGCAAGTGTATTTTTTGATTAAGTTTGAGAAGTCTTTTTGACAAATTCATAATTTTAACAAATAAATAGTAACGCTATGGATGCAACTTTCGCAACTGGAAAGGAACTTCAAAAAATGGATCCTGTTTTTGGTCAGTTATCTTTTGACGATCACGAACAAATTGTATTTTGCAATGACAAAGATACAGGTTTAAAAGCAATTATTGGTATTCATAATTCGGTTATGGGTCCAGCTTTAGGAGGTACTAGAATGTGGAATTATAATACCGAATGGGAAGCTTTAAACGATGTTTTGCGTCTTTCAAGAGGTATGACTTATAAATCTGCTATTACAGGACTTAATATTGGTGGTGGAAAAGCTGTCATTATTGGAGATGCTAAAACGCAGAAAACACCAGAATTGATGCGTAAGTTTGGTGAATTTGTTCACTCTTTAAGCGGAAGATATATTACTGCAGAAGATGTTGGAATGGAAACAAAAGACATGGATACAGTAAGAGATGTAACGCCTTATGTTACAGGAATTTCTGAAGAAAGAGGCGGATCTGGAAATCCTTCTCCTATAACAGCTTACGGTGTTTATTTAGGAATGAAAGCGGCTGCGAAAAGTCAGTTTGGTTCTGATGTTTTAGATGGAAAGAAAGTTCTGGTTCAGGGAATTGGTCACGTTGGTGAAGCTTTGGTTGAATATTTAACTAAAGAAGGAGCGATCGTAACAATTGCTGATATCAACGAAGAAAAATTATACGAAGTAGCTCAAAAATACAACGCAACAATTTTTACAGGCGAAGATTTGTATAGTGCAGATGTTGATATTTACGCGCCATGTGCAATGGGAGCTACCATTAATGATGATACAGTAAACAAAATAAAAGCGAAAGTAATTGCTGGTGCTGCCAACAACCAACTAGCTGATGAAAATGTTCACGGGCCAAGATTACAGGAAAGAGGTATTTTATATGCTCCTGATTTCTTGATCAACGCTGGTGGAATTATCAATGTTTATGCTGAATTAGAGCATTACGGGAAAGCCGAAATCATGACAAAAACCGAAAATATCTACAATACAACGTTGGAAATTATCGATTATGCCGTGAAAAACGGAATGACAACACATAAAGCTGCCCTTACAATTGCTCAAAATCGTATTGATTTAAGAAAAATTGAAAACGCGGCTAAAAAGTAATTTTTAGTTTACAGTTTACAGTCTCAGTTTACAGTCTCAGTTTGCAATATAACTGAGATTGTAAACTGGGACTTTTTTATGCAGTTTTTAAATTACTGAAAACTGCGACTGAAAACCGTGACTTTTAAGCGGTTTATACAAGACTGCAAACTGCGACCGAAAACTGCGACTGAAAACCACGACTTTTTTACGAATTAATTTTATTATAAGGATTGAAATTCCTAATTTTGCAGACTAATTTTTAAATGTTCTTACAAGGTGGTAAATAGAAGACACATACGCGTTAAAGTAATGCAATCCATTTATGCAATGCATCAAAGCGGTTCTGACAATATGGAAAAAGAAGAAAAATTTCTTTTTTACAGCATTGATAATATTCAGGATTTATATCTTATAATGCTTTCTTCATTGATTGAAATTTGCAAAAAAGAATCTGTTTTTTTACATCTTTCAAGCAAAAAACATCTTGCAACTGCTGCAGAACGTAATCCGAATGAAAAATTTATCAAAAACAAAATTTTTCAGCTTCTTGCCGAAAGCAATTCCCTTAGTATTGCTTTAGAAAACCGTAAAATCAACAACTGGTCTTTAAATGATGATTATATTATTTTACTTTTAAATGATATTAAAGCGAGCGATTTGTATGCAAAATACATGAGCACGACAAAAAATACTTTTGAAGAAGACAGACAATTTATAATTGATTTGTTTGCAGAAGTTATTGTTCCGAATGAGAAATTATATGAGTATTTAGAAGACGATAAATTAACCTGGGTTGATGACATTCCGGTTGTAAATACACATATTATCAAGCAATTGAAAGCTATAAAAACGGAAGATCCAGACGATTTTAGAGTGCCAAAATTGTATAAAGATGTTGAAGATAAAGATTTTGCAAAAGATTTATTTAGAAGAACAGTTTTAAACGAATCTATTTTTGCAAAAGAATACGACGATAAAACCCCAAACTGGGACAGCGAAAGGATTGCTGAAATTGACACGATTATCTTGAAAATGGCAATTTGCGAATTTTTAAAATTCCCGTCGATTCCCGTAAAAGTAACACTTAACGAATATTTAGAAATCGCAAAAGAATATTCTACACCAAAAAGTAGTATTTTTATCAACGGAATTTTAGATAACCTTGTTAAAGAACTTGAAGCCAACAAAAAAATGGTAAAAGTAGGGAGAGGGTTGATGTAAAATCTGGGAAAATCTCAAGTTTTAAAATCCAAATTTCAAAATGCCACTCTGAGCGAAGTCGAAGAGCCAATTTAGAATGTTACTCTGAGAGAAGTCGAAGAGAAAAAATATTAATAATAAATCAAATCAAAAACAGAAATTAAATTATGGGACAATTAACTCAATTTGCGCCATTTCTATTAATGTTTGTAGTGATCTATTTCTTCATGATTAGACCACAACAAAAAAGAGCGAAGAACGAAAAAGAATTTGAAAGCAGCCTAAAAGTAGGTGATAAAATAATTACTAAAAGTGGTTTTCACGGTAAAGTGGTTGAACTTGCAGAAACTACAGTTGTAATCGAAACAATGTCTGGAAAATTAAAATTAGAGCGTTCAGCTATTTCTATGGAAATGAGCGCTGCTTTGAATAAAAAAGCGTAACGCTTTTTAAAATTCCAAATAAAATTTTAAATCCTAAATTCCATCCCGATAGCTATCGGAAGGAATTTGGGATTTTTTTTGTTTGTGGTTTTCGTCCTGGTATGTCTTTGCGAGGAACGAAGCAATCTCATTGCAATGATTTAATGTTTTTGAGTCGTGGTAATGCGGTGTAGTACATACGGTACAAATTTACAATGTCCATTAATTTTTCTACCAACATTTAACCTCTACGAGGTAAGTTCATTAGGATTTAATAATTCAGTAAGAGTAAACCTGATATCTTTTTTAAACATTTAAACATCTGCAAACTATACTCCGTTAGGAGTTAAATGTTGGTAGAAAAACAATTTACACCCAACATGAATGTCCTGTAGGGACTACACAGAAGTATAAAAATTTAATGAGATTGCTTCGTTCCTCGCAAAGACGCGGCTTGCGTAATAAAAAAACCTTTGTCAAAGTTTTAAAACTTTGACAAAGGTTTATGTCCAGAATTGGAATTTGGAATTTTCTAAACTTTACCTGTATTTATCATTCAACCCAATATTCCCTAAAATCATCGGAATCACTTTTTCAATCCTCGTAATTTTAGTTTTTTCTTGTTTTGCAGTTTCAATATATTCTAAAAACTCATATTGCTTATACGGACTGAATTTCTGAAAAGCTGCTGCTAAAGCCGGATTCAAATCCATTTCTTTTTGAAGCAATTCAGAAACAATTGCTTCTTTTTTAGTTGGTTTAAGGATTTTACCTTGCTTTTCGTTTTCAATTGCTTCTAATATATATTCTAAAACTTCTTTTTCGTTTACTTCATCTTTTGAGGTAAAACGCCATTGACGCATCGATTTTGTTTTGTCTTCCTGAGCGTTAATAAGTCTCTTTTTTTCATCTTTCAGAAAAACTCCGTTCAGGAACCAAATCGCAAAATAATCTTTAAAACCTCCAATTCCTATAACGTTTCTTTTGTTGTAAACATAAATAGGAGCGCCCCATTTTATGGTTTCAACAAGCTCGGTTTTATCAATAATTGATTTTAGGAAAAGAAGTTCTTCTTCCCATTTATTGACTTTATCCCAAACGTGTTTTTTATCAGAATTAGGTTCCAATTTATCTTTTTCTTTTAGGTTTTTCAGTTACATCAAAAGCACCCTGAATGGCTGTTAATTCAGCAATTTTTACAATTACTTCTGTTGCTTTCTGGATACTTTCTGCCGGAACATATTCGTATTTTCCATGAAAATTATGTCCGCCCGCAAAAATATTCGGACAAGGTAGTCCCATGTATGATAATTGAGAACCATCAGTTCCGCCTCGAATAGGCTTAATGATTGGTTTGATGTTTAATTCTCTCATTGCTTTTTCAGCAATGTCAACAATATGTTTTACCGGAAGCACTTTTTCTTTCATATTATAATACTGATCTCTTACTTCAGCCGTTACAATATCTTCACCAAATTGTTTCGCGAATTTTTTGTTGATTTTCTTGGCAATTTTTCCAATTAAATCTTTTCTTTTTTCAAATTTTACTTTGTTGTGATCACGAATAATCAATTCTAAAACAGTTTCTTCGATGCTTCCTGTTAAATGATGTACGTGAAAAAATCCTTCGTAACCTTTAGTTTCCTGTGGTGTTTCTCCTTTCGGAAGTTCGTTGATGAAATCATTTGCAATCAACATTGAGTTGATCATTTTTCCTTTGGCATAACCAGGGTGAACGCTTTTTCCTTTAAAAGTAATTTTGGCTCCAGCGGCATTAAAATTTTCGTATTCTAATTCGCCAATCTGGCTTCCATCCATGGTATAAGCCCATTGAGCGCCAAATTTTTCTACATCAAAATGATGAGCGCCACGACCAATTTCTTCATCTGGAGTAAAACCAATTCTGATTTTTCCGTGTTTGATTTCCGGATGCTGAATTAGGTATTCCATTGCCGAAACAATTTCTGTAATTCCAGCTTTATCATCTGCGCCAAGCAAGGTTGTTCCGTCTGTTGTGATGATGGTTTGACCTTTATATTGCAATAAATCTTTAAAATAGTTGGGAGATAAAACAATGTTTTTCTCTATATTTAAAATAATGTCTTTACCATCATAATTCTCAATAATTTGAGGCTTTACATTGGCTCCGCTAAAATCCGGCGAAGTATCAAAATGTGAAACGAAACCAATTACGGGAACTTCGTGATCTACATTACTTGGCAAAGTTGCCATGATATAGGCTTTATCGTCTATAGTGACCTCTTGTAAACCAATTGTTTTTAGTTCTTCGACTAGTTTATTGGCAAGATTCCATTGTTTTTCTGTACTTGGAGTAGTTTGTGAGTTTGGGTCTGATTCTGTATCAATTGTTACATAACTGATAAAACGATCTATAATATGCTGCATTTCTTTAATTTTTAGCAAATATAAGCAATTATTAAGGCGTTTAAAACATAAAAGAGTTTGCCACGAATTTCACGAATGTCCACTAATTTATGGTTGAGGGATGAGATAAAAGAGTTCGCCACGAATTTCACGAATTAGCACGAATCATTTATAATTTAAAAATCCAGTTTCACGAATTATATTTCATGATACTGGATTTAAGTTTTATTTGTACACACTTCTGATTAGTGAAAATTAGTGAAATTGCTTCGCCTGTTCGCTATCGCTCGGGTTGTGGCAAAAAAACTTTACTGCACACATCTAAAACCAATATGATTTGCCGGAGATTGATAATCCCCTTTTCCTCGTGTGCCTACCATATAGCGGGAACAATATTGATCTGTGCATAAAAAGGATCCGCCACGCTGTACTTTTTTCAGTAGGCCGGGATCTGCGGGATCGTATGATTTTTCGGCACCTTTTGGGTTTTTGGTTACTTGTCCGTTTTCGCTTAAAGTAGCATAGTAATCAGGAGTGTACCAATCGTTTGTCCATTCCCAAACATTTCCTCCAATATCGTAAAGTCCGTAAGAATTAGGTTCAAATTGTGCTGTTGGCGCTATACCAATATAACCATCTTCGCCGGTATCGCCTTTTTCAATAGGAAAGTGTCCCTGATAAATATTTCCCTGAAACTTTCCTTTAGGTTTTAATGTATTTCCCCAAGCGTATAATTGTCCTGATTTTCCACCGCGAGCTGCAAACTCCCATTCGGCCTCAGTAGGTAATCTTTTACCGGCCCATTTTGCGTAAGCAGCGGCATCAGCATAAGAAACCTGTACAACAGGATATTTCTCTCTGCCAATAATAGAACTCATTGGGCCTTCAGGATGTCTCCAGTCTGCACCGCCAACGTAACTCCACCATTGCATATAATTATTTAAGTCTACAGTTGCCGGAGTAGGGGTAAAAACTGCCGATCCGGCTATTAAATTTTCTAACGGAGCATCAGGATATTCTTCGTGTGTTGGTTTTTTTTCAGCCAGTGTTACGTAACCTGTGGCTTTTACAAAAGCTGCAAATTGCTCGTTTGTAACTTCGGTTTGATCCATATAATAGCCGTCAACATAAACCCTGTGAATTGGTGCGGCATCTTTTGTAACACCTTTTATGCTGCATAAGCTTTCGTCTTCGACATTACTTCCCATAGAAAATTCTCCTCCAGGAATCCAGACCATGCCTTTTGGTGCTTTGCCGGCAGGTTTGTTTTTATTTTCTATAGTGGGTTTAAAAACAGATTCGCCACTGGCATGTGGAGTTTCGGCACAATCTTTTGCTGCAGCTATTTTATTTTTTTCTTTCGGAATAATTTTAGTGTAACCAAATGCAATAGAGATAATTGAAAGGACTAATATTGCAAATATCCAATAAGTTTTATTTTTCATGGTAGTCAGGTTTTAATTTGAAAGTAATTGCCGGGAAAACAATCCGGTCAAAGTTAAAAAAATATTCTATCTATTCTATAGGGTTAATAAAATAAAAAGATTTGTTATTTATCTTCTTCAACCTTAACAACTTCATATTTGTCTTTGCCATCAACCTGAACAGGTTGATAATATGTTTCTCCAAATTTTACATATTTTACATCTCCTATGGTTACTTCTTCACCGCCTTCGGGTAAGTTATCTACTAAGGTTCCGGCTGTTGGTGCAACGACTTTATAGGTGCTGCCGTCTTTTTCATAATACGTTCCTCCGTAATAATAATTATTGACGGTTCCTGTATTGACGGTTTCGGCACCACTCGGAATATTATTTACAGTTCCACCAACAGGAGCGGGTACAGCTGTATAACCACCACTTGTCGAAGTATACCAAACTCCCTGATCATAATGATATTGTGTGCTTTCAACGCTTACTACAATCGCTGTAACAGCTAAAGTTGCTACAAAAAATCCCCACGGATGCCAAACCGGACCCCAATAAAATGGTCTGTATGGATGAAAGAAATAAGGATTGTAAGCATGATATCTATAGCCGCCATAAACGTAAGGAGGACGTACGTAAGGTCGTGGCCCGGGTCTTACAACAGTATTACGGTTGTTGCGAACATGTACACTATTGTTTACATTGATATTTACATTGTTTCTGTTTACCGTATTGCCACTAATATTGGTATTTCTGTTACCGCTATTATTGATATTGTTTCTGGTTGCTGAGTTTCTGTTTGTTGTTGCATTTCTATTTCTGGCATTTGTGTTTGAAGTATTGGCAGGTCTCGTAACTTTATTAGTAGATTTTCTAACACCTGAATTATTAGCTCCCGGTCTTGTTTGCGTTGCAGGTCTTTGTGTTGCAGGTCTTGTTTTTATAGCTCCGCCACCAGTTCGGTGTGTGCCGCCGTTTCCGCCCACTCGTCGTTGTGCTAAACCATCAATAGAAATTAAGAAAAATGATCCAGCCAGACACAGTAGTGCTGCCTTTTTTAGTGTTTTATTTATACTTTTCATTTTCAGTGTTTTATGGTGTATTAAAATTATTAAAAAAAATAAGAATAATTGTAAAAAACAAAAATCATTTTAGTTTTTGCGTGTGCTATGTCTTTGGTAATAAGTTGAATATGAAATTTTTGTAATAAGTTATAACGAAATATCCCATTGTATTCTAAAACGCCAGCCTGCTTCTAACGGCAAGGTTTTATCCTGAAAACTAAAATAACTAAACTCTGATGTAAGCTTGTTTTTATGGCCTTTAAAAAACCAGTTAAAAGCAATGGTGGTTTCATCCTGCAAATTTTGTCTAATTGAGTTGTCTGGTCTGTAAGCTGCGTGTCTTGCTGCCATTTCTAAATGTTTTGGCCACCATGCAAAAGCATTGTTAAAAAAATAACCAAGCTGCGCATAATAACCTTTCATTGTAGTGGTTTTGTTATTATCTAGTTTGTCTATAATATCTTTAGTATGCCATTCGCTTTGCCAGGAAAATCCGCGATACATAAATGCAGTTTCAAAATTCCATTGGTTAACACGATATTGTCCCGGCGCTCCGTCTTCAAATCCATCTAAATAACCGCCTCCGGATTGCGAAAACCTTGTATACGGACTTCGGTTTGTAATGGCAGAAAAAGCAATAATTGGCGTTAGTTTTTCGTGAAATTCTAAATCACTTCCTTCAAAATCAAGAAATCTTCCCAGAAAATTCCATTGAGCACGACCAAAATACATCAGGTTATTATCATCGTTTGAAGTATTTCCTCTTCCTGTTCCTGTTAAAGCTGCTGCCCAATAATTAAAATCAGCAATTCCTTTTCCTTTCAGATGTCCATACACTTCAACTCCCATTTGTCTGTCTACCGTAAACGGGCGATTGATTAAAGACCGGTCAACAGTTTGCTGTTCTCCGCTGCTAATAAAACGTTCCCTCGTAAACTCAACTTTCCATTGCCCTACTTTTAAACTAAGCCATTTGTATTTTTCCACCATGATTCTAAAATCAAGCAAATTCGACTGGCTCAATTCATATTCCCAATAATAATTGAGCCAGGGTTCAAAAGCATGACCGCCCACTTTTAACCTCGCGCGATTGATTTTAAAAGTCGTTTGTTTATCCTGACTATAATCGTCATATGTCAACGGATCCTGATCATTTGGCGTCGAAAACCGAAATTGTAAACGACTCTGAAGCTGAAAGAGAAATTTATTATCGTTGGTTCGTAATTCAATTCCTTTTTCGCCATATCTAAAATGAATGAGCTTGGTTGTATCTTTTATTTGTTGCGATAAGCCTGAAATACTCAATAATAACAGAATAACCGGCAGATATCTTTTATAATGGCGTGTGATTCTGTTAATAATGTACATAGACTTGATTTGGTTTTATAATCCTTTGATGTATGCTTTCAATTTATTTTCCTCCAAAATTTTTGGCAATTCCCAATCCAATTCCCCAACTATCGTATGCGTTCCATTTAAAGTCATAGCTAAAAGTTCCAAAAACTTCCCAGCCTTTTGGCAATTCATAACCGTATTCTGCTCCGGCGCGGGTTAGTAAAAAGTCTTCTTCTTTTGCAAATTCACCTCCCATTCCTAATAAAAAACTCCAATGTTCATTTACTTTGTAAATTCCCATCAAAGCAGGTGCGATAGGATAACTTCTTTCAACAGTTTCATTTTCTTCTCCGCCTGCCAGGTTTTTTTCGACTTTAAATTTTTCGATAACAAAATCAGTATGTAAACCAATTGCCCATTTTTGGCTAATATGATAGGTATAATCAACGCCCCAGGCAGGTAAGGATAATACTTCGCGATTTCCATCTGCATCAATTCCTTCAAAAACATGAACATGGTTTATGGATATTCCGATTTGATGATGCGGTTTAAAAACTTCCTTTTCTTCATTTTGCTGAGCTATACATTTGCTGTTAAAAATAGTAATCAGGCTAAAAAGCGTTATGTAGACAAAAGATTTTTTGAAATAACTATTTCTGTGCAGCATTTGTTATTTGTTTTAAAATCAAACAATTCCGTATATTATGAAACAAGAATTTTCTTAGTGTTTCAAAATTAAGTATTAAAACTTCCAAAACGGAAGCAGAAAGTCTCTACATTGTTTCATTTTATAACTTGCAACGTTAAAAATTTGATTTTGCGTTTCTTAAAACAATTACGATATTTTAGAAGCAAAAAGTTATTAGCGTTGGTTTTTTTGTAATTAATTGGTTATGATGTTGTTGGGGGTTTGTAAATTGATTTGAATCTCATTATCTATTTGTTTTTATAAAAAAGAGCCATTTTCAAGTATTATAATTAAATTTGCAACCGAAAAATAACACAACAACTCTTATGTATAAATTGATAATTCGCCCAATACTTTTTTGGTTTGATCCGGAAGAAGTACATTATTTTACTTTTTCATTCGTTAAATTCATTTCAAGAATTCCAGGAGTTTCATCAATTATAAAATCAATTTACGAAGTAAAAGACAGTCGTTTAGAGCGTGAAGTTTTTGGAATTAAATTCAAAAATCCGGTTGGGCTTGCTGCAGGATTTGATAAAGATGCAAAGTTGTATAAAGAACTTTCAGACTTTGGTTTTGGTTTTATCGAAATAGGAACCGTAACGCCGGTTGGTCAGGAAGGAAATCCTAAAAAACGTTTGTTTCGATTAAAAGAAGATCAGGCAATTATTAACCGAATGGGATTTAATAATGGCGGAGTTCTTGAAGCTGTTGAACGTTTAAAAAAGAATTCAAATGTTTTAATTGGTGGAAATATTGGAAAAAATAAAGTAACGCCAAACGAAAATGCCGTTGACGATTATATCATTTGCTTTGATGCATTATTTGATCATGTCGATTATTTTGTAGTAAATGTGAGTTCGCCAAATACACCAAATTTAAGAGCTTTACAAGATAAAGAGCCTTTGACAGCTTTGCTTCAAACTTTGCAAAACAGAAATGTAGAAAAGCAAAAAACAAGCACTCAAAAAATAAAACCAATACTTTTAAAAATTGCACCAGACTTAACAGACGAGCAATTATTAGATATTATTGATATTGTAAAAACGACTCAAATTGCGGGGGTAATTGCAACCAATACTACTATTTCGAGAGATGGATTGCAATCTCAAAATCAATCTGAAATGGGCGGATTATCAGGAAAACCATTAACAAAGCGTTCTACGGAAGTAATTCGTTTTCTTTCTGAAAAAAGCAATAAAGCATTCCCGATTATTGGAGTAGGAGGAATACATTCTGCAGATGATGCTATCGAAAAACTGAATGCCGGAGCGAGTTTAGTGCAATTATATACCGGATTTATTTATGAAGGTCCTGCGTTGATAAAAGCAATAAATAAAAAGATTTTAAAGCAATTGTAAAAGCAGCGCTTGTACAAGAAGCCCGATAACGATAGCGACTCCAAAACTGATCAATGTGCCAATTAAAACATATTCGGTCAGTTTTCTGTCTTTGGCTTCTTTTAAATCTCCAAACCTAAAAATAGATTTAGCGGCCAACAAAAAGCCAATTGCTTCAAAATGTCCGGTTAAGATAAAACCGAATACGAACAAACGTTCCAGAATACCGATATAATTTCCCGCATTGGCAAGTGAATTGTCCTGATGACTATTTTGATTTTCGGGGCTCCAGATAGAAATAATGGTTTTAATAAAAATAGAAGTTGGTTTTGTAATAAATAAAAATCCTGTTATTAAAATCCAGAATTTATTATCAAACCAGATAAAATTTATGGCTTTGTTTTGATACAATAATACGATCGCAATTAAAACTAAAATATGTGCAATTTGATCTGCAATAAACCAGGTTCGTTTTGTTGTGTTTTTTTGAAAATTGAGTTTGATTAAGTCAATGATTCCGTGCGAAATTGCGATTAAAATGGCATAAGGAATAAAAGCAATATCCCATACTAAAGCTGCTGCAAGGACACCGTGTAAAAGAATATGAAAATATAAATAAATACTCTTATGTTTTTTAGCTTCTTTATCTTCAACCCAAGAATTGGGCTGCCATATAAAATCGCCTAATAAATGTGCTAAAAGTAGTTTTATAAATAAAATCATGGCTTAAGTTCTTTTATTTGTGTTCTAAAATATCGATCTAAATTCATAATTAAATCAAACTGGGCGCGTTTTTGTCTTCGGCTTACAGCGGCTTGATTGATGCCTAATTTTTGTCCAAGTTCTTCTTGCGACAAGTTTGGGTTTTCTATTGCAACGGCAACAAATTGAGCCGGTTGTGCAAGCCAATTGTCCATAAAAGTTAATGCCAGACGAAGCATTAAATTCATTTTTTCATCAAAAATAATATCTCCGGTTCTAAGAGCTAAAGTCACCTTTTGTTTTTTTAAAGTTTCAAAAAGCTCTCCCGAATTTATAAAGGCAGTTCCATTACTTTCGGATATTTTTTCGGCATTATGTGTTTTATCTCCAAAACCAATACTCATTCTCGCATCAGATTTTAGGGCCCTTAGATGTGCTTTTATTAAAATAGCAGTCAATAAAGCTTCTTCTGGATTTTTGATTTCTACCTGAAATTCATCTCCTCTGTAAATCTCCCATTGAGCAGGCATTTCTCCAAACGGCGACAGGATTTTTTTTAAATCCTCTACCCAATGTTTAGACTTTTGCTGTCTTGAACCAATTATGTCTCCTGTAATTACGCTTGTCATATTCAAATATAATTAAAAATTAATTAATTTATATATTACAAATATACGTAATATGTTTAATTATTACATATTTATGTAATTATTTAATTTATTGCATTTATAGGTAATGTTATTGAATATTACAATTTTAATGAATATTAAGTGATATCACTTTTATGACAAAAAGACGACCAGTATATTATGAACTTATATCACTTATATGGTTAAAAAAAACATACGACTTTTATTTCTTTAAAAAAGAAACTAACTTAGCCTTCACAAAAGAATAAACTTTGAATAAAGAAATCAAAATTATCGAATGTCCACGCGATGCCATGCAGGGTATCAAAACTTTTATTCCTACCAAGAATAAGGTTTCATACATACAAGCTTTGCTTAGAGTGGGTTTTGATACCATTGATTTTGGAAGTTTTGTTTCCCCAAAAGCGATTCCGCAAATGCAGGATACAGCCGAAGTTTTGGCACAGCTTGACTTATCACAAACAACAAGTAAACTGTTGGCGATTATCGCCAATACCCAAGGCGCTGCAATGGCATCAGAGCATGAACCTATTCAATATTTAGGTTTTCCTTTTTCTATATCCGAGAATTTCCAAATGCGAAATACCCATAAAACCATCGCAGAATCTTTGGTTACATTGGAAGAAATTCTGGAAATTGCTGATAAAAAAAATAAAGAAGTGGTAACGTACCTTTCAATGGGTTTCGGAAATCCGTACGGAGATCCGTGGAATGTTGAAATCGTGGGAGAGTGGACAGAGAAACTATCGACAATGGGTGTGAAAATCCTGTCACTTTCTGATACCGTTGGAAGTTCAACGCCGGAAGTTATCACCTATCTTTTTTCGAATTTAATTCCGAAATATCCTCAAATTGAATTTGGCGCGCATTTGCATACCACTCCAAATAGCTGGTTCGAAAAAATAGAAGCAGCTTCAAAAGCGGGATGTACTCGTTTTGACGGTGCTATTCAGGGCTTTGGAGGCTGCCCGATGGCTACAGATAAATTAACCGGAAATATGCCTACCGAAAAGTTAATTTCCTATTTTACTTCAAATAAAAAAACAACAGGACTAAATTCTTTAAGTTTTGAAAGTGCTTATAATGAGGCTTCAAAACTGTTTGGACAATTTTATTAGAATAAAAAGTAGTATATTTATTACTCAATTTATAATAAGTTACATCAAATTAACGTTGTTTCTTATTATTTAATCTACTTTTTATGGAAATACCACACTCAATCAGAAGAATTCATACATTCTTAGGCTTGGCATTTTTATTCTCTTCATGCGCAAGCGATCTGGATATTGATCAAATCAATAATATCAAACTCGAACCTGTTTTTGTAGCTAACCTGGCTTTTTTTGATGTGCCTGCAAATAAATTCATAGACGATGGAAATGCCCATGAAATTGCAGTCGATGTCCAGCCTTTTAAAATCTTTAAAGAAAATCATTTCAAAGATAATTTGGTTAAGGCAGAACTTGATTTCGAAATAGAAAACACTATAAACAGAGCCTTTAGTATTGATTTTGTGCTTTATGATAAAAATGACGCAATCATTGAAACCATAACTTTTGAAGTTCCGGCATACACAGGAAGCCCGAATGTTATAAAATTTCCCACAGAAGTTTTCGAACAGGCAAGACTAGAGCTTTTGAAAAAAACAGTTGAAATTGGTTTTACTGTTAAAATAGCTGCAGGCCCAGCCTTAAATGAAAATAGTGTAGGTAATTTGAAATTACGATCGAGTGCAACCGCATATATGGAAATCGAATGAGAAAAGTATATCTGATAATACTGGTTGTTTTCCAGTTTGGTTTTGCGCAAAACAAAGCGTTATTATACAATTTTACTTCAATTCCACAAGCTTCACTAGTCAATCCGGGTGCTGATGTTTCGTACAAATATTATTTTGGAATTCCGTTATTATCCGGAGTTTCAGCTAATTTAGGGTCGAATAGCTTCACTGCGTATGATTTATTTGCTAATGACGGAGTTGATTTTACCGAAAAAGTCCGAAATATTATAAACAAATCATCAGCCAATGATAAAACCCATGTTAGTGAGCAAGTCGAAGTTTTTTCAGGAGGTTTTAGAGTTGGAGGAGAAGATAGTCAGTCGTATGTATCCTTTGGAGTTTATCAGGAATTTGATTTTTTGATGTATGTGCCCAAAGATTTAGGAATATTAGCATTAGATGGAAATCGGGATCATATGGGCAAATCATTTAATCTTGCTGATCTAAATGTTAGGGCAGAAGCGTTATCGGTGCTGCATGTTGGTTTTCATAAAAAAGTAAGTGAAAAATTAGTACTGGGTGGCCGCGTCAAACTTTATTCGAGTGGTGCCAATGCAACATCAACAAATAATTCGGGTTTTGTTTATACAGACGAAATAGAAGGTACCCGAAATATTTACAGCCAGGTAATTTCTTCAAATGTAGAAATTAAAACTTCAGGTATTGCTACTTTTAGAGAAGATGAATACAGAGGAAGCGAGACCGAAGACATTATACATAACAGTTTTTTTAACGGAAGTTTAGGTTTAGGAGTAGATGCCGGAGTTACTTATTATTTTAAGGATGATCTTCAATTTACAGCAAGTGTTATAGATTTGGGTTTTGTAAGACAGTCTAAGGATATCGAAACGCGAACCTATAAAGGAAGTTACACATACAACGGTGTAAATCCTAACTTTGATGATATAGATGGACCAAGAAATGTTTTAGGAGACTTTGAAAAAGCTATTCCGAGAGAGACACTTTATGACAAATACACCACTTGGAGACCAACAAAATTCTATTCTTCTCTTCAGTATTCATTTGGAGAATCAAGATATGGTGAAGAATGTGATTGCAGAGCTAAAAGTAAGCGAGGATATGCAAATTCTATTGGTGGTCAGTTGTATATAATGAGTATGCCAAAAAAACCTTTTACAGCTTTTACTGCTTTTTATAAACGCAGTATTTTCGAAAAATTAGATTTTAAAGCTACTTATACTTTTGATACTTTTTCGAATACAAATTTAGGATTAGGGCTTTCCGGAACAATTGGAAAATTCAATATTTATGCTCTGGTCGATAATGTTTTTGAATATAAGGACGTTACCAAAGCCAATAGTATAGCGTTTCAATTTGGTTTAAATTTTATTTTTCCAGATTCAGAGTAATTTTATAAAATTCCAATAACTAAATTCCAAATTCCAAATCTTTATTGCAGCATATTTTTAAATGGAGCAACAAAACTGGAATTTGGAATTTTTTAATTGGATTTTGAAGATTACGAATGTAGTACCTTTCTTATAGTAATAAAATTAAGAAAAACTTAGTATTCAAGTTTCCAATTTATTCACTATATTTGCACGCAATTCAACTACAAATTGCACCATGATAGCACACAACTCCAAGATTATCGGCGAAGGTTTAACTTACGACGATGTATTATTAGTACCTAACTACTCGAATGTGCTTCCTCGCGAAGTGAGTATCAAATCAAAATTTTCCCGTAATATAACATTAAACGTTCCTATAGTATCAGCTGCTATGGATACCGTTACCGAAAGTGCAATGGCAATTGCTATGGCGCAAGAAGGCGGAATTGGCGTTTTGCATAAAAATATGACCATCGAGCAACAAGCAGCGAAGGTTAGAAAAGTAAAACGTGCTGAGGCAGGAATGATTATCGATCCGGTAACATTACCAATGACTTCAACAATTGCAGATGCAAAAAACGCCATGAAAGAATTCGGAATTGGCGGAATTCCAATTGTTGACGAAAATAGAATCTTAAAAGGAATCGTTACGAATCGTGATTTACGTTTTGAAAAAAACGGAGCGAGACCAATTATAGAAGTAATGACCAGTAAAAACTTAGTTACTGTTGCAGAAGGAACTTCATTAGAACAAGCCGAAGTAGTTTTACAAGGACATAAAATAGAAAAATTACCAGTTGTAAATGCTCAAAATGAATTAGTTGGACTAATTACTTTTAGAGATATTACAAAATTAACTCAAAAACCAATTGCTAATAAAGATACTTTTGGTCGTTTGAGAGTTGCTGCCGCAATTGGTGTTACCGGCGATGCAGTTCAAAGAGCTGAAGCGTTAGTTGCTGCAGGCGTAGACGCAATTATTATTGATACAGCACACGGACATACAGAAGGTGTTGTAAACACATTGAAACAAATAAAAGCAAAATTCCCAAACATTGATGTAATTGTAGGAAACATTGCTACTCCGGAAGCTGCTAAATATTTAGTAGAAAATGGAGCCGATGGTGTAAAAGTAGGAATAGGGCCTGGTTCTATTTGTACAACACGTATCGTAGCAGGTGTTGGTTTTCCTCAGTTTTCAGCAGTTTTAGAAGTGGCTGCAGCTATAAAAGGAACAGGCGTTCCGGTTATTGCAGATGGTGGAATTCGTTATACAGGAGATATTCCGAAAGCAATTGCTGCAGGTGCTGATTGTGTAATGTTAGGTTCATTATTAGCAGGAACAAAAGAATCTCCGGGAGAAACTATTATTTTTGAAGGAAGAAAATTCAAATCTTACCGCGGAATGGGGTCTGTTGAAGCAATGCAAACGGGTTCTAAAGATCGTTATTTTCAGGATGTTGAAGACGATGTTAAAAAATTAGTTCCGGAAGGAATTGTTGGCCGCGTTCCTTACAAAGGAGAATTAAACGAAAGTATGCTTCAATTTATCGGAGGTCTTCGTGCCGGAATGGGATACTGTGGTTCAAAAGATATTCCAACTTTACAGGAATCCGGTCGTTTTGTCAGAATCACGTCAAGCGGAATTACTGAAAGTCACCCACACAACGTTACGATTACAAAAGAAGCTCCAAATTATTCAAGATAATTTTCAGCTTTCACTATAAAACAAAAGGCATAAGATTTAATTCTTATGCCTTTTTTGATTTTTATTGAATAATCAAAATCCCATTATTCAATTCATCAATTATGCCTTGATTTGGTTCAATCGCTTCGGCCTGAGCGCCGTACTGCATTTGTATAGAACCGCCTTTTCCGTTGTAAATAAAACCTTGATATTTGTACAAAATATCATTGTAATCTAACTCACACTCAAAGTAATTAACGGTAATATCGTTGATTTTCTTTTTATAAATTTTCAGGTTTTTGATCTTTCCAAATTCTTTGTATTCATCCTGAATAGTACTTTTAAGATTTTTATCAGTAATAAAATAATCATATTCAATAAAGTATGCGTTTACTAAATTATACTTGTCATGAAATTGTGCATCCCAGTCTATAGAATCGGTATTTTTAATCCAGTGATCAGGATTGTATTTAATTTGATAAATCTCTTTACGACTTGTATAAGTTTCTAGTTTTGAATTTTTTTTAGTTTGTCCTGTTGAAATAAGGCTGGATAGTAAAAATAGGAAAAGTAGATTTTTTGACATTTTATATTTTATTTTTTGGCTAATAATAGAACGAAAGTAGCAAATAAAAATTACTTGAAGCAAAATAATTTTACGAGATTAATATTTGCACCTTGTTTGTCATTTCGACGAAGGAGAAATCTCCGCAAGTAGCTCTACAAAGATTGGCGACTTTCTATGCGGAGTTACTTGGGGAGATTTCTCCTGCGTCGAAATGACATAAAATGAGAAAAAATTTCCCAATCAGCTTCTTGCTTCAAAACAAAAAAGCTAACACAATTTTAAAAATTACGTTAGCTTTTTCTGCGTAGAAATATATTATTTTTAAGGCGAAACAGCTTCCTGACCAGCTCTTACTTTTTGATTATCTAATATTTTTTGAATAAAAGGCTGTGTTTCTTTTTCAACATCAGATTCAGAAATATCCAATGCTTTCGGATCGTTAACTAACTCATACCAAGGTTTTGGACCATCAAAATTATAGCTTCCAAAAACAATAACGGGAGTTCCTTTTACTTTTACATTTTCTTTATCTTTCAAAATCCATTCATCTGCCCACTTATATAGGTATTTTGCATCTTTTTCCAGCAATCGCAAACAAGAATGCGAGGCAGGATATCCAGGTAATTCATACTGGTGAAAACCAACTCCGAGTTTATTCTCGATATTAAAATTCCATTTTAAGTCCCATTCGTCATTAAAAGTACTTGTTGTTTGTTCCGCTTTCCAATTGGTAAAAAACAATCCGGTTGGTGTTGGATCTTTTTTTCTTCCCATATTTGTTGGACCGGTATAAACTAATTCTCCATTTTCGTAAGCTGCAAATGTTTGCGTTGGATAAGAAAAAATCAACACTTTTTCAACCTCTTCTAAACTTGAAACATGAATAGGAAACGGAAGATAATAAGGCAAATCTCCACTAAAATCTGATGGAATAACAACAGAATCCTTTTTAGCTAAATTGGCTTTATCAGTTCTGTTTATGGCATATAAAATATCTAATTTAGTCGAATCACTTTTATTTGCCTCAAGCCATTCTTTTGTTTTTTCAAAATGAAAACTAACGGAGGATGCTGGTTTTTTATATTCAACAGTTTTTTTCGGCTTTTCTTCTTCGTTACCTGTTGTTCTCGTAGTTTTACTTTCCTTACAAGAAATTAACAAGGTTAAAATCAATAAAAGGAGAATATTTGATGTGTAATATAACTTTCTCATAATTGGGATTTTTTAGTAGAGTAAAGTTATTTTTTTTACAGCTTAGACGAATTACAGAATTTTTGGAATTGTTTATTTTATTAACATTTAGAAATTGCATTCATTTGATGTAATTCGTCTAAAATCAATTTTAACAGTTCTAACAATGATTTTAGAGTTTCCATGCTTTGAATTTGACTATCTGTAAAATAGGATAATTCATATTCACCTTTAGGTAATTTCTCGCCCCAAATCCCTTTTTGGTCAGATATTTGCAAATTCATTTCTTTTTGAGATTCAATGAGTTTTTTAATCTCTTTGTTTCGCAATAAAGTCTTTATTTTAAACTCATTATTACTTTTGATGATAAAAGCTTTATCAAATTCAGGATGATCAATTTTTATATCTTGCGCGCCAAATAATTTTTCAATTTTTCTAATAAATCCTTCACGATATATTTCAAATCTAAAACCATCTGTTAAAATAATCGGCACAATAACCCTGGTTGTTTCGGTGCTGTATTTGCCTGACCACGCAGTAAAATTATCAAAAAGGATTTTCCAGTTTTTGTGTTCAATTTCTGTTGAATCAGAAATCCAGGAATAACCTTCTTTAAAAGTTCCGCCAGTTTCTTGTGCAAATTCCTGCCAGATATTTTTGGTTTTTGAAGCTTCGGGCATTGATGTTTATTTTTAAGAATTCTATTTTCTATTTTTGATTAGATATAAACTCAGAAATGTTTTTATTCCATTCAATTTTATTTTTTATTAGGTAATTTTCATGCCCGGTGTTTTTATAAATGTTTAGAGTTTTTGGACCTCTTAAATTGGTATAAATTTCATCAATTTCTTTTCGACTAACACTTTTATCTTTTTCCCCGTAAAACAATAGAGTTGGGCAACTTATAGTTTTTGCATATTCTTTTGGGTTATGGCTAAATCCCCAAAATCCATTTTGTATTCCGCCCCAAAACAATAAAATTCCAGCCATTGGAAAAGTTGGTGCATTCATTTTTTTGAATCTGGCACAAACTGTTTCATACATCGAACCAAATGGACATTCGATTATAATTCCTTTTGGCTTTATTTTGTAATCCTTAATACATTTCATAATCGCTACAGCTCCCATCGAAGTACCAAATAAATATATGTTTTTTTCTCCGGTTTGTTTTAAATAATCAAAGGATGTTTTTACTTCTTCGGCTTCCATATAACCAATTGTAGTCTGATTTCCTTCTGAGTTTCCGCTTCCCATAAAATCTACCAGCATTGTACTAAAGCCTAATTTTATAAACTCATTTGATTTTTCAATCATTAAAGATTTTTCAGCGCCGTACCCATGAAATAATATAACAGTTCCTTTTGAATTTTCAGTTTTAATTAACCAGCTCTCAATTTCTTTATTGCTTTGTAATTTTAAAGTTTGATATTTTTGAGAAGGAAATTTTATGTTTTTTGGTTTAGGATTAGTAACCCCAAAAAGCAAAGTTTTTACCTTTTCAAATGAAGTTAGTTTTTCAGGGCTTTTAGTTTTTTCAGATATACTTTCTGGGAAATGAGTAAATTTATAAGCATGAAAAAAAGCAATACTATTCATTATTATAAAAATAACAAATAGTATTTTAAGAATTTTTATCCCGTATTTATGTAATTTCATTTAGAATTTTGTCTGAATTTTGGTTGTTTAAAAATAACATATTCTAAATCAAAAAAGCTTAAATCAACCCTTTAATCTTAGCATGTTGTAATAACATAATAGTCTTAGCATCCGTAATTTCACCAGATTCAAACATCGCATAAGCTTCATCAAACGTATATTCCAGCACTTCGATATTTTCCTGTTCAGCATCTAATCCGCCGCCATCGTTTACTTTCATGGTTTCATCATATTCACCAACAAATAAGTATAAAATTTCTGTTACAGATCCTGGAGACATATAGGTTTCTATGACTTTTTCAACTTTGGTTAAACGATAACCCGTTTCTTCTTCCGTTTCACGAATGACTGCTTCCTCAGCATTATGCTGATCCAAAAGTCCCGCGCAAACTTCAATCATCATTCCGGTTTTATTTCCGTTTAAGTAAGTTGGCAAACGAAATTGTCTCGTTAGAATTACGGTTTTTTTCTCGGTATTGTATAATAAAATAGCGGCGCCATTTCCTCGATCATAAACTTCACGAATATGCGATTCTACATTGCCATCTTTCTTTTGGTAATCAAAAGTTACTTTGTTTAATACATACCAATTGTCTGATAATAACTTAGTTTCAGTAATTTTAATTTCTGGATTTTTCATGTGTGAAATGTTTTGTATAAAAAAACGCTCTGGTTATCAGAGCGTTTAGATGTATTATTTTGTTATTGTTTGCTTTCTGTCTGGTCCAACAGATACAATCTTAATTGGTACACCAACTTCTTCTTCAATGAACTCGATATATTCTTTTAGCTCGATTGGTAATTGATCATAAGTAGTCAATCCTGTTAAATCAGCTTGCCATCCTTTAAACTCTTTATAAATCGGCGTAACATTTTCAGGCTCGATGTTGTAAGGAAAGTGAGAAATGTTTTGTCCTTTATAGTTGTATTCAGTACAAACTTTTAAAGTTTCCAAACCAGAAAGTACATCACCTTTCATCATCATCAATTGCGTAACTCCATTTACCTGAACAGCATATTTTAAAGCCACTAAGTCTAACCATCCGCAACGTCTTTGTCTTCCTGTTACAGATCCAAATTCGTTACCAACTCTTGCCATTGTTGCGCCAACCTCGTCAAAAAGTTCCGTTGGGAAAGGCCCGCTACCAACACGTGTGACATACGCTTTAAAAATTCCGTAAACTTCTTTGATTTTGTTAGGAGCAATTCCTAAACCAGTACAAGCTCCGGCAGCAGTAGTATTTGATGAAGTTACAAAAGGATAAGTTCCAAAGTCAACATCTAATAAAGACCCCTGAGCTCCTTCGCATAAAATAGATTTACCTGCTTTTTGAGCCTGGTACATATATTCTTCACTGTCAATAAAATCTAATTTTTTTAATTCTTCAATAGCTTCAAAAAACTCTTTTTCAAGTTCAGCTAAGTTATATTGAATCGCTACATCGTAAAAAGCAATCATTGCTTCATGTTTGTCAGCTAATGCTCTGTAACGTTCCTTAAAATCTTCTAATTCGATATCTCCAACACGCAAACCATTTCTACCGGTTTTGTCCATATAAGTTGGGCCAATTCCTTTTAATGTAGAACCAATTTTTGCTTTTCCTTTTGATGCCTCAGATGCTGCATCTAATAAACGGTGCGTTGGTAAAATTAAATGTGCTTTTCTTGAAATGATCAGTTTGCTTTTGATGTCAAGGTTGAATTTCTCTAAACCTTCAATTTCTTTTTGAAAAACTACCGGATCAATTACAACCCCGTTTCCGATGATATTTACTGAATTTTTATGAAAAATTCCAGAAGGAATGGTTCTTAAAACGTGCTTAATTCCATCAAATTCTAATGTATGTCCTGCGTTTGGTCCTCCTTGAAAACGTGCAATAATATCATAATTTGAGGTAAGAACGTCAACAATTTTCCCTTTACCTTCATCTCCCCATTGTAATCCTAGTAATAAATCTACGGTCATTCTGTTTTAATTTGCGTTGAGGCAATCTAAGTCGCCCTACTGATTAATGTAGTTAATTTTCTTTTTTTTATTTTAAAAATAATTCCTTTCTGTGGATTATTGTTTTTGTTTTTTGTTTCCGTAGAAATAAAGTGAATGATTCGTGATTTCGATATCAAATATTTCTTCGATTGTTTTTTTGATGGTTTGAATTCTTGGATCACAAAATTCAATTACTTCGCCAGAATCAGTCATAATAATATGATCGTGCTGTTTATCAAAATATGATTTTTCGTAGTAAGCCTGATTTTGCCCAAATTGATGTTTTCTAACCAATGCGCAGTCTAACAATAACTCGATCGTGTTGTATAAAGTAGCTCTACTCACACGATAGTTTTTGTTTTTCATTTTGATATAAAGGTTTTCTATATCAAAATGCTCTTCGCTATCGTAAATTTCCTGAAGTATAGCATAGCGCTCAGGAGTTTTGCGATGCCCTTTTTGTTCAAGATACATTGTAAAAACGTTTTTTACAATTTCTTGATTTCTAGTGTTGTCAGTTGAAATGAGTGTCATATCCGGCAAAGATAATTTTTTATTTTTAATGAATAAAAGTTTCGGGTTTAAAGTTTAACGTTCAAATCTATATTCGATTATGAATATCACATTAAATACAAGGTTTTACAACGATAAATTTTAGAAAGTTCACAGGAACTTAATTAACATAATTATTTTTATTTATGATAAAACTAACAAATTTTTAGTTGGTTTTAGACATATACATATACCAGTTCCATTCCCAGGTTTTTCCTTTGTCATCAGACATTGCCTGACTCCAAACGGGATTGTTTTCATCTCGTGCATCCCATCGAAATACCTGGATTACATTTTTTCCTTCAAATACATCTTTCGAAAAAAAATGTCCTACCTTATTTTCGAAAGAACCCACAACCGGTTTGTCTAAAGTTCCCGAAGTCGAATCTGCCCAATAAATACTCCATAATTTTGTTTTTGGATTAAATAATCGAACTGTCATTCCTTCAAAAGGTTCTCCGTCAAAAGTGGCGAGGAAATTATCAATGTTTCCAATTCCGTTTAAAATCTTATACATTTCCTGAGTCGACGGAAATTCAATCCATTCGTTTGAATTCGCAAATCTCTTTTTTAATTTTTTGTTTCGAATAACAGATTTTCCCTGAAAAAAATCAAAATCATCTTTTGAAGAAGATTCAGAAGCGACAATTATAAGTTCGCCATTTTCATCAAAATATATTTCAGGAATTTCTAAGGAATCTGTTTTCATAAGTATTTAAAAGTTATAGTTAAGTTCTGTATTCGCGAGTGACTTTATCAACACCATCAACTTTTTTAATTGCGTTGATCATTTTTTTCAAAATGGTATTATTTTTCACAATAACCGCAATCTGACCGTGAAAAATTCCTGCATCGGTACTCAGCGAAATACTTTGAATATTTACGCTCATATTGTTCGAAATCACTTTTGTAAGCTGATTTGTAAGTCCTAAAACATCCATTCCGGTAATGTTGATAATGGCTTTAAATTCTTCCTGAGAAGAGTCAATCCATTTGGCACTCATAATGCGGTATGCATAATTAGACTGCATTCCAATGGCGTTCGGACAATCTTTTTTATGCACTTTGATTCCTTCATTAATGGTTACAAAACCAAAAACATCGTCACCCGGAATCGGGTTACAGCATTGCGAAAGTTTGTAATCAAGTTTATCATGCTCCGTTCCAAAAACCAGCATGTCATAATTACTGCTAATAACCGGTTTGTGAATGTCTTCGGCAGCGGTTGTATCTTTATTTCGTTTAATTTTATTTTTAAAGAAATTGATAATCGTATTACCTTTTTGCGCAGCATAATCTTTTAATTGCTGGTTTTCGATAGCGCCAATTCCAACTCTGTAAAATAAATCTAAACTTGTTTTTAGCTTGAAAAAGTTCACCAATTCATTGATAACCTGCTCACTAATTGTTATTTTTAGATGTTTAAGTTTTCGCGTAAGCAACTCTTTTCCTTCTTCGGCAATTTTTTTAGTATTTTCGTTAAGAACGTTTTTAATCTTATTTTTTGCTCTGGAAGTTGTCACATATTCCAACCAGTTTACGGTTGGCTTTTGGTTGGCAGACGTAATTACTTCAACCTGATCACCACTTTTAAGTTCATGATTTAAGGGAACCAAGCGTCCGTTTACACGCGTTCCTCTGGTTTTAATCCCAATTTCAGAGTGAATGCTAAAAGCAAAATCCAGCGAAGTTGCCCCTTTTGGCAGCGATTTGATTTCTCCTTTTGGGGTAAAAACGAAGATTTCTTTTGAATATAAATTCATTTTAAAATCTTCCACAAAATCAACTGCATTTGTTTCCTGATTTTCCAGCGCTTCACGAAGTAAATTCAGCCAGACATCCAAACCGCTTTCTTCCGTTGCGCCGTTTTTGTATTTGTAATGAGCAGCGTAACCTTTCTCTGCAATTTCATCCATACGCTCGCTTCGGACCTGAACTTCTACCCAGCGGCCTTTTGGTCCCATAACGGTAATGTGCAAAGCTTCGTAACCGGTTGATTTTGGAGATGAAATCCAGTCGCGTAAACGACTCGGACTCGGTCTGTAGTGATCTGTTACGATCGAATAAATTTTCCAGGCCACAAATTTTTCGTCATGCGGATCTGCTTTATAGACAATTCTAAGGGCAAATTTGTCATACACTTCATCAAAACTTACATTTTGAGCGCGCATTTTTCTACGAATAGAATAAATAGATTTCGGACGGCCTTTTATGATATAATCGATATCTTCCTTATCCAAAGATTTTTTCAAAACATCCGAAATATCCTTGATATAAGCATCCTGTTCTTCTTTTGTCTCTCTGATTTTGCTTACGATGTCCTCATAAACAGCAGGTTCAGTGTATTTTAAGCCAAGATCTTCTAGTTTGGTTTTAATATTGTAAAGTCCCAAACGATGGGCGAGAGGGGCGTAAATATATAAAGTTTCAGAAGCGATTTTGGTTTGTTTGTATTCCGCCATCGAATCCATGGTTTGCATATTGTGCAAACGGTCGGCCAATTTGATTAAGATAACGCGCACATCGTCGTTCAAAGTCAGAATCATTTTTCTGAAATTTTCGGCCTGCATCGACGCATTCAAATCCTTTTGAACCATCGAAATTTTTGTCAGACCTTCCACCAATTGTGCCACTTTTGGGTTGAATAATCGTTCGATATCTTCAACCGTCATAGGCGTATCTTCAACAACATCGTGCAGTAAAGCCGCAGCAATAGAGGTCGCTCCCAGACCAATTTCTGAGGCAACAATTTTTGCAACTGCAATAGGATGAAAGATATACGCTTCTCCAGATTTACGACGCTGCTCTTTATGCGCATCAACTGCTACATCAAAAGCTTTTCGAATAAGTTTTTTGTCAGTTGGGCTTAAAGTTTGGTAGCTAATCCGAAGTAATTCCTTGTATTCCTGCGCAATTGCTTTGTTTTCTTTTTCAATATCTATTTCTATCATAACGGCATAGTTCAAGTACTAAAAATAAGAATAAGTTCCAACATACACAAGGGAATTGAATTGTAGATTTATGATATTAGATATTAGATTTTTAGCACGTTAAAGGACTTCAATTCAACTCATTCTGACATATGAAATTAAATTCGAAGAATTTAATTTCATAAAATCTAAAATCTAAAATCTAAAATCTAAAATCTAAAATCTAAAATCTAAAATCTAAAATCTAAAATCTAAAATCTAAAATCT
>NZ_JAWVWO010000015.1:0-107719 GCF_033657265.1 Flavobacterium sp. MMLR14_040 | reverse complement strand
TCTTCTGCGAGTAATGTGAAGATATACCTGATGACCACGAATAGGAAAATCCTGAACCGTTATTTCTTCAAAGAATCCCTTTGAGCTTAATTTAGAGTCTCTGTATTCTTTGGGAATTGAATTAATCTCTTTTAAATACAAATGAAGTATATCATCTCCCTTCTTATAAGAAGTAAGTTCAAAGTAATCAACTATTATCTCAGGCAACAATAACTTAAGGATATCGATAAAAGAATCTTGCATTGCTATTTATTTTTAAAATACAAATATCAAGATTATAATATTTCCCCACAACAATATGTGTTGATCCATTTCTATTTCTAATAAAAAAAACCAGATTCAAATACTTCTACAGAAATATTTGAATCTGGTTTTTCGATTGTATGTTTTTAAAGTTCCATTTTCTTTTTTAAATATTCTAACATAGGCTTTGTAATTGGTTTTGAAAGAAAATCTATTATTATAGGATATTTTTTTGCTTTGGCCAGATCGTGCGGATCAATTGTGGATGATAATACTATAACTTTTGCGGTATTAAATTCAGAATAAGCCTTAGAGGTAAAATGGTCTAAAAATTCCCAACCACCCATTACAGGCATATTTAAGTCTAAAAAGATTAATTCCGGTTTTTTGCTTATTTTGTTTTTGTTGTTATATTTTAATGTATTGAAATGATGTAATGCCTCTTCGCCATTTGGAGCTGTAATGATTTCTTTAGAAAAAGAAGATTTCGCAATCACTTTTTTGCATAGCATTAGTGTGATAGGGTCGTCATCAATACATAAAATTTGCTCAAGCATAATAATTAATTTTTAAATGTTATTGTAAAAGTAGTTCCTTTGTTAACTTCACTTTCTATACTAATAGTGCCTCCCATAGTCTCTACTTGAGATTTTACAAGGTATAATCCTAATCCTTTACTATCTGGGTAATTGTGAAATCTTTGATATAATCCAAAAATTTTATCGCGATTTCTTTCAATATCAATTCCAATTCCATTATCCTTAAAGGTTAGAATGGCTTGATGATCTATTTGTTCAGCAGTTATAGATATTTTTAGTTTCCTGTTTTCTGATTTATATTTTATAGAATTGGTGAGTAAATTAAGTAAAATACTTTCAATATAAGCTTTGTTTGTGTTTAATAATGGCACTCTGTCAAACTTAAGTTTGATTATTGGCTTGTGTAATTCGATTTGAAATGATAGTTGGCTAAATACGTTTTCGAATACTTCTTTTAGAGAGACTTCTTCTTTTTGCATTGAAGGATTGTCTTTAATAATAATAACCTTTACTAAATCATTAATGGTCTCATTTAATAAGTGAGTTGACTTGCTAAAACCGGCTAATATTTCTTTTAATTCCGTGTTTTCTATCGGAATATCTTCGGTAAGATTTAAAAGTCCAATTAAATTAGACAAAGGCGCGCGCAGGTTATGTGATGTGATGTATGAAAATTGTTTTAAATCTTTATTATTTTGTGTTAATTCGCGAATAAGATGTTCTTTTTCTGTTTCTAGTTTTTTCTCATCTGTAATATTTCGTTGAATCGAAATCCAATGTGAAATTACTCCTTCATTATTAAAAATTGGAATCATAGAAAAACGCACCCAGTATTCTTCTTTATGTTTGGTGTAGCTTATAGTTTCTATTAAGCATTCTTCTTCATTTTTAATAGCTCGCAAAAGTTTTTTTAATTCATCCGAATCTGAATTTGGTCCTTTATTGAAAATATTAGTTGATTTTCCAATTATTTCATTTGAATGATAGCCTGACATTTGTAAAAATGCAGGATTTACATAAACAATTTTAGGTATTTTTCCGTTTATAGAGTTCGCTTCTGTAATTAAAATCGAATCTTTCGATTGTGTGATTACAGTTTCGAGAAGCTTCAATCGTTGTTCTTCTTCTTTTTGTTTAGTAATATCCTGGATTGCTCCGATCATTCTAATAGCTCTTCCATTTTCGTCTTTAAGTAAAAAGCCCCGGTCTAAAACATATTTATAGGTTCCGTCTGAGCATCTAAAGCGATATTGATCCTGCCATTTTTCGGTTTTTTGCTCTATAAAGGAATATAGTTTTATAGACATTCTGATACTGTCTTCGGGATGAATTTTGTCAAACCACCATTTTGAAGTTTTACCAACCTCTTCTTGTTTGTATCCAAAAACGCTCTCAATTCCTTTGTTCCAGTTAATGCGGTCTTCCTGTATTTTCCAATCCCAAATAGTATCGCTGGTAGCTTTTGCTACAATATCATATTTTTCATTTGATTCTTTGATTTCTTCGTTTGTCTGTTTTAATTTTTCGAAAATTGAGACATTTTTGCTTTCGTTTTTTGAAAGTATGTATTTGAAAACAAGACCAGTAATTAAAATGAAGATGATGTCTTTTATAATGAAAAAATAAAAGTTTTCTTTAGAGGAGATAAAACTAGTGAGTAATTTATGACAGATTATAGTCACAAATAACGAAATCATAATATAGATTAGAGTAATTTGGATAGTTTTACTTTTCATTACTCAAATATAATTAAATTAACCATAATTAAGCAAAAATTAGATTTCATTTTGACCTTAAAATTAACATTGAGAGTTGAACTAATTACTTGGAGATACGCAAACTATCAAAGAAACGTTTTTTATATCAAAATAAAGTGTACCTTTGCACCCATTAAAAATCTCAGATGGAATCTATTAGAAATATTGCAATTATTGCCCACGTCGATCACGGTAAAACCACTTTGGTTGATAAAATTATGTATCACTGTCAATTATTTCGTGACAACGAAAATACAGGTGATTTAATTCTTGATAATAACGATTTAGAGCGTGAGAGAGGTATTACTATTACTTCTAAAAACGTATCAGTTCAATACAAAGGAACTAAAATCAACATTATTGACACTCCAGGTCACGCGGATTTTGGAGGTGAAGTAGAACGTGTATTGAACATGGCCGATGGTGTATGTTTGCTAGTTGATGCTTTTGAGGGTCCAATGCCACAAACTCGTTTCGTATTACAAAAAGCGATTGACTTAGGTCTTAAGCCATGCGTAGTTATCAACAAAGTTGATAAAGAAAACTGTACTCCTGAAGAAGTTCATGAAAAAGTTTTTGACTTAATGTTTGAATTAGGTGCTTCTGAAGAGCAATTAGACTTCCCAACTGTTTATGGTTCTGCTAAAAACAACTGGATGTCTGACGATTGGAAAAACCAAACTGACAACATTGAGCCTTTATTAGACATGGTAATCAAAAATGTACCAGCTCCTAAAGTATCAGAAGGAACTCCTCAAATGTTGATTACTTCTTTAGATTTCTCTGCATTTACAGGTCGTATCGCTATTGGTCGTCTTGAAAGAGGAATTTTGAATGAAGGTATGCCAATTTCTTTGGTAAAAAGAGACGGTAAAGTTATAAAATCACGTATTAAAGAATTACATACTTTTGAAGGTTTAGGCCGTAAAAAAGTACAACAAGTAATTGCTGGAGATATCTGTGCTATTATTGGAGTTGAAGGTTTTGAAATTGGAGATACTATCGCCGATGCTGAAAATCCTGAAGCTTTACAAACTATCGCAATTGATGAGCCAACAATGAGTATGTTGTTTACAATTAACGATTCACCTTTCTTTGGTAAAGAAGGTAAATTTGTAACTTCTCGTCATATTAGAGAAAGATTAACAAAAGAATTGGAGAAAAACTTAGCTATGAAGTTAGGTGAAACTGATTCTGCTGATAAATTCATGGTTTTTGGCCGTGGAGTACTTCACTTATCTGTTCTTATCGAAACAATGAGAAGAGAAGGATATGAGTTGCAAATTGGTCAGCCACAAGTTATCATCAAAGAAATTGATGGTAAAAAATGTGAGCCAATTGAAGAATTGACAATCGACTTACCGGAAAACCTTTCAGGTAGAGCAGTTGAATTCGTTACAATGCGTAAAGGAGAAATGCTTTCTATGGAAACTAAAGGGGAACGTATGATTGTAAAATTTAATATTCCATCTCGTGGAATTATTGGATTACGTAATCAATTACTTACTGCAACAGCTGGTGAGGCTATTATGGCACACCGTTTTATTGGATATGAGCCTTACAAAGGAGAAATTGCAGGACGTAACAAAGGTTCGTTGATTTCTATGGAGAAAGGAAAAGCTATTCCTTATTCTATCGATAAATTGCAAGATCGTGGTAAGTTTTTTGTTGAACCAAATGCTGAAATTTACGAAGGTCAGGTAATTGGAGAAAACTCTCGTGCTGATGATATGTGTGTAAACGTAACAAAAGAGAAAAAACAATCTAACGTTCGTTCTTCTGGAAATGATGAAAAAGCAAGAATCATCCCGCCAATTATTTTCTCTCTTGAAGAAGCTTTAGAGTACATTCAAAAAGATGAATATGT
Source organism: Flavobacterium sp. MMLR14_040 (assembly GCF_033657265.1). Taxonomy (NCBI): domain Bacteria; kingdom Pseudomonadati; phylum Bacteroidota; class Flavobacteriia; order Flavobacteriales; family Flavobacteriaceae; genus Flavobacterium; species Flavobacterium sp. MMLR14_040. The sequence goes on along the minus strand of NZ_JAWVWO010000015.1, from coordinate 103,313 downwards.
AGAGGTAACTCCAAAATCTATTCGTTTGAGAAAAATCTATTTGACAGAAACTGATAGAAAAAGATATAAAATCTAAGGTTTTAAATTTCAATATAAAAATCCCAAATTCCGTAAGGAGTTTGGGATTTTTTATTTTATGACATTGAAATTTGGAATTTTGTACCGTTATCTTTTTAAACTAAAATGACCTTTAACAATTTTACCATCTACAAAAGTTAGATTAAACCAATAGTCATCTGACGGTAATAATTGTCCGTTAAAGATTCCATTCCAACCACTGCTGTTTCGGTTCATTTGTTTTAGTAATTTACCATAACGATCAAAAATAAAGAGCGTGTAATTAGGTAGTTGATCTAAGTTCTTAATAAACCACAAATCATTATATCCATCTTCGTTTGGAGTAAAAAATCTAGGGTAGTCCAAAACATATATAAGATAAGAGTTTGATAAACCGCAGCCATTTAGATCTCTGGCAATAGCATTATAAATTCCAGGAGTAACATTGTTAAATAATGGATCTTTTTGAAAAACAATTCCGTCTAATGAAAACTCATAGTTTCCAACTCCTGTATATTCCAGTAAAACTGAATTTTCATTGGCAGAAAAATCTTTTATTACTGCACCTGTTATAGTTGCTGGTTCTGATAAAATTATTTTGAATTTTTTAGTTTTCTCACAACCATTTGCGTCTTTTACAGTAACTGAATAATCTCCGGCTGCATTTACAGTTATTGTATTTGTTGTATTTCCTGTATTCCACAAATAACTTGAGAATCCTGTAGCAACTGTCAGATCAATTTCATCTCCTTTACATAAATATTTAGATTCATCTTCAAAATTTGGCGGATCAAAAGTGTTTACAACAAGTGTAATCGGAGCTATATCATAGCAATCCGGTCCGTTAACAATTCTCGCATAGATTGTTTGTGTAAAAGCTGTTGTGTTTTTAAAGATATTGGCTAAAGGATTTGTTTCTGTTACTGCAGTATTTGTATCTAAATAATATTGAACAGTTAATCCAGCTGGTAACCCTGAAATAATTTGAGGAGTAACTTCTGCACTTAGATCAAATTGATAAAAACCGTCTTGTATTTCATCTCCATCACATGTAGCTACCGGGTTTTGACTTGCAATAGTTGTATTTGAAATTTGTAATGTTATTTCGGCTATTTTATAACAACCGTACTTGTTTTCTAGTCTTGCAAAAATAATTTGAGAGGCTGATTTATTCGTGTATTTTTCAGGCGTTAAAATTGGATTTATTTTAGCTTGTGCATTAGCTAATGATTCATAATATCCACTGTTTAGAATTTCCGAATCATTATTTTTTATGATATTATTTACTTTCGTTAAATTGAAAATTGAAATTCCATCTGTATTATCATCACATTGTATTAAGGTAGTATTTGTCGAAAGGATTTGCTGAGCATAATCAATTTTTATTTCTCCGGATAATACACATGTCGTGCCTATTACAGTAGCTTCAACCTTATAAGTTCCGGCTTCTGCAACTTCAAAAGTTGAATTTGTGCCTAAAATTGTAGCAGGATTATCTTTTTTATACCATTTAAATGTATGATCAGTAGCGGAAAGTTTGCTGTCTAAAAGAATTTTTTCTCCAAAACAAGCGGGATTATTGGTTGCAATTGTGCGATCTTCTCCAAAATCAATTTTTGAAATAAAACTTCCAGCTTCTAAGAACACAGCTGAATCATAATATTGGTTCTTATCATCTGCAATAATGAGTTTTATGTGATATTTTCTTCCTGCAATTACAGTAGTCTGCGCATTCATGACAACAGTTTGTCCAGCATAATTTACAGGACTCGAATCACTATTTAATCCATTAAAATAAATTTCGTTTTTAGCTGCGCAGCCGTCATATTTGTCCCCATTAATGGCAACACTAGGTTCAATTTTTGGATGAACATTTGTTGACGAAACCGGTGTATTTGTATTAGGAAGTACAGCCAGATTTTTATAAGGATCGGTTGTTCCGACTTCTTTAATTAAAAATGCAAAGCCATCAGAATAAACACATGGATAAAAAGATTGATATTCATTTGATGCAAAAATATAATTGAAACTTAAAAAGTTTGTTAATGGTACAAAATCAAATTCTAATGCAGTAGCATTTATAGAGCTAATTCCTAAAGTTTGATCTAAGTCTGAATCACCTAGCCATTTTGTATTTCCCTCACCTAAATCACTTTTATAAGGACCAATTGCGTTTGTACTTTTAGAAGTTGCTAAAACTATACCTTCAGTAAAAGGAAAACTGGTTGAACCGGCATTAAAATAAGCAAAACTTTTTTGACCGGGACTAAAATCATCTCCTTTTCCTGATGTATTTGTAATAGTAACACATGAACTGTTTACTAAAATATTTTCAACAAGCTGCTGGGGTGTTTTTTGATCATCAATACTTATAAATTGTGCATTTACCTTTACAGATAGACAACTTAGAAATAAAACAAACAAAGCAATTTTAAAATAATTCATAGTAGCAAATATACTATAAATCTCTATTTTTTAGTATTCTGTAAGAAAAATAAACAAACAAATATGTCCAGATCAAAACAATCAGAATTGAAAGATAATGAACGTCATAATCCTTAGTATTTTCAACGCCAATTTGGTTTCCAATCGTTTTTATTACTGATAATCTTGTGAATGGTTCAACAATTAAATTAGACATTGCTTCTAAAGGTAAAAATTGCATGATATAATCACCAGTCTTACTATTTGGAAAAACCTGAAAAACTAAAAGCCCTTTTATAATTGATTCTACAAAAAGCCATACTAAAAGAAAACCTAATGCAAACGCAGATCGTTTTACGAAGATTCCTAAAAACAAACAAAAAGAAAAGAATCCGGTAAGTTTAACGAAAAAGGCCAAAAGGTAGTCCAAATCCATAAAAATAACGTCAAATTCTGTGTAAGATGAAAAGCTAAATCCTAAAATTAGACTCATTACAAAAACAAAAATTGTAGAACATAATGCAAAAAGTACAACTGTCAGGAATTTAGACAAAATGAATTCTTTTTTACTTAAACCATCAATTAGGTTTTGTTTTAAAGTACCATAACTGTACTCATTCGCCATCATTGAAACAATTACGATCGCCAGAAAAAGCTTTAGCCACGCAGCAATATAAGTGTTAAAATGCCAGATGAAGGGGAAGTTGAAAATTCCCATTTCTGCCACATGAATTTTAACAACTCCAAAGTCGAATTTTATCGAAGCAATTAAGGCAATAAAAGAAAGTAAAATAAAATACGTTAAAGTAAGGACACGACTGGCTTTGTTTTTCCAGATTTTTTGTAATTCTATAGATATAAGTCGGTTCATGGTTTAGTTGTTTTTGATGGTGGCATTTTTGGTTAATTCTAAAAATTGTGCTTCTAAACTATTTTTACGTTTTACCAAATGGCTTAAAGTAAGGTTTTTAGAAAACAAAAACTGATTCAGTTCTGATGCTGATAAATCTGATTTTAAATAAACCAATAATTTTCCATCTTCTTCAGTAATTCTGTCTATTGCTGGATGCTGCTGCAAAACAGTTTTTAAAAGTACATTATCATCTGCCATAACTTCAAAAAAGCCTTCATTTGCAGACATCCCATCTACTGAACCAGAGTATAAAATTTCACCTTTTCTTAAAACAATAACATGAGAACACACTTTTTCGACTTCATCCAACAAATGTGAAGCCAATAAAATTGTTGTTCCCTGCGATGCAATTTTTTTTATAATATCTCTAATCTGGTGAATTCCCTGCGGATCTAATCCGTTTGTTGGTTCATCCAAAATTAAAATTTCAGGATCATTTAAAAGTGCTGAAGCAATGGCCAAACGTTGTTTCATTCCTAAAGAAAAAGTACTGAATTTGCTGTTTTTTCTTTCTGATAAACCTACTAAATCCAGTTTTTCGATTATTTTAGAATAGTCAATACTTTTTATTTTACAGACTAACTTCAGGTTTTCTTCGGCAGTCATGTAAGGATAAAAGTTTGGTCTTTCGATAATTGCACCAACTTTTTTTAAAGCTTCATGCGTTTGAATGTTGCCGTTGAACCAACGATAATCGCCTGAGGTTTTGTTTACAACATTCAGTACAATTCCCAGCGTGGTTGATTTTCCACTTCCGTTGGGGCCTAAAATGCCATATACACGGCCTTTTTGAATTTCAAAAGATACATTTTTTAAGGCCTGAATACGCCCGTATCGTTTGTGAAGATTTTCAATAGTAAGTATGGTTTCCAAATTTATTTCGGTTTTAGTTTTTAGTATGACGATTCAACTTGTATATTGTTACGCTAAATTTATTTATATCATGCTATTGATGTAAATTTGTATTAAAGATATTCAAAATGAGCGAACCTTTAATGGTTTTAAAAAAACCATCTTATCCTTTAACGCAATCTCTTTTAAGTTATTTAGAACGATACGAACGAATTTCAAAAGTATCAGTGTTCTATGATGATTTATTGCGGTTTGCCGGTTCTGTAAATGTTTATGATAAGAATGAAACCGATACGCTCTGGATTCGTGTATATTACAGTGAATTTGAAAGAAGTGAAATCGACCTTAATCTAAAAAAAATCTACTCACTCCTGCATTCTGATGGAAATAGCGAGATTATCCAGTTTTTAAATATTGATGCAATTGATTATTGTACTTTCGGAAACTCGAAACCTTTTCGCATAAAAGTTAGAAATATTCTGAATGATAATTACGTTCATTTTTATATCAAAAAAGCAGATGCTTCAAGGATTTATGGTTTAGAATTGGAAGATATTCTTTCTCCAGATAAAATAAATTTTTTAGTTTTTAAAGACACTCTAATCGAGGAGCATATTATCGGAATTCCCGGAGATGTTTTCATGGATACTTTACTGGATAATTGTACCGAAATGGAGAAATCTCAAATTGCAAAAGAGTTTGTAAAATTCAACGAACGTTGTATGATTCGGCTTTTAGGCGATATGCGAGCATATAATTATGTAATTGTGCCAATTCACGATTTTGATCAGGTAGTTTATAAAATTCGCCCAATTGACTTTGATCAGCAATGTTATGAGGGAAATTTTAAAATTTATCGTCCACAATTTTTTAAGGAAAATTATCCGATGATAAAGCTCATCAAAGAAAAATTAGAAGAACGTTCTATTATTCAGTATAAAGATGAGGAAAGAGCAATTTTGGCGAAACGTATTCACTCTGCCGAAAACAGAATTAAAAAACTATTGAATATAATGTGTCATGACACCATTTCGACAGAAGAACATCTCAATCAACTAAAAATGGAATTGTACCGTTATACAAATGATATGAAATTCAAAAATGCAAAATCAATGGGACATATTATGTTTGCAGCTTTTGAGTTTATTACGCGTAATTTTAAAAATACTAATTTGATTTAAAGGTTCTTAAACCATATAAGTCATATAAGTTCATTTAAAAACAGAACTTAAATATCTTATATGACTTATATGGTTAAAAATCGTAGCAATAATAAATATATATTATGAAAAAGTTTTTTTTACTTGGAATTTCCATTGCTTTATTGGCTTGTCAGCAACAATCAAATAATGATTTAAAGGAACTTTATTCACTTCCTAAAAAGTTAAAAGAAGTTTCCGGGATTACCTATTTTCCTAAAAACAATTTGATTTATACATTAGAAGACAGTGGGAATAAAAATGCCATTTATGCTTTAAATTCAGACGGAAAATTAGCCAAAACAATAACAATTACAAATGCCACAAATGTAGATTGGGAAGATATTACCAAAGATAAAAACGATAATATTTATATTGGTGATTTTGGAAATAACGACAACGAACGTAAAGATTTATGTATTTATAAAGTTGCTAAAAATGAGCTGGATAAAGATATGGCTGTAGCCGAATATAAAGTTTCATTTTCGTATCCGGAACAAACAGAGTTTCCTCCAAAGAAAAAAGAAATGTTTTATGATGTTGAAGGTTTTTTTGAACATGGAAATTATTTTTACCTTTTCACAAAAAACCGAAGTAAAAACTTTGACGGAACAGTTTTTATCTACAAAATCCTAAACGCAGCCGGAACTCAAAAAGCAACAAAAATTGGAGAATTTAAAACCTGCGATAACTATAATCATTGCGTTTTAACAAGTGCAACGATCAGTCCGGATGGGAAGAAAGTTGTAGTATTAAGTCATGATAAAATAGTTTTGTTTAAAGATTTCAAAGGAGATTTATTCCACAAAGGCACTCAGACAGAAATCAAACTAAATCACTTTTCCCAAAAAGAAGCTATAGTTTTTAAAGATAACAGCACGCTGCTTATCGCCGACGAAAAAACAAACAAAGTAGGAGGGAACGTCTACGAGTTCAAGCTTAAATAAGTTGCTAAGATACTAAGGTTCTAAGTCACTAAGATTCTGAGATATTAAGAGAAAAAAGTTTGCCACGAATTCACGAATTATTGTAATAAAAAATTCGTGAATTCGTGGCTAAAAAAACTTAGTATCTTAGAATCTTAGCAACTTAGCACCTTTCCTAAAAACTATATGCCGCTCCAAAAATAACTCTTCCTACTTCATCAGGAGATTTAAAATAGGAGATTCTGGCAGTTAAAACATTAATAGCATTTACCCAAAGTCCACCACCGTAATCCTGATGCCATTTTTTAGAATCTTCACCGTCAAGCCAAACTCTTCCATAATCAAAACCACCCAAAATTCCGTATGTTAAGGGAGCAATTGTTTTTTGAATTTTACCAAGGCTCAATCGTAAATCACTACTTTGAGAAAAGTAAGAACTTCCTAAAAATCGTTCGTTTCTGTAACCTCTTAAGTCAGTATCTCCACCTAAAGTTGCACCATGATAGAAGTCATAATTATTATTTAAAACAGCTTTTCCTTTTAGATAGGTAGCCAGCACTAATTTTCCGTTTTGATCAATTTTATGAGTAAATCCTAAAAGACTTTCAAGAGTTGGGAAATTTTGTTTGCTTTCATCTAAATTAGTCAGCCAGGTTGCCGAAACCATAAAAGCCACCCCTAAAGTAGGTTTAGCAGCAAAATCAGAATTTTTAAAAAGATATTTAACTTTTAAACCACCATAGTTCTGACTATCAAAAACATTTGGATTTATAATATTTGGAGTGTCTATAAATCTGTTTTGGGTTTCTTCAACTGTCAGTCTTTGAAAAACAGGCTGAACACTAAATTCACTTCCATAACGTCCGACGTGTCTGATGGCACCTGAAACATTAAATTTTCTAATGCGAACACGGTTGTAATCCATGTCAACTTCCTGATTATCATATGTGGTTTCGTTTCCGTAGCCAAAATAGTTCATAGCAAAATTTGGAGTTGTATAAAGTGATTCAACATCAATAACCCATTTACCCAATAATCCAGGGAAATGTGCTACATAATTAAATTCTAAACCACCTGTAGCAAAATAGTAAAATGCATTTACAACGTGTCTTTGCGTATACGGATTCTGTTTGAAATTGTTTACGGTATAATTTAAATTCACACCAACTTTTACGCCATCATCAGGATTAAATCCGATATTGGGAAGCCCTGAAATAACATTATACTTTGGTTTTTCATAATTGTATAAGTTTACATCATAATCATCTGTAAGCTCCGTTTTTGTTTTAGAATCAAGATTATAAGTATTGTTTTTTGATTTGAAATCGTAAACTATTACTTTTTTTCCGTTTTCGATATTATAAGTGTCATTATTTTGTCCGCCAATTAAGCGAATTTTGATTTTTGATTTCTGATCTCCAACAACCTGAAAAACATCAGAATCGTCTAAACCATAAACCCAAAGATTTCTGGTTTTAGCATCCGTTACCGTTTTGGTATAAACAAGTTCATCGCCGTCTTTTTTAATTCGGTATACCTGAATTTCAATGCTTTTTCTGGCATTATGGTTGATAACGAATTTGTCTTTTTTATCCGTCCCGGCAATCATTACAGTTTTAGACAGCACATCTGAATATTCTGAAGCATATTTTTGCAGGTCTTTTTTTCTGTTTTTCAGCTTGCGTTTAATATCTTCAATAGTTCCATCCTGAACCTCTTTCGGCATGTTTTTAAAAGCATTATCAATATCAGCATCTGATAAGTTTTCCTGAATAAATTTTGCCTGTTCGATCCAGTCTTTTTCTTCAGAAGTTTTTAGGAAAGCCAAATCCATAGGATAAGGTTCTCTGGAGAGCCATTTTACATTGTCAATTTTGTTTTTGAAAGTACGCATATGACGAAGCGCAGGAATATTCATTAAAATAGAAAGTAAAGTTCCGTCATATTTGGCAAAAGCCTGATCACGGTCACGCGGAATTGGTTTGTAAACCACTTTGTCACCTTTTTTATATTCTCCCCAACGCCATTGATCGCTGTGTCTGTCCCAGTCGCCAATTAGCATATCAAACAAACGCGCTTTCATATATTCTTTTTCATCAACCGAATATTTTTCGTCTTTATGAAGGTTGGCCATCATATCTTCGGTACTGATAATATCGGTTGGATTTCCAAAATTTTTGCCATCCAGATGATTATCTGCGGGTCTTTCTTCTACCATATACAATTCATCGCCAAAGTTTGCATTGAATTCTTTCAATCCATTTTGTTTTGGAATATAATATAAAACCGGATTGGTGTGCGAAATCCCTAAATGATCTGCCATACTGCCAATTGCAAAAGGTCCGTAAGGATGAGAAGTCGTATAAAAATCTAATAGAAAATTTTCAGTATAGGTTTCTTCGAAATCATTTACAACGTATTGATCTTTAAATGCAACCGACTGTAAGAATACGGTAGCGCTTTTTTTCATGGCACGCATTACATATTCTCGCCCTTTTGGATCAGACATTCTTAAAGATACAGATTGATGCCCGCCGCCTTCGCGAATAGGTTTTAAACCACCCATTAATGTGTCTACGGTAGCAATTCGCGCTTCAATAGGCATACTGTAATATTTTCTGTAATGCTGCCCAAATAAAAATTTATGAAATAAACTTTTATCAGTCATTTCAGCAGAATAAATTGAAGTATTAATTGTAGCAGGAAATTTATTTGATTCACCCGCCGCCCAGTTAATTTCTTTAGCTTTTATAATCTCACGTTCAAAAAGCAATTTTTCTTTTTGATTTTCATTACCAAAATAGGTTACTTTGGCATCTCCGCTTTTAAATAAAGTGAGCGTTGCATAACCATTTCCGCCGTACGAAAAATCATTTTCATTAATGGCTCTCGCAGCTTCAGATTTAGAACCTGCGCCACTAATAATTTGCCTGATATTTTCTTTGCTAATATATTGAAGGTTATGATCGTGTCCCGAAACTACAATTACATTTTTCTGCCCTTGTAAAAGTGTTTTAATTCTCTTGGCATAAATAGTATATTGTTTATTTTGAATATCCTGCGGACTCACGCCAGATGTTTTTCGAAGTAAATTAATAAACGAACCAATTATCGGAAGCGGAATTTTTTTCTCTAAAGGAAATAATTGTTTTTCTAACGAAAATTGACCTCCATGCGTTCCGTTGCTTAATAAGGGATGGTGAATTGCCAGAACAACAGTTTTTTCCTGATTTTTGTTTAGAATGTTTTCCAGTTCATCAAAAAAATCTTCTCTGGTTTTGATGTCACAATTATCATTAATTGTTGGATGATTGTTCCAATCTTCCAGAAACCATTCACTGTCAATAGCAACCAATGTTGCTGTGCTATCAATTTTTATATCTTCTATCGGGCAGCTTTTTCTTGGCAAAAATGCCTTTTTATCATTTAAATATTTCGTTACAAAATCTGCCTGAAGTTCCAGACCTTTAATACCGCTGTACCAATCGTGGTTTCCGGGAATAAAAACGGTTTTGCCTTTAAATCCTTCTGTTAATTTTAATTGATTGGTTAATTTTGTTTCTGCCAAAGTTTTATCCGAAGCATTGTCGTTACTCGGAAAACCTTTTGGATAAATATTATCTCCCAAAAAGATCAAAGTCGATTTTTTATTCGCCTTCTTCAATTTTTGATGCAATAATTCAAGTGTTTGCTGCGATTGCTCTTCATCTGCATTTCCGGCATCTCCCACCAAAAATAAAGTGTGTGCAATTTTTATTGTATCAGTTGCGTTGTCAGTTTCGTTAGCGCTTACATTTTTTCCGTATTGCGCCTTATGTGTTGCGCAAGAATAGAGTAAGAATAATAGGGTAATTACTAAAGAATAACTTTTAATCTTAGTAATAAAATGATTATCCAAAAACAATTTCATAATTTAGTGGTATAAAAATATTCTTTATGAATCTAATAGAACAGTCCGAAGATTTCGTCAGTAATTTACTCAAAGATAAACTTTCTAATTTATATTCTTACCATAATTTTAACCATACTTTAACTGTAGTAAATGCGGTAAAAGAGCTGTGTAAAAAAGAAGATGTAGATGGAAATGAAAAAGAAATGCTTTTGGTCGCAGCCTGGTTTCACGACACAGGTTATACCGTTGGTTATGAAAAACATGAAGAAGAAAGTGTTAAAATTGCAACCAAGTTTTTGAAAGAAAAAGGACAATCTGATGAATTTATTGCAAAAGTTGCTTCTTTAATTTTAGCTACTATAAAAGAATATGTTCCAAAAACTCATTTGGAAAAAATCATAAAAGATGCAGATTACGCACATCTAATGGGATCCCAATATGAAACAACTTGTGAATTATTACGTCTCGAATTAAAAAACGCTTACAATGTTTCGTTTTCTAATACCGAATGGGCAAAAGAAAACCTGAACTTTTTACTAAATAAACATCGCTTTTATACAGATTATGCCTTGAAAAAATGGCAGCCTTTAAAAGAGAAAAACTTAATTCTTGTTCAGAAAAAAATTGATAAACAAGAAAAGAAAGCTGCCGACAAAGTGGAAGAAGAAAATAAAAAGAAAGATAAAATAGAAAAACCCGATCGCGGCGTTGATACCTTATTTCGCGTTACGCTGGGAAATCATACACGCTTAAGTGGAATCGCAGATAGTAAAGCCAATATCTTATTATCTGTAAATGCAATTATCATTTCGATTGCACTTTCATCTATTATCCCAAAATTAGACAGTCCGAAAAATGCGCATTTAGTGATTCCGACATTTATTATGCTAATGTCTAGTGTTACAACAATTATTTTTGCTATTCTTTCAACACGTCCAAAAGTAACGACGGGAGTTTTTACAAGAGAAGATATAGAAGCCAAAAAGATCAATTTATTGTTTTTTGGGAATTTCTACAAAATGCCTTTAGAAGAATACGATTGGGCAATGAATGAAATGATGAAAGATCGCGAATATCTGTATTCGACCATGATTAAAGATTTGTACTATCTTGGATTGGTTTTACAGCGTAAATACAATTTACTACGCATTGCCTATAATCTTTTTATGGCAGGAATTATTATAACCGTAATTGCTTTTGTAATAGCTTTTAAAGGAGTTAGCGCTTAAAAGAAAAGCTCAACTAATTAGTTGAGCTCATCCAATAAATCCTGATAGGTTATTTTTTTTGTTGCCTGATTGTTTACATTGTTAATTACTTTTACACGAATAGCACGTAAACCCGAAACACCCTGAAGATCTTCTACTTCGAATTGCTCGATAGAAGGTTCCAGGATTTTTTTATGCTGTAAATATTTAATGTATTTCAAATATTCAGTTTCCTCATTATTTTGAGAATACACAATTGTAATTTTTTCTTTTTCAGTAATTCTGTCTGTTGTGCCTTTGATATGTGCCTTGTCAATACGTTTTTTTACAACTTCATATCTTGCATTGTAAGTTCCATCGACATCAAAACGTTTTTCATCCATTCTAAAACGAATAGAAAGCGCCTGACTAAAAACTAAAATCAACGAAGTTACATCCAACTCATAAGGTAAAGATTCTTTAAGCTGGTGATGTTCTAATTCCATCTCACATAAAGTCTGTAATTGCCACAAACGTAAATTGTGCAAATACATGATGTCAAAAGGTTTTGTTGGCGAAATTGAAGCACCAATATATAAATTGTGTTCAACACCATCTGTTTTAAAACGCTCGTAGTAATGCGGATAAATTTGTTGTGCCTCAAGCTGTTTTTTGTCCAGAACCGATGCTAATCTCTTGTTTATAATAGACATTGCATTGTCAAATTTCTTTCTTTCCTGATAGAACATTCCTGTTTTTTCGTCCAGACTTTCAAAATACAATTCTTCCAGTTTTTGGTTTTTTGCCGTGTCTTTCGTATTCTTTAAAATAGGATGAATTTCTTCTTCTATATAACGTTGAATATGTTGCTCAGTATCTGCTTTTAAAGGATTCTCCAGCTCAGCACGCATAGACTCCAATTCAAATTTTCGTTGTTCAAGAAGTACTAAATTGCTGTTGGGTTTTTGATTTTCGAAAATATCCAAAAGCGTTGTCAGCTGATTTTTTAAATCTCTTTTAACCGTTTCATTTCTGTGTTCAGACGAACCTTTAATGTCGATTTGTCCGTATAACGGAAACACATTTTTAAAAACAATTTCCTTAAAAATATAATCTTTCGTATGATTACTGTTTTGAAAATAATTTTGTGATTCTTTTTTAAATTTCCAATAAACACTTGGGTGAATCGTAGTGTATTCACGCTGAATGATCGCTTCAACCTGATGTTGCATATCCGTATTATAACGATCAATGGTATCTGTTAAATACGGTAAAACCAATTCGAGTTTAGTTGCATTTACACTATTTAAATCTCTAGGATTTTCAGAAACCAATTCTACAACCCCAAGTAAGTTTCCGTCTTTTACAACAGGTGCAAATACAGCGCTTTGAATGCCTTGTTTTAATAAATGTTCGCCAAGCCTGTGATTTGGAGATTCTTCAATGAATTTTTTTACATTCGAAATCACAAATGGCTCTTTATTATCTAATAAATTTTCAAACGAACATCCAAAAAAAGCGTTCTTGCAATCCACTTCCTGTTCTTTAGAAAGTAAAAAACTCTGCAGCTGATTATCATATTTTACCGGTCTGATGAATTTTTCTTCTTCTGGATTATAAATAATAAAACCAACTTTAAGATGTGAAATTTTAAAAATTGATTTAAAAATATTCTCTATAATATCGTTAGAAGCAACAGTTTTTGTATCCGGTTTAAGTAAATTGCTTTTTAAGTTCGAAATAGCACTTTCAGTCGTTGCATCAAATAAAGAAACAATACCGAAACCTTTTAAAGTCCAGCTTCCCGGAGGAAATTTAGATTTCCATAAATCAATATCATTATAATTATCAATTAACAAATCGATATCATCCTGCGTTAAATGCACTGAATTTTCGGTTGGAATAATTTCCATGAAATCGGCATTGTACAAAATTCGATAATGTTTTTCGACACCTTCTTCATCCGGAATATCGTAAAAGAAAGGTTTGTTGAAGTCTATATTTTGTTTGTAATAACTGCTCAGGATAAGGCAGCAATTGTTGATATAAAACTGATGACTATCAAAATCACGAATTTCCATGTAAAATTCGTCTCCCGCATTACGCAGGATTTTCTTGAAACGTTCGGTATAATTAAAAGATATATTTTGAAAAGGAATCGTAATCGCTTTTATTTCATTGTATGTTAATGCGGTAGGAAATAAATCTGCGGTAATATTTTTAATTAAAGCTTCATTCTTTTTAATTATCGCATAGTCGTGAATTCCTGTCCTGAATTCCGGAATTGCTTCAACTTCCTTTAAAATTGCTTTGGCATAATTGGATCGATAATCAATATTTGATAAAGCAATTTCTTCAAAAGATTCAATTAGCTTATGAAAAGATATTATGGTTTGGAAAGGACTTTCGTTGTGTAGAAGATTATCCATGGTATTTTATTTAGGCTACAAAATTAAGCATAAATTAAGAATGTTTGACATTTTACGATTTCTTTCGTTTATGGCAATATAGAGGGAAAGCCTTATAACTGGGCACTTTTAAAAACGATTAATTATTTTAACTAAATATTAACATTGATTATAACGGAACGATCGTTCCGTTATAATATCTTTGTACCATAATAATTGAATAATCAATAATTTAAAAACAAATAAAAATGAAAAATTTAGAAAACAAAGTAGCTATTGTAACAGGTGGAAATAGCGGAATAGGGTATGCAGCAGCAGCCGAATTAGTTGCGAAAGGCGCAAAAGTAATTATAACAGGAAGAAACAAAGAAGCTTTGGCTCAGGCTGAAAAAGAATTAAATGTAACTGGGATTATCTCAGATCAATCAGATTTAAAATCAATCGATAGTTTAGTAGAACAGGTAAAAGCAAAATTCGGAAAAGTTGATATTCTGTTTTTAAATGCCGGAATTGCATCTTTTGCTCCGGTAGAATCAGCTTCAGAAGAACATTATGACAGTATTATGAATGTAAATGTAAAAGGAGTTTATTTTACAGTTCAAAAAGTGTTGCCAATTTTAAATGATGGAGGTTCTATTATTTTCAACACTTCAATCAACGCACATGTTGGTATGCCAAATTCCAGCGTTTATGCTTCAAGTAAAGCTGCTGTTTTATCTTTAAACAAAGTTTTTGCAACAGAATTGGCTCCAAGAAAAATCAGAGTAAATGCCGTTTCTCCTGGTCCTGTTGAAACTCCGCTTTATGGAAAATTAGGTTTGCAAAAAGAAGAAGTGGAAGGCTTTGGGGCAGTTTTGGCTGATAAAATCTTATTGAAACGTTTTGGACAATCTGCAGAAATTGCAAAGACTGTTGGTTTCCTTGCTTCAGATGATGCTTCATTTATTACAGGAACAGAAATTGTTGTCGATGGCGGACTTACAGTAAATGCTGTTGTATAATTTTTTTGACTAATTCAGGAACGATTGTTCCGTATTTTTGTATCTTTGCAAAGTAATTTAATTGAAAAGTTATGGCTAGAACAAAAGAATTTAACGAAGATCAGGCTTTAGACAAAGCTATCGAGATTTTTTGGCACAAAGGTTACAACGGAACTTCAGCGCAGGATTTGGTAACGCATTTAGGGTTAAGCCGTTCTAGTTTGTATGATACTTTTGGAGACAAGCAGAAATTATTTGCTCAATCGTTGTTGCGTTATCAAAAACAGTCGCAAGATCAGGTTGTTAAACTTTTGGATGAATCTGTAAACGTAAAAGAAACATTGCATGATATTTTTAAACAGGCAATTATCGAGAGCTTAGAAGACCGAATTACAAAAGGCTGTTTCATGGTCAATTCTTCTGTTGAACTTGCCATGCATGATGAAGAGATTGCAAAAATCGTAAAGAACAACAGTCAGACAATGGAGGAAGTTTTTACAAAAGCAGTTCAAAAAGGACAAGTGGCCGGACATATTTCTAAAGGTACTGATGCGAGAGTTTTAGCCCGATTTATTTTCAACAATTATTACGGGATCAGGGTTCTCGCCAGAACCGGCGAAAGAGATAAACAAGTTTATGACGATATTGTAAAAGCATTATTTTCTATATTATAATTTAGAAAACAGTTCAATCAAAAAAACGGCAACTACTAATGTGGTTGCCGTTTTTTTGTTTTAATTGATAGAAAAATAAAATAGTTATCTGTTTCCGTCCAGTAGTTTCATTTCATCTATAATAGAGACGATTGCTAATTGTTCTTCCTCGTCTAATTTTTCAGTGTATAAAAGAGTGATTAAAATACTATAAGAATCTTCTAAATTTGAATTTTCCTCCAATTTAAGATTATGTGGATTTTGATATTTTTTCAGCAATGTTTTTGCAGTTTCAAAAGCTCGTTCTTCTAATGTAAGGTCTGTTTTTTTTAAAGCTGCCATTTTTTATGTAAGTGAAATAGATATCAAATCTAGTAAAATTTATAACAATAAATAAAAAACGGCAATTACTGAATGTAGTTGCCGTTTTTTGTTTTAAGTAAGTAATAGAAAATGAATAACTCTTAGCTTTTTTCTTCTTTATTGAAATAAACTAAGTAGTAATACATCTGTTTTTCTTCATCCCAGCCTTTTTCAACAAATTTTTCTGCGCTTTCAGGGTTGATAAAATCCATTTTAATCTGAATGTGTGTATCTAAATTAATAACATTTTTAATCGATTTTCTGGCGTCTGAAACTGCTGCGTTTGCAATAGGGAATGAGGTTACATCTTCGATGCTGTATTTTTCTCCTTTATCAACCTTATAGTTTTTGAATTCAGGAATCAAGTCTGGATTGTCTAATACTTCATTCAGGAAATTCTGTTCCTCAAACTGATCATTTTTTGCGAAATAATTCACAGATCTGTTCATAAACATTACTTCTTCTTTTTTGTCTTCGGCCGGTAAAACCACATCTTTTGCGAAGTTTTGACAGAACTTCAGGTATTTTTTTGTGATGAAGTTCTCATCTTCAAAAGCATCTACAGATAAAAAATGCTCTAACCAATAACGCGCATCATAACGGTTACTGTCTACAGTTAGAATTTTATATCCTTCGTCTTTTTTATAATTAAAAATCAAACATCCTTTATCAAGTTTGCTCAGGTTGATTCCTTGCTGCAAAATCATTTCAAGGTTGCTGTCTTTTTCTTCAAACTGTAAAAAGTCGGCTTGTAACTCACTTTTAAAAATTCCGATAGCATCCACAATGTTATTGTCGATACTTAAATTTGTTAAATACGTTACATAAACCTCTCCGTTTTTAATGTGCGGATGGTTTGACTGCTCGAACAAATGCGTCGTGATTTTTTTTGAAATCTCCTGTAAGTTACCAGGATTAGTAAAAATCTCAGTTGCATATTTAAACATGTCATTGTAATCCAAATCGACTTCGTGCGCAAACTGATAATAGTTTTCTTCTTTCTCTCTAAAAGGCTTAAAAAAGTACTCTTTTATCAAAGGCACAATTTCATCATTTAAATTAAATGGCTGTTCCGATAAAAAAATAGCTTCGTTTCTGCTTTTGTTCCCTACGCGGTGTATCGCAAGCGTCTCGATGTGGGTGTTGAATAGGTTGATCATATTTTAAGGTTCAGAGGTACAGAGGTTCAAAGTAACAAAGGTTATTTCCTGTCTTTTATTTTTCGGATAAAAGCACTTAACATTCGTTCTAATTCTCTACTTTCTCCATTTATTTTGTTAAATTGATTTTCGTTTAAATATTTTAAATTGAATGAGATTTCAAGTTGTGTTTGCATCTCGAATAATGATGACATTGAAATATTTAAAAACCTCAGGTAATCATTATTTCCATCTCTTCCGTAACCTTCAGCAATATTACTTGGTATTGATATAGAGCATCTTCTAATTTGTGAAGATAGTCCATAAATTTCTTCTTTGGGAAATGAATTTGTTAACTGGTAAATTTCAGTTACTATGGTCATTGATTTTTGCCAGATTAAAAGGTCTCGAAAAGTATTCATATTTTATATTTAAAAAATTAAATACAAAAATAAGAATATTCGTATATTTTAAATCAAAGATTTAAAAAGAAAAAACCTCTGAACCTTTGCTACTCTGAACCTTTGAACCTAAAAAAAACTAATTCCAATTCTCCTCAAATCCATAATCTTCAAAGCTGTCGTCGCCTTCGAACATGTCAAGATCGTCTTCGTCAAGATCATCTTCAAATTCTCCGTAGATATCATCGTGCATATCGGCTTCGAAAGTTTTTTCGGTGGCTTCGTCCGGCATTTCTCCGTGAGAGAATAAGGTTTCAGGGTAAGTCGCTCCGGCAATTTGATCTTCGATCGCAGCCAATTCAACTAAGAAAGTCCACATGCTGATAAAATCATACACGTAAATGATTTTAGTATTTTCCTTGTCCAAAATACTAGATAATGGATAATCGCCCATAGTTCGTTGTTCGCCGGGAACGTCTCCAGTATCAAAAAGCGGAATTTCATCTTCCTGATTCCAGGTTTCATCACAAGTATAAAATGAAGCAACTTCAGTTCCGTCAAAACCGAAAGCGTTGAAGATCGCATTGTGTAAATCCTCAAGCGTATCGTCTTCAAGAATTGCAATGTCTCTAAAAATGTCTTCTTCGGCGTCTAGAATTACTCTAAATTTATAAACCATAATCTTTGTATTTTTGAAAAGTCAAAGGTAAAATATAAAAAATGAAATCCGAATCACGAATTGCGATTTGTTGAAAAGATTTTTCCTGATCCTGCAAGGTTTTCAAAACCTTGTAGGTATAACTACGATTGCGATTGAAACCTACAAGGTTTTGGAAACCTTGCAGGAGAGAAAAACTACTATTTTCCAACCAGGCGTTTTCTAATCTTATGGTAACGTTTATGATAAGAACTATGACTTGGATAACTTCTGCTTGGGGTCATATTATTAAAAACCAAAGCTGTTAAAAGCAAAATCAAAACACCGACTAATACGGGAGAAAAAACATATTCGTAACCCAAAGCTTTTATTTTGTCTGAACCAATAATGGCGATAAGAGCCGTTGCTCCTCCGGGCGGATGAAGTGTTTTGGTAATTTGCATTAAAATAATAGCCAGCGAAACGGCCAGGGGAGCAGCAATCCAGATAATATCCGGAGCAAGTTTATGAACTGTAACGCCAATAAAGGCAGAAACAAGATGTCCGCCAACGAGATTTCGTGGCTGTGAAAACGGACTTTGAATGATTCCGTACACCAGAACACTCGAAGCTCCAAAAGAACCAATTAAATAAACAGCATCGTTTCCTGAAAAATGAATCGATTGAATGTAAGCCAAAATTCCAATCCCGACAAACGATCCTATAAAAGACCAAAAGTGTTCTTTATAATCAATTAATGTTTCTTTATAAAGAATATAACGTGTTTTGCGATAGCTTCTTTTTAATTTTTGAGTGGGCATTTATGTGGTATTATTTTATTTTTTGCCACAGATTAAATGATTTTAAAGATTAATTATCTGTGGGCAATTTAATTAATCTGTGCGAAAATATCTTTTCCTATTTTACTAAACCTGGTGTATAAGAATATACTGTGTAAGGATAAATCATTTTTGCAGTGTATTTTGAAATCAAACAAACGACAAGAATCGGTAAAAATAAAGTATAATCATTTGTTAATCCGCAAACTAAAAATATGGCTGTAAAAGGTGCGTGAATACTGGCGCTTAAAACAGCTGCCATTCCTATAATCATGAAATTTACCGGAATTACATTAACATGGAAAAAAGTATTTAAAATCGATGCTAACAATAATCCTAAAAACGCACCAATAAAAAGACTCGGGGCAAAAACACCGCCGTCGCCTCCGGAAGCTAATGTTATGGAAGTAACAATTGGTTTTAAAAGTAAAATTCCAACAAAGGTAAAAGCCAACGTTAAGGTTAGCGGAAGTTGCGATGAACTGCCAAATATTCCTTTTATGGCGTGATATCCTTCTCCGTATAATTGTGGAAAAATAAAAAGAGAAACACTTAATACTACAGATCCAATAATGATTTTATAATAATGAGTATCGATTTTTCCGAATTGAGATTTAAAAAATAATACGCAACGAGTTAGGTAAACAGAATTCATTCCGGCTAAAATTCCCAAAAGAATAAAATACGGAATTGCTCTTAAGTGCCAGGTTGAAATTGTAACAGCAAATAAAGGTTCTTCTTTTAAAATAGAAAGTAAACCGAAAGCTATTGAAACCGCAATAACATTAGAAATAATAAAAGCACGGGTTACTTTTCGTGAAATAACTTCCAAAGCAAATAAAATTCCTGCAATGGGAGAACTGAATAAAGCTGTAACTCCAGCCGCAACTCCCGCACAAATTAATTCGGTTTTGTATTGACGAAATACATTTTCTTTTTGCTGAGCCACAGAACCAATTGTGGCAGTTGCAACAACGGTAGAAACTTCGATTCCGGTTGAACCTCCAAAAATAACGGTTAATAATCCGTTTATAAAGTGCGATGGAATTTTATAAGAAGGTAAGTTTTTTGAAGTTGATTTTGTGCTTTCAAAAACTTCCTTGATTCCTTTGTTTTCTTTTTTCTTAAAAAGATATTGTCTAAGGAAATAAATTACAGACAATCCGAAAACCGGAAAAAGAATGTAAAAAAGTGGATTTACAGAAACTTCATGAAAGAAGATTTCTTCGTAATATTCAGTGATTTTTTTAAGTGAAATTCCTAAAAAGGCTGAAAGAAAGCCAATTAAAATAGAAACAATAACTAATTTTCGGAACTTAATAAATTGATGATTTTTTTTGATTTGCGCCGTTTTGTTCATCAGAAGTAAATTTGTAAACCGCATTATTTTTATGCGGATTACAAAATTAGATAATCAAATTCGTTTTTTCGCAAAAAAGAATCATTAAAATGTGTTAAAACTTTAAAAAGACTAAATGCCATGAAGACACGAAGACACAAAGTTTTTTTGTTTTTTGTCATTTCGACGGAGGAGAAATCTTCACAAGAAGCTCGACAAAGATTGGCGATTTTGCACATAGAGTTACTCGCGAAGATTCCTTCGTTCGAAATGACAAACAGTACGTTTAATCACTTAATCTTAAAGAAAACTTTGTGTCTTAGTGCCTTCGTGGCAAAATATCATCGCTCATAAAACTCAATGGGCAACAAATCAGGATCTGCAATAAATGTAAACCGTTTTTCGGTCGTTTCATCAATTCGAATGGGTTCTGCTTCTATATTTTTTGTGTTTAAAAAAGCAACAGTTTCATCCAGATTAATCACCTCAAAAGCCAAATGACGTAACCCGACAGCCTCAGGCCTTGAAGGACGTTTTGGCGGATCCGGGAATGAAAACAATTCGATAATATAAGTGCCATTCAAAGCCAGATCGAGTTTGTAGGATTGCCGTTCTTCACGATAAATTTCTCTAATAATTGTCAGACCTAAAACTTCCGTATAAAAAGTTTTAGATTTTTGATAATCAGAACATAAGATAGCAATGTGGTGAACTTTATTTAAGGTGAGCATTTTTATTTTGATTCAGTTTCCTGATTTAATTTTCTAATAATTTTTGCCGGATTCCCTACGGCTAGTGAGTTATCCGGAATATCTTTTGTTACTACAGATCCTGCACCAATTACACATCCTTTTCCAATGGTAACGCCGGGACAAATAACAGAATTTCCGCCAATCCAGCAATCGTCTCCAATAGAAATTGGCAATGCGTTTTCAAGCGATCTTCTTAATACGGCGTCAAGCGGATGCGTTGCCGTATAAATTTGAACATTAGGCGCAAAAAACACATTCGAACCAATATTAACGGGCGCACAATCCAGAACAACACAATTGACATTAAAATAAACGTTATCACCACAAAAAATATTATATCCGTAATCGCAATGAAACGGGGGCTCTATATAGAAGCTTTTACCCGTATTAGGAATCAATTCTGCTAAAATTTCTTTGGCTTTTTTGGTTAGGCGATATTCAGTTACGTTTAAACGATGTAATAGATTTTTAGCTCTTCGGCGATCTTTTACTAAAACAGGATCGCCGGCAATGTAATATTCTCCGGCAATCATTTTTTCTTTTTCTGTTTTCAATATTCTAAATATTTAAAGCAATTTCTTCAAAATAACAATCTGACCTAAATGATAAACGTCATGCTGAATAATTCCATGAATATCTTCATAAAAATTATGATTGTTATTTGGATCTATTTTATCAAAACCTGCATCATCAAAATCACTTAAAAAGGCACTCCATTGTTCTTGAGATTTTGCAAGACTCTGTAAAGATTGTTCCCATGCAGGTTCTGATGAATCTAATATGGGTACAAAATAATTGTGATCCGGAGTGGTGATAATTTCTCCCTGAACACGTCTTAAAATATTTCTTCTCCATTGTATCAGGTGATTGACAATTTCCCAAATCGTATTTAGATTAGGGTTTACTTTTTTGATAGCCTGCGCTGCTGTAAGATCTTTTAAAGTATCGGCTAAGGTAACCTCAAGCCACGGATTTCCATTGTAAATGGACTGATATAAATTTGAAACTCTTTTACTTTCTGACATAATTTGATAGTTTTTAAACGTGAAAGCTAAGATACGAATAAGTAATTTACAACTCATCCTCAAATTTCTACAATTGGGTTATTTATTATTTTTTAACTTAGATTGTTAAAATACATTTGCTTCATCAAAATCAAAAACCATGACAACCAAATTACTTTTTACAATTAGCATTTTATTTTTTACGACAGTTATTTTTGCTCAAAATACCATTTCAGGAAAAGTGGTAGATGAAAAAGGAAAACCAGTTCCGGGAGCAAATATTTATATCGACGGAACTTACGATGGAGCCACAAGTTCTGAAACAGGAGAATTTTCTTTTGAAACAACTGCAACAGGAAATCAATTTATAGTAGTGAGTTTTTTACTTTATGAAACATTCAAAAAAGAAATTGATGTTACCAATTATAAAGATCAAACGGTAAAACTGAGAGAAAATGTAAACGCACTTGATGCTGTTGTAATCACAGCCGGAACATTAGAATCTGGAGACAAAGCGAGAGTTTCTGTTTTAAAACCTTTAGATATTGTAACAACTGCTGGTTCTGCCGGAAATATTATTGCGGCTTTACAAACATTGCCGGGAACACAAAATGTGGGCGAAGACGGACGTTTATTTGTTCGTGGAGGAGAAGCCAGCGAAACCCAAACTTTTGTAGACGGACTTCGCGTTGCACAGCCTTACGGTGCATCAACCAATAATTTACCAACCCGAAGCAGATTTTCTCCTTTCTTATTTAGCGGAATCGCATTTTCTACCGGAGGATATTCTGCAGAATATGGCGAAGCTTTATCAAGTGTTTTATTGTTGAATACACAAGATGAACCGGATCAAAATAAAACAGATATTGCTTTAATGACCGTAGGTTTAGGAATTGGAAATACACAAAAATGGAAAAAAAGTTCTTTTAGTATTAATACCAATTATATCAATTTAGCGCCTTATCAGGCTGTGATTCCACAAAATGTAGACTGGAATAATCCGTATCAATCTTTAGGAGGAGAAGCTGTTTACAGATATCATTTTGAAAGAGGTATTTTTAAATTATACGCTGCTTTTGATTCGGAGAAATTCGATTTAAATCAAAAAAATGTAAACTTCGTTGATCCGATAAGAACTGATCTGAACAATAATAACTTTTATTTAAACGGTTCTTACAAAGGAGATTTTGGAACTGGTTGGCAATTAACTTCAGGGATTAGTTACGGATACAGTAAAAACAAAGTTAAATACGATATTAATGATGTTGATTCGAATGAAAATGCAATGCAGTTGAAATTGAAGTTGAGAAAAAATATTTCGAACTATTTTAAATTATCTTTTGGTGGAGATTATTTCATCACAAAATTCAATGAAAATTTCAAGGATAATGTTTCTATTGATGTTGCAAACGGTTATGATTCAAACATCGCTGCTTTTTATACCGAAGGAGATATCTTATTCTCAAAAAATCTGGCAATGAAAGTCGGAGCCAGACTTTCAAACAATAGTTTATTAAATGAAACCAATCTTGCGCCACGAGCTTCTATCGCTTATAAAGTTTCTAAAACAAGTCAGTTTTCATTTGCTTACGGAGATTTTTCTCAAACACCGGTTGTTGATTATATCAAATATTCAAAATACCATCAGTTTGAAAGTGAAAAAGCACAGCATTATATTTTAAATTACCAATTTACAAGACCTGGACAAACTTTTAGAGCCGAAGCTTATTATAAAGATTACAGCAATTTGGTTCAATATGATACAAAAGATATTGCCTACAATTCGGTTTTCAATAACAACGGCTCAGGTTACGCAAAAGGATTGGATTTATTTTGGAGAGACAGTAATTTGTATAAAAACTTAGAATATTGGATTTCGTATTCTTATATCGATTCTGAAAGACAATACAAGAATTTTCCAACGATGGCCACTCCAAATTTTGTTGCCAATCATAGTTTATCAATCGTAACAAAATATTTTATTACCGATTGGAAATCGCAAATAGGTTTTACAAACAGTTACAGTTCAGGTCGTCCGTATAATGATCCAAACCAAACGCAATTCATGAACGGAAAAACAAAATCATATAACAGTTTGAGTTTTAACTGGGCGTATTTATTAACAACACAAAAAATTCTGTATTTCTCAGTTTCAAACGTGTTAGGAACTCAAAACGTTTTTGGATACGATTACGCCAAAACTCCAGATACAAACGGAATCTACAACAGACAAGCCGTAACACCAACCGCAGACAGATTCTTTTTCGTTGGTTTCTTCTGGACAATCAGTGATAATAAAAATGAAAATCAGTTGAAAAACTTATAGGTACAAAGGAGCAAAGGTTCAAAGCGACAAAGGTTTCTGTAAAAATCAAAAGAAAAACCTTTGAACCTCTGTAATTCTGAACCTTTGGCCCTAAAAAAAAAACAATTCAGTAACCAAAATCAACAACTCAGTATTATTTAATTTTAAATGAATAAAATCAGACATACTTTTGAACTATAAAATTAGAAGGGACTAAGTTGCAAAGCTTCTAAGATACTAAGAAAAAAACTTAGAACCTCAGAACCTTAGCACCTCAGAATCTTAAAAATAATAACAAACAGAGTTTTAATCATCAAAATCAAAGAAACTAAGTTGCTAAGAAACTAAGAAAAAAAAACTTAGAACCTCAGAACCTTAGTACCTCAGAACCTTAAAAAAAGAAACCATGACCAAAATTATCGCCATTACAATGTTATTTATCTGCAGTTTTATTTCTGCTCAAAATGTAAAACTAACTGTTTCTGTTTCAGGTTTAAAAAGCAGTACAGGAGCTGTTAAAGTAGGCTTGTACAACTCAGAAGGAACATTCTTAAAAACAGTATATAAAAGCCTTTCTTCTGAAATTAAAAACGATAAAGCAGTTGTGACGTTTGAGAATCTTCCGGCGGGAGAATATGCAATTTCAACGTATCACGATGAAAACAATAACGGAAAGTTGGATAAAAATATGATGGGAATTCCATCTGAAGATTACGCAGCTTCAAACAATGCAAAAGGATTTATGGGACCGCCTGCTTATAATGATGCTAAATTTGTTGTCAATAAAGATTCGAAAATTGAAATTACATTATAAATAAATACTAATCAATAAATCAATATAACCATTTAAATTACTTATAAAATGAAAAGAATCATCACTTTAACCGCATTATTTATAGTTGCAATAAGCACTGCACAAACACAGTTTGAACAAGGAATGACAAAAGCCTTCGGACTTTGGAAAGAAGGAAAAAATACAGAAGCTTCGGCAATGTTTGAAAGAATTGCGGCGGCTGAAAAAACAAGTTATTTGCCAAATTATTATGTGGCTTTAATCAACACCACATCTTCGTTTACAGAAAAAGATAAAACAAAAGTTGATTTACAATTGACAAAAGCGCAAGATGCATTGGATATTGAATTAATAAAAGACCAAAATAATGCCGAATTATATGCTTTGCAGGCTTTGATTTATACAGCTTATGTTGTTGCGGATCCAATGACAAACGGAATGAAATATTCACCTAAAGTAATGGAAGCGTATGCAAAAGGAAAAGCGATAGATCCAAACAATCCGAGAATCGTTTTTGGTGAAGCAGATTATCAAATAGGAGGTGCAAAATGGACAGGCGTTGATACAAAACCGCTGTGCGCGCAAGTTGATAAAGCTATTGAACTTTTTGCTACTTTTAAACCAGAAACACCTTTCTCTCCAAAATGGGGATTAGACAGAGCTTTGGAAACCCAAAAATCTTGTAAAAAATAAATTTAAACTACTTATAAATGAAAGATCATAGAAATATAACATATAGGGATTTAAAAAGCGGAACGATTGTTTCTTTCAAGATTTCTATGGTCTTTACAATAATCTTTACCGCCTTTTTAGGAGTAGATTTAAATGTTAAAAACGTTCTTATTACTTTTTTTATAAGTTGTCTTTATTCTTTTGGATTAGGTTTTGGCAACGGATTTATCAACAGTCTTTTAGATAAAAAATGGGACTGGCTGGAGCAAACAAATCTTAGAGTTTATTACGGAATCTTGGTAACTATTTTATATACTGTTCCGGTAGTGCTGGGCATTAACTATTACATTTTTATTGTTCTGCAAGACATGACAATAAAAGAGTTTTTTGGGGATAGAATGCTTTGGGTTCATCTTTTTTATATTATCCTTTCTTTAGGAGTTTCGACTTTTATGCAAGCCAGAAGTTTCATGGTAAAATGGAAACAGGCTTCGAAGTTTGAAGTTACACAGCAAAAAATTATCGCAGGAACAGCAAATGCGAAATTCGAAAGTTTAAAAAATCAGATAGATCCTCATTTTCTTTTTAATAGTTTAAATGTATTAAGTTCCTTAATCGAAGAAAATCCAGATAATGCACAGCGATTTACGACCTCTTTATCTAAAGTATATCGCTATGTTTTAGAGCAAAAAGATAAAGAACTGGTTTCTGTTGAAGATGAATTGTCGTTTGCAAAAACCTATATGAATTTGCTGAAAATGCGTTTCGAAAACAGCTTGTTTTACGAATTGCCAGCGACAGCAGATATTAATCCCGATGCAAAAGTGGTTCCGTTATCCTTACAGCTTTTGCTCGAAAATACAGTAAAACACAATGTTGTAAGCGAGCAGAAACCATTACATATTAAAATTTTTGTTGACGGAGATTATTTGGCCATTCAAAATGTTTTTCAAAAGAAAGAAGTTTTGCAGGATAGACAAGGAGTTGGTTTGCAGAATATTGTTGATCGATACGGAATTATAACCAACAGAAAGGTTTTGATAGAACAAAACACGGAAACTTTCACCGTTAAAATTCCAATTTTAACCAAACAAATTACAGTTATGGATGCAAGTGTAGATTATAATGATGAAAATAAAGCTTATTTCAGAGCTAAAAAAAGAGTTGAAGAACTAAAAGGTTTTTACGGAAATATACTTTCATATTGTTGTGTAATTCCATTTCTGATCTTTATAAATTTAAAATTTTCACCAGGATTTCAATGGTTTTGGTTTTCTGCTTTAGGATGGGGATTTGGAGTAGTAATGCACGCTTTTAAAGTTTTTGGTTATAGCTCTGATTGGGAAGAACGAAAAATTAGGCAGATTCTGGAAAAAGAGAATAACAATCAAAAAAACTGGAAATAGTCATGGAAACAAATTCTAATATTGATCGTGAAAAATTTGATTTTAAAATCGCCAGTAAAAAAGTAATTAAACTAAAGTCATTTTATGTTCACACGTTTATTTACATCACAGGATTAATTATTTTTATTTTAAAAGATTATTTCGGATTTCCACTTAACTTCTTTCCGTTCCAATATCTTAATTACATTATAATGTTAATCTGGACTTGTGTATTTATAATTTCAGCAGTTGATACATTTGCTTATTATAAGATTTTTGGAGAGGAATGGGAGCAGAATAAAGTCAAAAATATTTTAGATAAAAGAAAAGAAAAACAAAAATGGGAGTAATCATGGAAATGAATTTTAGCGAAGAAGACAGATACTATCTTGCAAAAAAGAAAGTAGAAAGCATAAAAGGATTTTACGCAAATCTTACGTCATTTATTGGTGTGAATGTGATTTTAATTTTTATTAATTTATATACAACACCAGATCATTTGTGGTTTTACTGGCCGCTATTGTGGTGGGGATTAGGCGTGCTTTTTCACGGATTAAAGGTTTTTGAAGTACTTCCGGTTTTAGGAAAAGACTGGGAGAAAAGAAAAATCAAAGAATTTATGGAAAAGGAAAAAGAGAACAAAAACAAGTGGAAATAATTTAATTTAATAATATAATGGGAAGATTTAGAAGACGCATGTACGAAGAATATTCGCAAGAATTTTCAACAGATGAACGCTTTAATGAAGCGTACAGAAAAGTAAAAAGAATAAAAAGTTTTTATTCGCATTTAAGAATTTATATTATTGTAAACGCTATCATCATTGTTGCCAGTGTAAATGACGACTTTTTTTCAAAAGGAATTCTGGATAACGGATTATTAGATTGGGAAACATATTCAACCGCTTTGTTTTGGGGAATAGGTTTATTGGCTCACGGACTCTCTGTTTTTGGAAGAGATGTGTTTTTTAGCGCTGATTGGGAGCAAAGAAAAATTGAGGAATATATGAAAAAGGAAGCTGCCAGTAATAAATGGGAATAATTGTAAATTTACTTTTTTAAATTTTGCTTTGTAATAAATGACAACACTAATAATAGAAGACGAAAAACCAGCTGCAAGGTTATTGCAACGAAAGTTAGAAAAACTAAATATAGTTGTAGAAACCATGTTACATTCTGTAGAAGAATCAGTTAACTGGTTTTCCAATAATGAGCATCCGGATTTGATTTTTCTGGATATTCAATTGTCAGATGGTTTGTCGTTTGAAATTTTTGAAAAAGTAGACATTAAAAGCGCTATCATTTTTACAACTGCTTATGATGAATATGCCTTAAAAGCATTTAAACTCAACAGCATCGATTATCTTTTAAAACCTATTGATGAAGATGATCTTGACGTTGCGGTTACTAAATTTAAAATGCGTTTGCCTAAAATAGAATCTGAGACTAAAAATCTTCAGCTGGATTTTGAACAAATACGTCAAATGTTATCTAATCCTTTTGAAAAAAGTTTTAAAAAGCGATTTACAGTTAAAATCGGTCAGCATTTAAAAGTTATTACGACAGATGAAATAGAATGTTTTTTTAGTGAAAACAAAGGAACTTATATTCATACTTTCGATAATAGAAATTATCTAATCGATTCGACTCTAGAAATTTTGGAGCAGGATTTAGACATGAAGAACTTCTTTCGCGTAAGCAGAAAATTTATTGTTCCGCTTCCTGCAATCAAAGAAATTCAGGTTTATACCAATTCTCGTCTAAAAGTTATTTTACCAACATATAAAGAAGACGAGGTTATTGTAAGCCGCGAAAAAGTACAGGATTTTAAAACTTGGTTAGGATAAAATATTTGTATTCATTCCAACATTAAAGAGCCAGCGGCTCGATCCATTTTGTAGGGCCGGATTTTAATCCGGTTTACATATCGAATCAGCATTAAAAAAAACATAAAAAAATCCTTCATTTGAAGGATTTTTTTATGTTTTGTTTTTTATTTGCTCAAACGATGCAAAGTAAAAGTCATTGCGCTCAATAGGAAAAATGCCATAATTTGATGAATCAATCCTAAAGCCAATGGAACGCTATATAAAAGTGTAAAAACGCCTAATAAAAATTGAATGAAAACAAAAACAACCAAAGTTTTAACTCCGTTACTTTGAGTTCTGTTAAGCGAAAATTTCGTGCTTTTGTAATATAAAAACAATATAAGGGCAACAACAACATAAGCAAAAGTTCTGTGCACAAACTGAACACCGCTTTTTCCTTCGATTAAATTCTTCACCAAAGTCGATTGCTCAATAAAAACAGAATCGTGTATAAATTGTCCATCGCTCATTAAAGGCCAGTGATTGTGAATTAATCCTGCATTTAATCCTGCAACAAAACCTCCATAAATAATTTGAATTAATAAAGCAGCCAAGGAATATCTGGCAATATTTCGAAGCGGAATTATTTTATTAATGTCCCGCTTAGGATAAATCAAATCTAATGCAACCCATAAAGTATAAGCAAAAGTGATAAAAGCAAAAGTCAGGTGAAGTGAAAGTCTGAAATGGCTAACATCCGGATTATCAATTAATCCGCTGCGAACCATAAACCATCCTAAAAATCCTTGGAAACCACCCATCGCCAAAAGAACAATACATTTTTTAATAGTTTCGCGATCCAGTTTTTTTCTAATTAAGAAATAGACAAACGGCACAAAGAAAACAAGGCCAATAATTCGACCAATAAAGCGGTGGAACCATTCCCAGAAGTAAATAAATTTATAATCGGCTAATTGAAAATCATTGTGAATATTGATTTTTTGATACTCAGGAAATTTCTTGTATTGTTCAAAAGCTTCATTCCATTTTGCTTCTGTCAAAGGCGGAAATGTGTCCGTCACCAAATGCCAGTCGGTCATTGATAAACCCGAATTTGTCAGACGGGTAATTCCTCCAACAACAACCATTAAAAACAATAAAACACAACCCGATAGTAACCAAATGATTACTGATTTATTTTCTTTTTTCATTTCTATTAAAAAATACTTATTTCTCTACTTTTTTTAAGCCTAATTTCTCCGCTCTTTTAATTACAAAATCATAAGCCGCCTGATATTCATTTGGAATATCACCTTCTAAAATGGCTTCTTTTACAGCTTCTTTTAATACCCCAATTTCGCGTGAAGGTTTCAAATCGAATATTTCCATAATTTCTTCACCAGAGATTGGTGGTTGAAAATTACGTACATGATCGCGTTCTTCTACTTCAACAATTTTCTTGCGAACAATTTCAAAGTTTTTATGGTACTTTTTAAACTTTGATGGGTTTTTAGTTGTTATATCTGCTTCGCATAACGTCATTAAATCTTCGACATCTTCTCCGGCATCAAAAACCAAACGACGAACCGCGCTGTCTGTTACAATATCCTGCGCCAAAACAATAGGACGCGAACTCATAATAACCATTTTTTGCACAAACTTCATTTTGTGATTCAATGGCATGTGAAGGCGTTCGAATATTTTTTTGGCCATTTTTCCGCCCAAAAATTCATGTCCGTGAAAGGTCCAGCCTTGTTTTTTGTTGAAACGTTTTGTTGGCGCTTTTCCAATATCATGCAATAGAGCCGACCAGCGCAACCAAACATCATCTGTATTTGGGCAAATATTATCGACAACTTCTAAAGTGTGATAGAAATTGTTTTTATGCGTATGACCTTCAATTTCTTCCACCTGATTCAATGCCGTTAATTCGGGAAGAATAATATCTAAAAGTCCGGTTTGATATAAAAGTAAAAATCCAATAGACGGTTTTGGTGTAGATAGGATTTTGTTTAATTCGTCTACAATTCTTTCACCGGAAATAATTTTAATACGATCTGCATTTTTCGTAATCGCATTCAATGAATTTTCTTCAATTTCGAAATTGAGCTGTGTTGCAAAACGAATCGCGCGAAGCATTCGCAACGGATCATCAGAATAGGTAATATCCGGATTTAAAGGCGTTTTGATTGTTTTGTTCTCTAAATCAGCTAATCCGTTGAAAGGATCAGAAAGGTCTCCGAAAGTTTTTTCGTTTAAAGATAAAGCCAAAGCATTGATGGTGAAATCACGACGATTTTGATCATCTTCAAGTGTTCCGTTTTCAACAATCGGATTTCGGCTATCAAAATTATAAGATTCTTTTCGGGCACCAACAAATTCAATATCAGTATCTTCAAATCGAAGCATTGCCGTTCCGTACGTTTTAAAAACCTGCACTTTTGGTTTTTTAGGAAGTAATTCAGATACTTTCAAAGCCAATTCAATACCGCTGCCAACAGCAACAACATCAATGTCTTTTTTAGAACCTCTATTCAAAAGCAAATCCCTGACAAAACCACCAATAACATAACTGTCAACGTTTAGTTCCTGAGATGCTTTCGAAATAATTCCGAAGATTTTATGTTGTAAAGCTGTTTTATAATTTGTTTGTATAGCCACGAATTCAGTAATTTTTAATATTACATTTCTATTCTTGAAGAGAATGAAAGGTCTGCAAATTTACAACATAGAAAATGCCTTTTATAATGTAATGGTGACTTTTTTATAGAAATTCTTAGTTTATGGTATCAATTTTTAATAAAATTATACTTCAAAAGACCAATGCTCCAGCGGAGCAGAATATTTATAGCAAATTATTTATTCTTTTAGTCAAAGCTCCATCGGAGCGATATAAGATTGCTTTTATGTAACGACAAAATATTTCACCCTGCCGGGGTTTTTGAAAATGGGATGTTTATTTATACTATAAACATTTTGTCCCGCTGGGACTTGCAGCGATATATGTGTTTTATGTAAGTATCAAACAAATCAATTACAATAACATATTTTTAAAATTTCAATTTGTATTTTTGATCACATAAAATCGCAAAAATGAAAATTGTTATATCGCCGGCTAAATCTTTAAATTTCGAAAAAGAATTACCTACTTCTCAATATACAGAACCCGCTTTTTTAAAAGAAGCGCGTCAGGTTCATAAAGTTTTAAAACCCAAAAAGCCAGCTGAATTATCGGAATTAATGTCAATTTCAGAAAAATTATCTGATTTAAACTGGGAACGAAATCAAAAGTGGAAAACACCTTTTTCTCCGGAAAATGCACGTCCGGCGGTTTATACTTTTGATGGGGATGTTTATACGGGTTTAGATGCGTATACCATTCCGTTAGATAAAATTGATGCTTTGCAAAGTAAACTTCGTATATTATCAGGACTTTATGGAGTTTTAAAACCTTTAGATTTAATGCAGGCTTACCGTTTAGAAATGGGGACAAAATTACCTGTTGGCGAATATAAAAATCTTCATGAATTTTGGAAACCAACCGTTACAGCAGCTTTAAATAAAGAATTAAAAAAAGGAGAATTATTCGTCAATTTGGCGAGTAACGAATATTTTTCTGCGGTTGATGTAAAAGCTCTAAAAGTTCCAATAATTACGCCTGATTTTAAAGATTACAAAGACGGAAAATTAAAGATGATAAGTTTCTTCGCAAAGAAGGCGAGGGGAATGATGGTACGTTATATTATCGACACCAATGCAGAAACCATTGACGATTTAAAAGGTTTCAATTATGATGGATATGGTTTTGATGCCAATCTTTCTAAAGGAAATCATTTGGTTTTTACAAGATAGTTTTTGAAGGCTCTAAGTTTCTGAGACGCTAAGATACTAAGGTTTTTGGGAGAGAACCGAAGGTTCGGTTCATATTTTAGGCAGGGATTTTAATCCCTTCAAATCGTGAGAACAAAATTTAAAATGTATACAAAATAAAAACGCCGGGTTAATAGCCAGGCGTTTTCGTATTATAAATCAATTATTATAATTATTATTAATGCATTGCATCAGCAGGATTAATCTTGTTCTTTCCTTTTTTAATTAAAAGGATAATCGGTATACAACATAAAAACATGATTCCTAAGTACATAAATATATCCATATAAGACATAACTGTACTTTGTTTCATTACTGAAAATTCTAGAGCCTGATATGCTTTTTTAAGCGCTACGTCGGCACTATAACCTTTAGCTTCAAATGCTCTTTGCATTCCCAGAATACGTTGTTGGACCTGATAATCTGCAGGATCTAAATTTGTTAGCAAATTTACTCTGTGTTCCTGGCTAAAACGGGTAATAAAAGTGGTAATAATAGCAATACCAAATGACCCTCCTAATTGACGCATCATTCCGGTAAAAGCAGCTCCTTCACCAATATGTTTTCCTTTTAGGGTAGAAAGTGAAAGTGTGGTAATAGGTACAAAAAGTAGTCCTAAACCAACTCCTCTTAAAATTAAAGGCCAATACATATGTTCTACACCAGTATCAGGTGTCATTCGTGTCTGCATCATAAAGGTAAAAAAGAAGAAAACTAAAAATCCTACTCCAACCATATAACCCTGAGGCACACCTTTCTGAATCATGTTTCCAACAAATGGCATCATAATCGCGGTTGTAATCGAACCCGGAATCAATAATAATCCTGCATCTGTGGCTGTCCATCCTAAAATAGATTGCGTATAAATCGGGATAATTAAAGTCGAACCATATAATCCGAAACCAAGAATAAAACACATTACGGTTCCAATTCTTAAATTTCCATCTTTTAAAACACTCAAATTTACAATCGGGTATTTATAAGTAAGTTCTCGCCAAATAAACAATATTAAACCAAGAACTGTTACAACACTTAAGGTTACAATTAATGAATCGTTAAACCAATCGTCTTGCTGACCATGTTCTAATACAAATTGTAAAGATCCAATGAACGAAGCTAACAATATAATTCCCCACCAGTCAACCTGATTTGCTTTTAATTTTTCTCCATATTTCGGACTTCTAACAAAAGTTAGAGCCAAAATAGTAGCTATAATTCCTAATGGAATATTAATGTAAAATATATAAGGCCAGGAATAGTTATCTACTAAATAACCTCCCAAAGGCGGTCCTAATGTTGGACCAACAATTACACCCATTCCGTAAATAGCCTGCGCCATACCACGTTTTGCAACCGGATAACTTTCTGTAATAATAGTCTGGGCTGTTACCAATAAAGCTCCACCACCCATACCTTGTACAAATCTGAAAGCTACCAATTCCCAAATATTACTGGCGTTACCACATAAAAAGGAGCAGACTGTAAATATTATGATAGAAGCCACAAAATAATTACGTCTTCCAAATTGCTGTGATAGCCAGCTCGTCATCGGTATTACAATAACATTCGCAATTGCGTATGCCGTAATTACCCAAGCCACATCCGTCAAAGTAGCACCAAGGCTGCCTCGCATGTCTGTTAGCGCTACGTTTACAATCGTCGTGTCAACAATTTCCAACAGTGCACAAAGTACTGCAGTAATCGTAATGATCACACGTCTGTATCCGTATTCTACTAAATCGTCGTCTGCTTGTACTGCTGTTGCCATATTTTATTTTAAATGTACGTCTACGTCAACATTCATCCCCGGACGTAGTAATTTTACTTTTTCTGGATCGTTTGATTCATCTAAACTAATTTTTACCGGTAATCTCTGAATCGTTTTTACGAAGTTACCTGTTGCGTTATCAGGAGGTAATAATGAAAAACGTGATCCTGTAGCAGGAGAAAATGATGTTAAAGTACCTTTGAATTCATAATTTGGATATGCATCTACTTTTAAACTTACTTTTTGTCCCACAACCATTTTGTTTAATTGTGTTTCTTTGAAATTAGCAACAACCCAGGCTTCAGTATTATTAATGATATAAAATAAAGATTGCCCCGGCTGAACCAATTGCCCTGGCTGAATATCAACTTTAGATACCTGACCGTCAATTGCTGCAGTAACAACAGTATAAGTAAGATTTAATTTTGCAACATCAAGCATAGTTTTAGCTCTTTTGATGTTTGCTGAAGCAACTTCTGTTTGTTTATCTGAAACTTTTGATTTTGACTGAATTACAGATTTTTGGTAAGAAGAAGCTCTTTGTTGTTGTTCTAAAACTCGAACTTGGTTTTCAGCTTCGTCTTTTGCAGCCTGAGCTTGTTCAAATTGTTGTTTTGTAATAGTGTGTGTTTTATACAAATTATTGTAACGGTTAAAATCGTTTGTCAATTGTCTCAATCTGATTTTTGCACTTTCAATAGAACCACCTGCAGATCTCATTTGTGCATCAGAAACAGAAATACTTGCATAAGCACTTCCAATATCTGCTTTTGCAGCTTCGTATTGCCCTTCAGCACCTAGTAAAGCAGCATTAGCTTCATCAATCTTCAATTGGTAATCTCTTTTATCGATAGTAAATAAAGTATCTCCTTTTTTTACAAAATCATTATCTTTTACATACACTTTGCTAATATATCCTGAAACTCTCGGGATAATCGGATTCATTTTTTTCTCAATCTGAGCATCATCCGTTTCTTCGTGAGCCAATGAATGCATGTATTTTGTTATTCCGTAAGTTCCGCCCACTAAAACCAAAACGGTTAGTATAATGATGAATTTAGTATTTGTTTTTTTCTTTTCCATGAGAGCTATCGATTATATTTTAGAAAGATTGAATGATTGTGATAATTGTCCTGATACTGAAAGTAATTCGTAATATTTTTGAATTATAGTTGCTTTAGATACGGCCGTATTTATTTTAGCACTTAATTGCTCAACATCAGCTTCAACCAAATCATTGGTATCAGCAAGACCGTTGTCGAATTTATCTTTTACAAGTCTGTAATTTTCAACTGATTGTTGAAGTGCTTCATCATAAACAACACTTTGATTAATAGCTAAGTCGTAATCTTCAATAGATTTTTGAACTTCAACCTTAATACGGTCTGTCATAATAGCTTCAGTATTTTTTACTTCAAGTGCTTTGCTTTCAGCTTCTTTTACGTGCGCGCTGTTTTTTAGAATTCCCGATAAATCATAAGATAAACCTAAACCAAAATTCATAGCATATTTTACAGTAATTATATCTTTAAGATCTAACGCAGTGTAACCGCCAAGCAATGAAATAGTTGGGTAATATCCGGATTTTGCTATTTTAATATTAGCTTCAGAAGCCTTTTGCTGCAAGCGTATAGCCTCTAAATCTTTTCTGTTTTCAAGAGCCAAAGCATCAGATGTTGGTGCGTTGGTCGTTTTTAAATTAAAGAAATCATCTTCATTAACCTCAATTTTTACAGACGGATCTAATTTAAGAATTGTCGTTAAATAAAAATTAATGTTATTGATATTATTATTAGCTTCATCAATAGATAATTGTGTTTTAGAAACCAATAATTGTGCTTTCAATAAATCATTTCTGGGAATAATTCCGTTTTTTTCCAGTTCTGTAAAATCAGTAACACGTTGTTTAGCGCTTTTTTGATTTTCATTTAAAACATCCAGTGTTTTTTGTGCCTTGTATAATGCAGTATAGTAAGTGATTACTGTTAAAGCAACATCCTCTTTTGTTTTAATAGCATTAACGCTTTCCGCTTGATACAAGCTTTCGTATGCATCAATATTACTTTGAATTTTAAATCCTGCAAAAAGCGGCAAGCTTAAATTTGCCATTCCTATCATTGCGCGATCAGGAGAAGCTAAAGAAGCGCTCTCACCCTGATTTGGCATATCAATCGAAGCCTTTGTAAGACGCTGATATTGCCCCGATATTTTTAAATCTGGATATTGGTTATTCTTAACCGTTTGTAATTCGTATTTTTTTGTGTTTACCTTAGTGTTGGCAAGCGTAACTTCGTTACTTTTTTCCCAAGCCATTTTAACGGCTTCGTCCAAGGTTAAACTTGTTTTTTCTTGTGCTTCTATTGATGAAATTCCGATGAAGAAAATACCAAAGAGCATTAATTGATTAATTTTCATAAACAAGTAGAGCTTTTATAGTTTGTTGAATGTGCTTTGTAAGACTGGTTTTAATGTAATTGTTATACATTTCCTCGGTTTTTAAATTCAGTAATTCCACAAAAAATGATTTATTCATGTGGAAATGAAAAAAGGTTCCGATTATGGTCGGTGTAAGAAGCGGAATTATGATATCTTTTCTAAAAACGCCTTGTGCCTGGCCCTGTGTGATAATAGTTTCTACAGATTTTAAATTTCCTTTTTTTAATTCAGTAAAAGCGATCATGCTTCTTTCTCTTTTCTCTGAGTTTAATTCAAAATGTAAAACTCTGAAAATCCCTTTGTTACAACTTATTCTGTTAATGTAAATTTCGATTAATTTATTGACTTTTTCAATAGGTTCCAGATTTTCCTGTAATAAATTTTCGAGTTGTAATTTTAAATCAGAAGTTTTGTAAAGAATCAAAGCTTCCAGCAGCCTTTCTTTTGAACCAAAATAATACGAGACCATTGCAATGTTAATTTTTGCATGTTTGGAAATATCCCGTATCGATGTACCCTCAAATCCTTTTTCAGAAAAAAGCTTTTCAGCAACTTCCAGAATCTGAATTTTTTTATCGTTTAATTCGATGTGTGACATGGTATTGTTTCTATTCGGATACAAAATTAAACAAGTGTTTAAATTAAACGATCGTTTAATTTTTGTTTAACATAATATTAACATAAAACGGTGTAGTAGATTTTGAGAATAAAAAAAGCTGAAATGTAAATTTCAGCTTTGAATTTTGACAAACTAGACTTTATTGTGTTTTTATTTTGAGTTTAACTATCGAATCTCACCAACAAATTCTTTAATTTTTCCAGAACCGCTTTCACTCAAATGTTTGATAAAAGCACTTCCAATTATGGCACCTTTTGCAAATTTTGTAGCCTGATTAAAAGTTTCTTTATTTGAAATTCCGAAACCAATAATCTGAGGGTTTTTCAAATTCATGTTTGATATTCTTTCGAAATAATCTTCCTGAACATTTCCAAAACCAGATTGAGAACCTGTGACACTTGCAGAACTTACCATGTAAATAAATCCGTTTGAAACGCTGTCGATAAAACGAATACGTTCGTCTGAAGTTTGTGGCGTAATCAAAAACACGTTAATTAATCCGTATTTTTCAAAAATAGCTTTGTATTCATCGGCATAAACATCAACCGGTAAATCTGGAATAATTAATCCGTCGATACCAATTTCGGCACATTTTTTACAAAAAGCTTCGACTCCGTATTGTAACATCGGATTAAAATAACCCATAATAATCAACGGAATTTTTACGCTTTCGCGGATGTTTTTCAGCTGATCAAAAAGAATTTGAGTGGTCATTCCGTTATGAAGCGCCGTTGTCGAACTCGCCTGAATTGTTGGTCCATCTGCCAAAGGATCACTAAAAGGCAAACCGATTTCAATTAAATCAACGCCATTTTTTTCTAAATCCTGAATAATCTGAACCGTATCATTTAAGTTAGGATATCCTGCAGAAAAATAAATAGAAAGTATCTTTTTATCTTCTTGTAATTTTTGAGTTATTCTGTTCATTTCGTTTATGTTTTTTCTCCTGAAAGGTTTACAAAACCTTGTAGGTGTTTCTTAATACTTTATTTTATACCCGCAAGGTTTTGTAAACTTTGTAGGAACCTTCGCTAATGCATAACAACTCGACTTGTCCAATCGTCATTTTTATTTTCTATTAATAATAATCCACAATCTAAATCATTCATTTGTCCAACCAATTCACCTTTATTATTCCAAAAAGCGCTTTGTCCTGCGGAAGGATATCCCCACGATTCTCCGCTAAAATTTGCCATCAAAACATTCATTTTATGTTTTTGAGCATAACTTTGTAAATCTCGATAGGCATTCGGAATGCCATTTGGTGAAAAGAAAATACTGGCAATATAAATATCCGTTTCTCTTTCACAAGCATTTTCTGCATGAAGCGGATTATCAATATCAGCACAAATGGCAAACGAAATCTTTTTATTCTC
This sequence comes from Flavobacterium sp. MMLR14_040, assembly GCF_033657265.1. Classification (NCBI taxonomy): domain Bacteria; kingdom Pseudomonadati; phylum Bacteroidota; class Flavobacteriia; order Flavobacteriales; family Flavobacteriaceae; genus Flavobacterium; species Flavobacterium sp. MMLR14_040. Next base: position 64,317 of record NZ_JAWVWO010000015.1, on the reverse strand, counting down.
AATCGTAATCATTGGATTATAATTAAAAGAAGATTCAAAAAACTCATCTTCACCTTCATGCAAAAATTGCTTCGTATATATTGAAATTGAATTATCCGCAGAAATTACAAATTCTCCAATAAATAATTGATTACCAATTTGAATTGGCGCGCCGGCAACGATAATAATATTGTTTTCGACAGCTAATTTTCTTAAATGATTCAAACGCGAATCATCTTTTGAGAAAGCCAATTTTTGAGCATCTTCTCTTTCATAGCCTGAAATTGATAATTCAGGAAATACAATTAATTGCGCTTTATTTTGAACAGCCAATTCTATAAGGCGATAATGATCTAATAAATTAGCTTCAATGTTTCCTCGTGTTGGTTTTGTTTGCGCTGCTGCTAGAATCATTTTTGGTCTATAAATATTAATTTTCCATGTAAATCCAGGCTTCTGTGCCGGATTTCAATTTTACTCTAACTCTTTTATAGGAATTCGATTCGAATATGTCAACTTTCGCTAAATCAGCATTAGAAACATCGAAAACTACGCCATGTATAATGTCTGAAGCATCTGCGCTTGGTACAACTACAACATAGTCTGCCATTCCAAATTCTTCTTCTATCTGTAAACTTTTAAGCTTATGACCCAAAAGCTGATCCGGTTTTCCGATTAATATTCTATTAAAAACCTGTCTTTGAATTTCTTTAGATCGTAATGTTCCGTAAGAAAATAATTGTTCCATGATTGCTGTTTTTCCGTTATTAGTTTTTGGCAGAGAACGCCCAAATTATTATTACTACAATTTAAAATACTCAATATAATTGTCTAAATCTTTATCGCCACGGCCAGAAAGACTTATGACCACAATATCTGTTGGTTTGAATTTCTTTTGATCTAAAACCGCAAAAGCATGTGCGCTCTCAATCGCCGGAATAATTCCTTCTAATTTAGTCAATTGTAAACCAGCATTCATTGCGTCGTCATCAGTCACCGAAAAGAATTCTCCACGCCCCGTTTGTGCCAAATGTGCATGCATTGGGCCAACTCCAGGATAATCAAGACCTGCAGAAATTGAATACGGCTCTGTAATTTGTCCGTCTAACGTTTGCATTAAAAGGGTTTTACAACCGTGAATAACGCCCACTTTTCCTAATTTACTGGTTGCAGCGCTATGTCCGCTGTCGACACCTTTTCCGGCAGCTTCGACTGCTATGATTCCAACTTCCGGCTCATGCAAAAAGTGGTAATAAGTTCCGGCAGCATTACTTCCGCCGCCAATACAAGCGACAACATAATCAGGATTTTCACGACCTTCTTTTTCTTTTAACTGCCATTTTATTTCTTCTGAAATTACACTTTGAAAACGTGTCACCATATCTGGATAAGGATGAGGTCCAATTGCAGATCCGATAATATAATGTGTGTCAACAGGATTGTTGATCCAGTCGCGAATTGCTTCGTTTGTAGCATCTTTTAAAGTTCTTGAACCCGAAAGTGCAGGACGAACTTCTGCGCCTAACATTTTCATACGAGCCACGTTTGGTGCCTGACGCGCAATGTCAATTTCGCCCATATACACGATGCATTGCAAGCCCATTAAAGCACAAACTGTTGCCGTTGCAACGCCATGCTGACCGGCTCCGGTTTCGGCAATAATACGTTTTTTGCCCAAACGTTTGGCAACCAATATCTGACCAATTGTATTGTTAACTTTGTGTGCTCCGGTATGATTTAAATCTTCTCTTTTTAGATAAACTTTGGTGTTGTATTTTTCAGACAAACGCTTCGCAAAATAAAGCGGACTAGGGCGTCCAACATAATCTTTTAATAATTGGTCGAACTCCGCTTTAAAATCAGGTTCGCTTGTAATTTTTAAATAATTCTGGCGTAATTCTTCTACATTCGGATATAGCATTTCAGGAATATAAGCTCCTCCAAATTCTCCGTAATATCCTTTTTCGTTAACGTTAAAATTCATTTTATTAAAATTTTAAAAGTTGGCAACATCAAATTTTCGTTTGAAATTGCTAAATAGGTTTTTGTTTTTTAGCCCTGGTTCGATTTCAAATTTACTATTTATATCGACTGCATAAATAGGAAGATTTGTTTTTGAAATTTCTTCTATGGCTTTTAATTCCTGAATTCCGATTCCGCCACTCAAAAAGAATGGTTTATCAGATTTATATTTTTTTAATATTGTCCAGTCAAAAGTAGTTCCGTTTCCGCCGGGTAATTTTCCTTTTGTGTCAAACAAAAAGTAATTACAAACAGATTCGAAAGGTTTTAAACTCTCAAAATCAAAATCATTATCTACAGAAAATGCTTTTATAATTTCGATTTTATGATTCAATTTTGTTTTTAATTCGGCACAAAATTCTATTGATTCATTTCCGTGTAATTGAACGGCTTGTAAATTGTATTTTTTAACTTTTTCCAGAATTTCTTCCTGAGACTGATTTACAAAAACGCCCACTTTTTTGATCGTTTCTATCAGTTCCGGAATTTCTCCATTAAAGTATCGCGCGGATTTCTCCCAGAAAATAAATCCCATATAATCGGGTAGGAGTGCGCCTACCTCAAGGATGTTTTCTGGATATTTCATGCCGCATATTTTGAGTTTCATTTTATTGTTGTTTTTGCCACGAAGGCGCTAAGACACTAAGTTTTTTTGTTTTTTTTTCGCCACGAATTTGCTTCGCCTGTTCGCTATCGGTCGTGTCACGAATTTCCACTAATTCAATTCGTGCTAATTAGTGAAATTCGTGGCAACTTTTATAGATTTAGTTTGTCGATAAAATCTTTAGCTGCATTTCCTGCGTTATCGGTTTTCATGAAGTTTTCCCCAATTAAAAATCCGTTGTAACCGTAAGGTCTTAGTTCTGAAATGGCTTCGATAGATGAAATACCACTTTCTGAAACTTTTACGAAATCATCTGGGATTTGTGATGCCAATTGTTTACTGAAATCAAGACTAACTTCAAACGTTTTTAAGTTTCTATTATTCACACCAATCATGTCTAAACTTGGCATAATTGATTTTTCTAATTCTTCCTGATTATGAACTTCTAATAGAACCTCTAAATCTAATTTTTTCGCAAATTCAGATAGAGATTTGATTTCTTCACGAGTTAAAACCGCAGCAATCAGTAAAATCAAATCTGCTCCAAAAGCTTTGGCTTCCAGAATTTGGTATTCATCAACAATAAATTCTTTTCGCAAAAGCGGAATATTTACACTTGCTCTTGCCAAAAGTAAATCGTCTAAAGATCCTCCAAAATACTTTCCATCTGTTAAAACCGAAATTCCGAAAGCGCCCGCACTTTCATATCCTTTAACGACTTCTTCAACTGTAAAACTGTGATTGATTACTGATTTTGAAGGCGAACGACGTTTGTGTTCCGCAATAATTCCAGTAGAGCTTGTTCTCAATTTTTGACTCAAAGAAATAGTTTCTCTCCCAAAAAACACAGAACTTTCTAATTGAGAAACTGGAATAATTGATTTTTTAAGAATGACTTCTCGCTGTTTATCAAATATTATTTTATCTAAAATATTCATCTTATTTTGTTTCAGGTTTCAGGTTTCAGGTTTCACGTTCCAACTAACTTGAAACTTGAAACCTGAAACAAAAGAAACTATTTTTTTATTTACTTAATTCTTGTAATGCCTTTAATGCGTTTAGACCTTTTCCTGAGAAAAGGCTCTCCTTTGCCAATTCAAATCCTTCTAAAGTAGAACATTTTGTAACGGTTGCAATCGCCATTGCTGCATTGGCTAAAACTACATTATTTTGTGCTTCAGTTCCTTTTCCAGAAATAATGTTAGTGAACATTTCTGCCGATTCTTCTATAGTTTTTCCACCTTCTATTTCAGTTTGTGATAAAAGTCTAACACCAAAATCTTCCGGTTTTAACATCCCTTCCATGTGAGATGTTATCGTTTTGGTTGGCCCTGTTAATGAGATTTCGTCATATCCGTCAAGCGAATGCAGGATAGTGAAATTGATATCGGTATTTTGATACAAATAAGCATACATTCTTGCCAATTCTAAGTTGAAAACTCCAACCAATTGATTCTGTGGAAACGACGGATTTACCATTGGTCCCAACATATTAAAGAATGTTTTTACAGCTAATTCTTTACGGATTGGTCCAACATTTTTCATCGCCGGGTGAAATAGGGGAGCGTGCAAAACGCAAATTCCGGCTTTATCAATACATTTCTCTAAAAAGGAAGGGTCATTGCTGAATTTAATTCCCATTTTTTCCATCACGTTGCTTGAACCAGAAATAGATGAAACACCGTAATTTCCGTGTTTCGCCACTTTTATTCCCGCTCCGGCTGAAATAAATGAAGCTAAAGTTGAGATATTGAAAGTGTCTTTTCCATCACCACCTGTTCCGCATAAATCAATAGTGTTATATGCTGATAAATCAACGCGAACACATAATTCTAATAAAGCTTCACGAAAACCCGAAAGTTCATCGATCGTAATGCTTCGCATCATAAATACGGTCAAAAATGCCGAAATCTGACTTGGATTATAACTTCCGCTTGAAATATTAATCAATACATCCTTTGCTTCTTCTTTTGAAAGCACTTCGTGATTGATTAATTTATTTAATATAGTTTTCATTTTTTTTAAGTTGCTAAGATTCTAAAATACTAAGGTTCTAAGTTTTTTTAAACTGAGACTTAAAACTGAGACTGTCTACTTGTTTTTTAATGTTCATTTCCCTGATAAATCCACATGGGTTCGGTTTTTCCGGCTCTTTCAAAGCCATTTTTTTTATAAAAGTCAACTGCTTTTCCATCGGCGGTTAACATTTGCATATGAAAGTGACTGTATTTCTCCTGCATTTTATCTACAATCATTTTTCCAATTCCTTTTCCCTGATACTCTGGAAGCACCAATAAATGCGGATAATAAACTGTTAAAAATCCATCAGAAATTGCATTCCCAAGTCCTACTAATTTTTCCCCTTCCCAAGCTGTAATTAAGGTTTCTGAATTTAAAAGACCTTTATATAATTCATTTGGTTTGTTCGCCGAACTCCATTCATTTGCTTTGTATAAGATCAGAATGTCTTCGATGTTGATTTCTCGGGTTTCTGAAAGTGTTATCATTGCTTTGGGATTATTATTTCCTAACAAATTTTTAATTATGTTCTATTTTTTTATGAATTTTCCTGAGTCAATAATTGAATTTCCATTCATAACCACATATAGAAAAACGCCTTTGTTAAAATGGCTAGATACTTTCCAGAAATACGAAGATTTAGATTCATCTAATTTAATCTGATCAATATTTTTACCGTTTATATCGAAGAATTTGATGGAGTCGAATGTGTAATTTTGATTTGTTTCAAAAGATAAAAAATCAGCTGTTGGATTTGGGAAAACTTTTATTTTAGTTAATTTATTATTTGTAAATTCTCCGGTAGATAAATTCCCACCTAATTCTTTTGCTCCAATATCTACAATTGTACCATTCGATATTATTATTGATGGATCGCCAGCATTTACAGCTGGAGAATCGCTTTTTAAATGGCAAAAAGTGCTTTCTGTTTGAATAGTAGATTCAAATTCTGGGTCAACAAATATGTTGTAGTAAGCATCTGATGGCGTATTATTTTTATTTTGAGTAATTATTGGACCAACGCCTACAGGTAATACATTTCCGGTTCCGGCTGTATTATTGCTAAATAAATTATACGAAACAGACTGTGGTTTATTGGTACTTCTCGAATATATTGCATAATTTGAGTTATAAGCAATGATATTAGAATTAATAACCGGGTTTGTTATTTTATAAGCTTCATTGTCATACAAACTAATACCATCTCTATTAAATATAATTGTGTTATTTATAATGTTTGGTTTACTGTATGATACATATATTCCAGAATCATTGTTGTAGATAATGTTGCGTTCCAGAGTGTAATCAACATTCATTAATTGTACTCCATAATATAAGCAATCGTGGATAATGTTATTTTTGAATACTGACGAAGTTGCTGCCTGATATATATTTAAACCAATTATAGAGAGATTAAATATCTCATTGTTTTCAACAATAATCTTTTCTGTCGTGTCAATTGATAATCCGTATGCACAATTATATATTTTATTGTTTCTAATAGTCAAATTCGCTGAGTTTCTAATGCTTATTGCACTTTGTTCTGAATTTCTGATAATACTGTTAGAAATATCTAGATTTCCCAGAACATGTAAGATTCCTATATTATCATCATTTTTAATTTTCCCATATTCAATGATGCAATAATCCAGTTTTGACGTTCCATAAATGGCAATCTGATTCCAATCTTTTTTGGTTGGTGACGAACTGTTTGATGTAAACTTGATATAATTATTTGCTGAACCATTTGCTAAAAGTGTTCCATTTACAATCAAGGAATAATAGCCGTCAAATTTTATTTCTACACCTTCTTCAATTGTTAAAGTTTGACCTGTAGGTACCACAATATTACCAGTAACGCGATAAGTATTTCCTTTTGTCCATGTCCCATTTACATTTCCATTTACCAAAACCAGATTATTAGATGATAAGGTTACATCGTCTAACTTCATAGTTCCATTGATGAAAATATTTAATAACTCATAAGCCAGATATCCATTTTTTTGATACTTTATATTATAAACTCCATTAGCAATATTAGCAGAATAACTTCCATTAGTTTGCGATGTAACTTCTGCAAGAACCGCACTTGGTGATACTGGTGTAAATGTAATGGTACAGTTTTCTGAATTTGCTGTATTGTCTAAAAATACATTTCCGGTTACGTCTGCAGCAAATGTATAAGTTGAGATTAGAATAAATAATATTAGTAATTTTCTTTTCATTTTTGATTTTTTAAATGTTAGTTAAGTATAGTTTGGAATTTCACAAGGATTAATTCATATTATTGTTTTTATTAATCCTTGTGAGAATAATATATTTTTCTTCGAATTTAGTTATAAACTAACTCTTAATCCAATTCTCCAATATCAATTTTCCTTTTGGTGTCAACACACTTTCCGGATGAAACTGAACACCTCTTACGTCAAAGGTTTTGTGTCTTAGTGACATAATTTGCCCATTTTCGTCAATTGAAGTTGCTTCAAGAACGTCTGGTAAATTAGCGTCTACAACCCATGAATGGTATCTTCCGACTTCGAATTCGTTTCCTAAACCTTCAAACAAAATTTCATCAGAAACTACTGTTTTTACATTCGTTGCAACACCGTGATATACTTTGTCAAGGTTTGAAAGCGTTCCGCCAAAAACTTCTCCAATTGCTTGTTGACCCAAACAAACACCAAGAATGCTTTTTGTTGGGGCATATTTTGCAATTACAGCTTTTAATAAACCCGCTTCATCCGGAATTCCGGGTCCTGGTGAAAGTAGAATTTTATCGAAAGTTGCGATTTCGTCAATCTCAAACTCATCGTTTCTGTAAACAGTAACTTCGCAGTTTAAATCTTCCAGATAATGCACTAAATTATAAGTGAAACTATCGTAATTGTCTATAACTAATATTTTTTTCATTTTTTTTAAGGTTCTAAGTTGCTAAGGTTCTGAGGTTTTAAGTTTCAACAACTTGAAACTTGAAACAAAGAAAACTTGAAACTAAATTTTTACTTTTCTCGAATGTATTTTTCAGTAATAATGCGGTCGATGCCTAATTTTTCTATTTTTTCTATTCCTTTTTGAGTTAATGTATCATTTTTGATTTTAACTACAAACTCAAATTTTCCATTTTCCCATTGGCGGTTATTGAAATATTCCAGATTTTCGGTGTATACACTATCTTTTAAAGTATATTTCCCGCCTCCGCCAAAGAATACTGCTGCTGTGCTGTCTTTTCCATTATTTAAATCATGATTGAAAAAAGCAAAATGAGTGTCATTTATAATTTTAATCATTTTTGTTTTTGGATTGAAAGTCGAGAAAGTCGAATCTTTTTCTGTGGTTTCAGCTGATATCAAACGCCATGTTCCTTTAATTGGATTTTCTTTCTTTTCCGAATTACAAGCTGTTATGCTAATGATTAAAAATAAAATTGAAATTGCTTTTTTCATGATTATTGATGGTTTGTTAATTGTTTCAGGTTACTAATCTTTGTCTCCAAGGGTTGAAACCGTTGGCTATGTTATATACGATTCCTTTTATAACGCTTTTCAAACATTGCCCGAGGTTTCAACCTCGGGGAGAAATCGCTGATCATTCTGTGTCACTGTGACTGGGACTGAAAACTGCGACTGTTTACTATATCTTCTCCGCCATTTCAAGCGCTGTATTCAAAGCTCTTAATTTGTTATAAACTTCCTGCATTTCGCTTTCCTCATCTGAACTTGCTACAATTCCGGCTCCGGCCTGACAATGCAATTGATGGTTTTTACTAAGGAAAGTTCTAATCATAATCGCGTGATTAAAGTTTCCGTTAAAATCCATGAAACCAATTGCACCTCCATAGAAATTACGATTTGTTTTTTCGTAATCTTCAATCAATTGCATCGCTCTGTGTTTTGGCGCTCCGCTTAAAGTTCCGGCTGGGAAAGTATCTGCAACAACTTGCATTGTTGTGGCTTTATCGTGCAGATGCCCTGTTACTTTTGAAACCAAGTGGATTACATGCGAGAAAAACTGAACTTCTCTGTATTTTTCAACATTTACATCATGACCATTTCTGCTTAAATCATTTCTGGCTAAATCAACCAACATCACATGTTCGCTGTTTTCTTTTTTATCTTCTGATAGTTCTTTGGCTAAAAGTGCATCGCGTTCATCATTTCCGGTTCTTTTAAAAGTTCCTGCGATAGGGTGAATTTCGGCTTTTCTGTTTTTTACGATAATTTGTGCTTCGGGCGAAGACCCAAATATTTTAAAATCTCCATAATCAAAAAAGAATAAATAAGGAGATGGATTTATACTGCGCAAAGCTCTGTAAACATTGAATTCATCGCCTTTAAAACCTTGTGTAAAACGACGAGATAAAACCAATTGAAATACATCACCGCGGAAACAATGTTTTTTTGCTAAAGCCACATTATGCTTGAATTCTTCATCGGTTAAGTTAGAGAAACCTTCTCCTTCTTTAGAGAATTTATAGGATGCTATATTTCGTGATTGAAGCAATTGCTCAATTTCCGAAATGTTGTTTTTGCCATCAACACTGTGACAAAAAATGTAAGCTTCATTTTTAAAGTGATTAATAGCAATTATGTTTTGATAAACGGCGTAAAATACATCCGGAATTAATGTTGCCGTATCTTTTTTAGCAATAGAAACTTTTTCAAAATAACGAACAGCATCGTAAGAAATGTATCCGAATAATCCGTTATTGATGAATTTAAAATCGTTTTTTTCTGATTGAAACTGACTTGAAAATTCCTGAATTACTTCTGGAATATTAGTCATTGCATCAATTGAAATTTTTTCAGTAGTTCCGTCAGGAAACGTTTTTGAAATTGTTTCGTTTTCGATTTTAATCGTCGCAATGGGATTGCAGCAGATATAAGAGAAGCTGTTATCGTTTCCATGATAATCACTACTTTCCAATAATAAACTATTAGGAAATTTATCTCTTATTTTAAAATAAATACTTACCGGCGTAATCGTGTCTGCCAGAATTTGTTTGTAGTGTGTGTTGAGTATAAAAGGTTTCAAAGTATGTTGTTTTTAATTTTAATTTATTTCATTTGAGTTTCGACCAAAAAAAAGGCTTGTCGTGATGACAAGCCTTTTATATTTATAGTTTACAATACCATAGGAAGCTTTGTTCACGACGATTGACGTAAATTCTTCCACCACCAAATATTGTTCATTGTTGTTTTCATATCTTATTTTGATAACGCAAATATATAAATGTAATTTGGATTAGAATACATAAAATTTGAAAAAAACTTTTCTAAATCTGGAAATTTGTTAAATTTTGCCAGATAAGATGGTTTTAATTCCTTAGTTTCCAATTGCAATAGTGTTGTTTTGGTTTACTCTAAAATCTGGACTTCCTTTGATATTGGGCGTTGTAAATAAATCAATGTTTCTAATTTTAGTAAAATCCAAAGCAAATTGTGGTTTGCTGTAATAATTTTTAATTCCCGCGTCATTACTGCTTGATTCACTTATAATTTCGCCCTGGCAATTATTTACAATTACATTTTTGAAGTTGATTTTAGATAAATTGGCATCTCCATTTCCTATATTTCCTTCCAATATAACAAAAGACATAAAACCGGATACGATACTATTTGTTAAATTAAAAAATGTATTTTCTTTTATATGAATAGATTCTCTTACCAATCCCTGATTATTTTCTTCCAGATTAACAAGTGTAATGTTTGAGGCGTTTATTTTAGTCAATTTATTGATGTCTGTATTTTCGATTTTATCATAAGAGTCAATTTCAAAACATCTTGAACCTGAAATATCTGATGAAAACGGATGGCGAATAGCAATGCTGTTGCTAATATTAATTTGCGCTCCCTGTGTAAAATCAAAATCATCATCAGTTGTTCTGTAAGAAACTAAATTGTTCATATCTAAATTTCCTCCATAACATTCAAATGAATCGTCGTTTGAAAAACTAATTTGGATGTTACTTAAAACTGTCTTTTTTCCGACAGCGGCTAATGAAAGTCCGTTAAGCTCTTTCAAAGCACTTAACTTTCTTCCTGAATATTCGATTCTAACATACTTTAAAATTCCGGAATTGTCTTCGGTATCCTGACCGCCATAATGATTTAATAAAGGATCAAGATCAAAAGGTAAAGTGTGCAATCCTCCAAGGCTATTTATTGGAGCTTTTCCCATAATAATAATTCCGCCCCAGTCCCCAGGTTTTCTATCCAAAACATCTTTGTTTGATGTAAAAATAATAGGATCGGTTTCTAAACCTTCTGCCATTATTTTGCAGCCATTAGTTATTACTAATGTTCCGCAGCTTTTGTCATCTCCGCGAATTACAGTTCCGGGTTCAATGGTTAAAACAGCATTGTTGGTTACATAAACAGTACCAACCAATTGATAAGTGTTTCGTTTGTATAATTTTGTGTCTTTGTCAATTGTTCCTGCAATAATATTGCTAGCTTCGTTATATTCTGTGTTGGCTGGTTTAAAATTAGTCCAGTTGTTCATCCAGTTTGTGGTGCCAACAATTCCCCTTTGTTGTTGTGCCTGTAGAAAAAAACTGCTTAGAATACTTAGAATTGCAATACTGATTTTTGTTTTCATAACTATAATTTGGATTTCTAGTTTTTGATTTTTTTAAGTACTCCAAAATTAAATGCCGTATGTTAATCAAAACATTGCGTGTTGTTATGAAAGGGTTATTTAAGTGTTAAGAACGTTATTATTGTGAAAAGTATAAAAAAGAAACCCCAAAAGCCTAAACTTTTGGGGTTTTCTAATTTTTGAATTAGTAAGTCTAAAATATTAGAATTTTAAAGCTACAGTTAATTCGAAATCGTCATTGATAGTTTTGTCTCCTAAGTTTTCGAAGAAGTTACCAGAGTTGTATTTTATATCATATTTAGTTCTGTCAACTTTAAATGCAGTTGTAGCAGTGTTTCCAGCTACAGTGATGTCAAAAGTTACAGGTTTAGTGATTCCTTTGATAGTTAAATCAGCAGTTACAGTATAAACGTCAGTTGCTTTAGCTCCGATAGTTTTGAAAACTAATTTTGCAGTTGGAAATTTGTCAGTTCCAAAGAAATCGTCAGCTTTTAAGTGACCATTCAATTTTCCTTGGTATTCTCCAGTTAAATCAGTTGCAGTTAAAGAAGTCATATCAACAGTGAAACTACCACCAGTTAATTTTTTTCCTTTGAAAACTACAGCTCCGTCTTTAAAGTTTACAGTTCCAGAGTGCTCTCCGGTTACTTTTTTACCTACCCATTTGATAGTAGATGCTTTAACGTCGATTTTTTTAGTTTGAGCATTTACTGAAATACTAGCCGCTGCTACGAATAATGCTATTGCAATTGTTTTTAAATTTTTCATTTTGTTAAAATTGATTTTGGATTAATAATAATTATATAGTGATAAATAATTCTTCGTGAGATTTTCTAACTTTTTTGTAGTGCTGAGCGTCGTCCTCATCATGTCTGTAACCTACAGTTGCAATAACTGAAGCGTTTAAGCCTAATTTATCGAAACCTAGAATTTCGTTAAATGCAGCTGCATTGAAACCTTCCATTGGCGTTGCATCGATTTTTAATTCGGCAGCAGCAGCTAATAAAGTTCCTAAAGCGATATAAGTTTGTTTTGCTGTCCAGATGTTTTTATTCTCTTGTGATAAGTTTGAGATCACACCATTCATCATATCTGCAAATCCGCCTAAAGCTTCAGTAGGAACACCTCTTGTTTCGCTTATGTTTTTGATATAAGCTGCTACAGATTCTGGTCCTGCATTTAAATCATTTGCAAAAATGAATAATTGAGATGCATCTGTAATTTGAGTTTGCCCATAAGCGGCAGCTTTTAATTGCTCTCTTAATTCAGGGTTTTCTACGATAACAACTTTGTATGGTTGTAATCCGTATGAAGAAGCAGCTAATCTAACAGCTTCTTTTAAGGTATTTAAATCTGCATCTGAGATTTTTTTTGTTGCATCAAACTTTTTTGTTGCATATCTCCAGTTCAAATTTTCTAATAATGTGCTCATAATATTAATTTTGTTGGGTTCGGTATTTTTCTAATAATCGATTTAATAATTCTAATTCTTCCGGACTTATATTTCTGGCAAATGAACGCTCGTGTTCATCTACTTTCGGATCTAATTCTTTTAAAACATCTAGTCCTTTTTGAGTAATTGATACTTCAATCTTTCTTCTATTGCCAGGACAAACATTTCTTGTAACATAATCTTTTAGTAACAGTTTGTCTACCAGTCTCGTTGTGTTGCTAGTTTTAGCAAGCATTCGTTCCTGGATCACACACATGTTAGCAGGATTACCTTTTTGTCCTCTCAATATACGTAGCACATTATATTGTTCTCCGGATAAATCATACGGTTTCATCAACTCGCTGAAATGATCCTGAATCACGTTTTGCGTGTACATGATATTCAGAATAACTTTTTTCGCATTATCCATCTTAACTGTACTTTTAATAACCTCTTCAATTGTCATAGTCGTAAGTGTATAATTTGTATATACAAATGTATAACTTTTAATAGTTGTATATACAAGTGTTGTGTTAATTTTTTGTTAATTCAAATTAACACCTATCATAACTTTATAAAGCCTATAGAATTAGTATAAAAGTAAGGCAAAATTTTGATTAGATGTATGATTTGCTGATAATAAAATGTTCCCTATAATTTTTATATTGAAATTGATTTAAAATAGGAGTGTACTAAGCAGGCTTTTTGTCCTTATTAAGAAAGGCTTGTTGGAATTCAGGCAACAAAAAACCTTTAGAAATTTCTTTAAAGTTTAAAATTTCTTTATTAATCCAGGCTTCATTATGTCCGATTTCTTTAGCCAATATTCGCGCTACTTTTTCTGAAGATTCAATTGCAGCTCTGGCATCTAAAAATAATAAGCGAACACGTCTTGCTAAAATATCATCAACCGTTCTGGCCATTTCATGTCGAATAGCCCAAACAACTTCTGCCATTGTAAATTCGTGATCGGGATGTAATTTCTCTTTTAATCCGGGTTCGTTTTCTTGTAATTCAATTATTTTTGGGATATCCGAACCGTAGATATATAAGTGATTTTTTCTATCTAAAGCAGAAGTATCCTTATTTCCATGAATAGAAAGAAACTCCGTATTACAATCCTTTTTAGGAAGTTTACCTGTCTTGATTGCTTTGTTTATAATGTCCTCAGCAATTTTTCTGTAAGTCGTCCATTTTCCTCCGGTAATCGTAATCAAGCCTGTTTCTGAAACAATAATTTTATGACTTCTGGAAACTTCTTTGGTACTTTTTCCTTCTTCCTCCGGAGCTGCCAAAGGACGTAAACCGGCAAAGACAGATAAAACATCTGCTCTGGTTGGTTTTTTTGATAGAAAACGCTGAGCAGTCTGCAATACAAATTCAATTTCACTTTCGAGGGCGATCGGTTCTAAACTGTGTTTCCTTATTAATGTATCAGTAGTTCCCACCACAATGTAATTATGCCAGGGAACTGCAAATAAAACTCTTCCATCACTTGTTTTAGGAATCATCAAAGCGTGTTCGCCCGGCAGAAAAGATTTGTCAAATACGAGATGAATACCCTGACTGGGAACAATATATTTTTTATAAACTTTGTCATTCAATTTCATTATAGCATTTGTAAAAACGCCAGTTGCATTAATGATCGCAGCTCCTTTTATCTCGTATCTGTCACCTGTTTCATGATCAATTGCTTCAACTCCGATAATTTGGTTTTTATCGTCTTTTAATAAGTTTATGACTTTGGAATAATTTAAAAGGCAAGCTCCTTTTTCAATAGCAGTTTGTGCGAGATTAATAGCCAAACGCGAATCATCAAATTGCCCGTCATGGTAAATAACTCCGCTCACCAAGCCTTTTCTTTCAACAGCAGGCAGCATTTCGATTGTTTTTTTCTTTGAGATATATTTTGAACTGCCAAAACTTAAACGCCCTGATAATAAATCATAGATTTTCAATCCGAAGGTGTAAAACCAGCCGCCCCACCAATTATAATTTGGAATTACAAAAGATTGATTTTTGACTAAATGAGTTGCGTTTTTTGCCAGCAACCCTCTTTCTTTCAGCGCTTCTCTTACCAAATGAATATCTCCCTGTTCCAGATAACGCACACCGCCATGAAAAAGTTTGGTACTTCTGCTGGAAGTTCCTTTTGCAAAATCTACAGCTTCAAGCAAAATAGTTTTGTATCCTCTGCTTGCTGCATCAAGAGCTGTTCCCAGGCCGCTTGCCCCGCCACCTATTATAATAACGTCCCACTTTTCAGTGTTTTTTAATATTGATAACTGTTCTGAACGTTTCATATTTATGTTTGTTTTGGCGGGTATTATTTTTAACAAACATAACTAAAGAAAATGAAACCAAGCGTGTTTTTAAAATTTGTCTGTTAATAGATTTAAAAAGTGCTTTTAAGGAAAGCTATTAAAAAGTAAACCCGACAGATTTTAAAAATCTGTCGGGTTTGATATTTTAAATCGAAAAAAAATTAGTGAGGCAGTTTATCTTTTATCAAACCATAAAACCAGGTTCCCAAAATGGCACTTAATAAAGTAACCACAATTACAGTTACCCCGGTACCAATTTGCGCAAATAATGGGCCGGGACAAGCTCCAGTAATCGCCCATCCAAAACCAAACATCAATCCGCCATAAATTTGTCCCTTACTGAAAGTTTTAGGCTGAATTTCTATTTTTTCTCCCTGAATGGTTTTAATATTGAATCTTTTGATTATTTGAACAGAGATTATTCCAACCACAACGGCACTTCCAATTACACCATACATAAAGAAAGATTGCAATTGAAACATTTCCTGAATACGAAACCAACTAATGATCTCTGCTTTTACGAATACAATTCCGAAAAAGATTCCAACCAAAAGATATTTAAAGTTTCCGAAACCCGAATCTTTAAGTTGACTTCCGTTGATTCCTTCTGTATCTGCATTTTTATTTTCTAAATTATTCATTTTTGAAATTTTAAAGTGAAAGAATTCTTAAAGCGCAAGAATGTAAGGCAAAATCAAATTTGCCATGATAAAACCGCCAATCATAAAACAGATTGTCGCCACTAATGAAGGCCATTGCAAGTTTGAAATTCCCATAATCGCATGACCGCTCGTACAGCCGCCCGCATAACGCGTTCCGAAACCAACTAAAAATCCACCAACGACAATCATGATAAATCCACGAAGTGTAAATAAACTTTCCCAGGAAAAAAGCTCTTTTGGTAATAAACCAGAATGATCAGTGATTCCGTAAGAGGCTAATTGCTCTGAAAGCTGCGGTGTAATTTCAACCTGATTTGGATTTGATAGAAAATAAGCCGCTATGATTCCACCAAGAAAAATTCCGAAAACGAAAAATAAATTCCAGCTTTCTTTTTTCCAATCATATTTAAAAAAGGAAATATTCGCAGGAATACAAGCTGCACAAATATGACGCAGCGAAGAACTAATCCCGAAAGATTTATTTCCGATAATCAACAATATAGGAACAGTCAGCCCAATCAACGGACCCGCAACATACCAAGGCCACGGTTCTCTTAAAATTTCTAGTAGGTTCATATTTTTTTAAAATTAGATTTTTTTTTACCATATAAGTGATATAAGCAATTATAAGCTGGAGTTTTAATCGTGTTGAACTTATATGAGTTCATATAAGTTACCAGCTTAAAGTTTAAACGCACCGTAATTAAATGAACTTATATAACTTATATGGTGAAAAAATATGTTTATGCTTTCAAAATCTTACTCTGGCAAACGAAATCTGATTTTGGAATATTTGTTTTTGCAATGGCTCCAAAACCTCCGTCAATTTCGGTAAAGTTTCTAAAACCGCGGGCTTGCAAAATCGAAGCGGCGATCATACTGCGATATCCGCCCGCGCAATGCAAATAAAAATGCTCATTTGGGTTAATATCTTTTACCCAGTCATTGATGTAAGCAAGCGGTTTACTATAAGCATCTTCTATATGTTCTGCTTCGTATTCCGTTTCTTTACGAACATCAATAATTTTATCTTCTTTAATATTGAATTTATCCGCAAATTGTTCAGCCGAAATTCGGTTCACCGTATCCACTTCAAAACCTGCTTTTTCCCAAGCTTCAAAGCCACCTTCAAGATGTCCAATAATTGTATCAAAACCTACGCGGCTTAAACGTGTTACGGTTTCTTCTTCAAGGCCATTTTCGGTAACTAATACAATAGGTTGTTTTACATCAGCAACTAAAGTTCCAACCCACGGCGCAAAATCACCATTGATTCCAATATTAATAGATTGCGGAATAAATCCTTTGTAGAAATCAGCACTTTTTCGGGTATCCAAAATCAATGCTCCGGTTTCTTCGGCAACAGCCTCAAATTCTTCAGCTTTAATGGCTTTCATTCCGTTGTGTAAAACTGTTTCAAAGCTCTCATAACCACCTTTATTCATCGCCACATTCATGCTGAAATAGGCTGGCGGAGGCAATAATCCGTCCGTAACTTCTTCAATAAATTCTGCTTCGGTCATATTAGCACGCAAAGCATAATTGGTCGCTTTTTGATTCCCAATTGTCGAAACCGTTTCTTTACTCATATTTTTTCCACAAGCGCTTCCTGCACCATGCGCAGGATAAACGATTACATCATCGGCCAAAGTCATAATTTTATCTCTAAGGGAATGAAATAAAATTCCAGCCAGTTGGTCTTGTGTCATTCCAGCCGCTTTTTGAGCCAAATCAGGACGGCCAACATCACCAATAAATAAAGTGTCTCCAGAGAAAATAGCGTGATCTTTTCCGTTTGCATCAACCAGTAAATAAGTGGTGCTTTCCATAGTATGTCCCGGAGTATGCAAGGCTTTTATGGTAATATCCCCAATTTTAAATTCTTGCCCATCTTTTGCAGAAATGCAGTCAAATTCACAAGCCGCATTTGGCCCGTAAACAATTGGTGCTCCGGTTTCTTTACTTAAATCGATATGGCCCGAAACGAAATCAGCGTGAAAATGCGTTTCAAAAATATATTTCAATTTTACCTGATCGCGCTCTAAACGATCCAAATAAGGTTGGATTTCTCTAAGTGGGTCGATAATAGCTGCTTCTCCGTTTGAGGTAATATAATATGCACCTTGTGCTAAACATCCGGTGTAGATTTGTTCTATTTTCATGATATGTATTGTAAAATAAGGGAATACAAAGGTAACTTAGTTTTTATTTAAAATGAGTGACTAATGTTACACAAATTTGATTTTTGTGTAAAAAAGATGGAAAGATTCAGCAGATAAGTTATATAAGTAGATTAAGTTAGAAACTAAATCTATACAAACCAAAATTAAACTTATAAGATTTAAATTTAAGCTTATTTATTACGCACCAAACTAAATTGAACTTATATACCTTATATGTAGAAAAAAAATCTACGTAATTTTACATTTCGACACTAAATATTATGAATACAGAAGATCTATTAAATCAAATTGCTTTTATAAAAGAGATTGAT
Organism: Flavobacterium sp. MMLR14_040; assembly: GCF_033657265.1. Lineage (NCBI taxonomy): Bacteria > Pseudomonadati > Bacteroidota > Flavobacteriia > Flavobacteriales > Flavobacteriaceae > Flavobacterium > Flavobacterium sp. MMLR14_040. The sequence goes on along the minus strand of NZ_JAWVWO010000015.1, from coordinate 46,184 downwards.
AAAGTAAAATATATTCAGCGAAAAACGAAACTATTCAATAGCGACCGAAATGAAAATGATGCAGAACACAGCTGGCATTTGGCCTTGATGGCGATTGTTCTGGCAGAACATTCAGATGAACCAATTGATGTTTTGAAAGTAGTAAAAATGGTTTTGATTCACGATATTGTCGAAATTGATTCTGGTGATATTTTTATATACGATTCTGAAAAAAATCATTGCAATACAGATGAAGAACGATTGGCTGCGAATCGAATTTTTGGTTTACTACCAAAGAAACAAGCCGAGGAATTAATCGCCATTTGGGAAGAATTTGAAGCCGGAGAAACCAACGAAGCCAAGTTTGCAAAAGCGATGGACAGATTAGAGCCGTTATTGCAAAATACATCAAATAACGGAGGAACCTGGAAAGAATTCGGTGTTAACTATAAAAAAGTCTGCGAAAAAAAGAGCGTCATCAAAGAAGGTTCCAAAACATTATGGAACTACGCCGAAGGTTTAATAAACGAAAGCGTTATAAAAGGAATTTTGAAAAATGATTAAAACATAGCCTGCGGTTTCAACCGCGGGTAAACGATAGGGAATTACGCCGAAGGTTTAATAAACGAAAGCGTTGCAAAAGGAATTTTGAAAGATGATTAAACATAGCCCGCGGTTTCAACCGAGGGGAAACGTATGATGATTTTGCATGAGTTCCCGCGGTTGAAACCGCGGGCAATGTTTTGTTGAAAAGTTTAACAAATGCCACTCAATAAACTTTTTTTTAAGGACAACATTTCGGGTTTTAATGGGTAAATTTGTGGGACTTCATAAACAAATACCACTCATGGAAGAAATGCTTTTTTATGACCGAATGCAATTTGCCTTCACAATTACCTTTCACTATCTTTTTCCGCAACTTACAATGGGTCTTTCGCTGATCATTGTTTATTTTAAATGGAAATACCTTAAAACCAAAAACGAACAATACAATCACGCCACGCATTTCTGGATGAAAATTTTTGCCCTGAATTTTGCAATGGGCGTTGTAACGGGAATTCCGATGGAGTTTCAGTTTGGAACCAATTGGGCAAAATTCTCTGAATTAACCGGCGGAATTATTGGTCAGACCTTGGCGATGGAAGGTATGTTTTCCTTCTTTTTAGAATCTTCTTTTCTGGGAATATTTTTATTTGGAGAAAAACTCCTCGGACATAAATGGCATTTTGTAACCGGAGTGCTAATTATGATTGGTTCCTGGGCGAGTGGCTATTTAATTATTGCCACACATTCGTGGATGCAAAATCCGGTTGGATATGAAATTTTGGAAAACGGAAGATTTGTGCTTACGAATTTCAAAGCCTTGTTTCTCAATCCGTGGTTGTGGCCATCATATTTACACAATCAGGCAGCTTCTTTGGTAACGAGTTCTTTTGTTGTGGCCGGAATAGGTGCTTTTTATATTTTGAGTCAGAAGAATGTTTCTTTTGGAAGATTATTTTTAAAAACCGGAGTGATTTTCGGATTGATTTCGAGTATTATTGTAGCGGTTCCAACGGGAGATTTACTGGCTAAAAATGTCGTAAAACACCAACCCGTAACTTTTGCCGCTATGGAAGGAATTTTTCATACCGAGAAAAAAGGTTCGGAAATTGTTTTAATCGGACAGCCCGATGTAAAAGACAAAAAACTCGACAATAAAATCGCGGTTCCTAATATTTTAAGTTTCCTTACTTATGGAAATTGGGATCAGGAAATCAAAGGTTTAGATCAGTTTGAAGAAGATTTACATCCAACTAATATTTCGGGATTGTATTATGCCTATCATATTATGGTTGGGCTGGGAACTATTTTTATTGGATTACTGGTTTTAGCCCTTTTTCAGTTAATTAGAGGAAAACTATACCAAACCAAATGGATTTTATGGTCACTCATGTTCATGATGCCGTTTCCGTATATCGCCAATACAACAGGCTGGTATACAGCAGAATTAGGAAGACAACCGTGGCTTGTTTATAATTTACTGCGAACTGCCGAAGGTGCATCGCCAACCGTTTCATCAGGAAATACCTTGTTTACTTTATTAGGTTTTATCGGGTTGTATCTTTTACTCGGAATGCTGTTTTTGCTTTTAATTGGAAAAATTATCAATAAAGGACCGCATCATGTGGAACTTTCAACAGAAAAAATATAAGTATGGAATTTTTTTGGTACGTAGTTTTAATGGGAATTTTGGCCGTTTATATTGTACTGGACGGTTATGATTTTGGAGCAGGAATTATACATTTATTTTTTGCTAAAACAGAAAAAGATAAAAAAGCAATCACGAATTCAATCGGTCCGTTTTGGGATGCCAATGAAGTTTGGCTGATCGCTGCCGGGGGAGTTTTATTTTTTGCTTTCCCCACTTTATACGCTTCTTCTTTCAGCGGATTTTATTTGCCTTTAATCATGATTTTATGGTTGTTGATTTTCCGCGCCATTGGTTTAGAAATGCGCGGGCAGGTACATCACCCAATGTGGGAAGCCATTTGGGATAAGGCTTTCGGAATCGCGAGTTTACTTTTGGCACTTTTCTTCGGAATTGCTTTGGGAAATATTGTTCGCGGCGTCAATCTCGGAATGGTACAAAACGGAGTTTCAACACAAGAACCGCATTTTTTCTTTTTGCCTTTGTGGAATCCAACATTTAGTCCGCAGGCAAATGAATTGGGAATTATAGATTGGTTTACGCTTTTCCTGGGAATCGTAAGTGTTGTCGCTTTAATGATTCACGGTGCCAATTGGATTATTTTTAAAACCAATTCCGATTTGAATCCACAGCTTAAAAATATGGTTTTCAGACTAAATATCGGTTTATTGGTTTTGGTTTGTATATCGCTGCAAATCTGGCATTTCATCGAACCGGAACCGTTTCATAATTTTATTGAAACACCAATTCTTTGGTTTTTTCCTGTAATGGCTTTTGTTGGTATTTTAGGGTTGTTCAAAGTACGTTCCTTCAAAAAAGACGGTCACGCCTTTATATTTTCTTCCTTGTTTTTAGTCGGCGGATTTGCTTCAACAGCTGTTTCAATTTTCCCGAATGTTTTGCCTTCAACAAATAAAGTAAATCCATCGTTAACGATTTATAATACTGCAGCAGGAGAATACGGTTTAAACGCCGGACTAAGCTGGTTTTTTGTCGCTTTGTTTTTGGTGATTATTTATTTTATTATTCAATATCGCGTTTTTAGCGGGAAGATGGATGATATTGGGTATGGGGAGCATTGATTATAACTTCATTGAGTATCAATAAAAAAAGAGCCACTAAAAAGTGGCTCTTTGCATTTCTTAAACTTAATTACGTTACTCAGAGGTAAGAGGCTTTATCAAGTATCATGATGCAAATATAAGAAATCTTTTTATATTTACAATCAAATAATTCTTACAAATGCGATTTCAAAAAGTTCAATTATATCTTTCCTCTTCACGAATTGACAGATACAAGATAAGTACGGGAAACAGATTAACAAAATCGGTTAAATTATATAAGGCAAACTTAAAAATATCCCAATCTTTTCATCCAATTTTAGGCATATTAGAAGTTGTATTGAGAAATAAAATAAATATAATTTTGTCTGGGTATTTTGTAGATCCTGATTGGATAATTAATCAAAAAACTGGATTTATGATTGATTCTTCATTAACATACCGAGATCGTCGTACAGGAAGAATAGTAACAAATGATTATCTAAAAACGTCCATTGAAAAATCGGAGAATAGATTTAGAAGAATTAGAATTCCTGCAACCACCGGCAAAATAATTGCCGATCAAACTTTAGGATTTTGGACAAATTTATTTGAATTATCCCATTACAGAATTTTACGTGGAAGGCCAATACAAATTTTTAATCATCTGCCCTCTGGTATTGGTAGAATTCAGGTATGTGATAGATTGAATAAAATTAGAGAGTTTAGAAATCGAATTAATCATAATGAGCCAATTTGTTTTAATGAGAATAATATTGACTTCACTTATGTAGAAGATGTTTATAATTCAATTATCGAAATAATAACTTGGATAGATCCTGAATTAATAATTTGGATTAACGATATGGATTCTGTAATGATTAAAATTAATAATGCTAAACGCATATAACTAATATAGCGGATAGCCCGCCGAATGAACCGCCCAAAAAATACAAATCTGCAATTCCTGAAATAAACGGATTTTTTTAGTTCATCTTTGTCAAAGTTTAAAACTTTGACAAAGATTACTCTACAAGTAAACTAAAATAAAACCTCTTTTGTAATAATATAAAACCCCATTACCAAAACAAACCAGCCAAAAATAGGTTTCAGTTTTGTTCCGTCGATTTTTTTAGAAAGCTGGCTTCCAATTATCATTCCGAGAAGTGCCATTGCAGAAACGCCTAATAAAAAAGGATAATTTATGGGAGTTCCGATGTATAAATCGCCTCCAAAACCAATGGATGAATTTATTGTTATGATTAATAGTGAAGTTCCAACGGCTTGTTTCATAGGTAAATTGGCAAAAAAGAGCAGGGCAGGAATTATCAAAAATCCGCCGCCGGCGCCAAGAAATCCGGTGATGATTCCGACAACAAAACCTATTATGCTTAATTGAATGTAATTTGTTTCGGTGCCTTTTATTTCGGGTTTGTTTTTTCGAATCATTGATATTGCCGCTGTAATCATCAATACTGAAAAGATAATCATAATCAGAAAATCTTTGGAAACAGAATACGAAGCAATCGAAAAAAGTGTGGAAGCAATCTGCGGAAAAATAACTTCGCGAATAATCAGAATCGAAATCACAGAAGGAATAGCAAAATACAAAGCCGATTTTAGTTTGAGATTTCCCATTTTGTAATGACTGTAACTGCCAAACATTGCGGTTAATCCAACAATAAATAAGGAATAAGAAGTGGCTTGTTCCGGATTTACTTTAAACAAATACACCAAAATCGGAATCGTTAATATAGATCCGCCACCGCCAATTAAGCCAAGCGAAATTCCGATAATGATAGAAGCAAAATAGCCTAAATATTCCATTGCATTTGTTTTTATGCAAAGGTGCTTTGTTAATTAGAAATGTACAGTAACATTTATCACATAAGTAAATATGAACATAAAAATATTTTTTCCCATTAAGATATGAAGACAATTAAGTTTTACTTTTTTATCTTAATCTTTAACGAAGATAATTAAGCAGCTAATCTTAATTTTTCTTAATCTCTTAATGGTTAGAAAAAAAAACTTAGTGTTAATTCGTGAAATTCGTGTTTAATAATTCAATTTGGTTGCGGTTAAGTTTTACCAAACCACGTTGTTCCATTTTTTTGAGTAATCGGGAAACAACTTCGCGTGAAGTATTTAATTCAGTCGCTATTTCCTGATGAGATAATTTTACTTCAGAACAGCCACAGGCATCGGAATGTCTTTTTAGGTAGAATTCTAAACGCTCGTCCATAGATCTGAATGCGATATTATCGACAACTTCTAAGACTTCTTCAAAACGGCTTCTATAAGTTTCAATTACAAATTCGTACCATGTTCTGTGTTCCATCATCCATTTGTCCATCATTTGCAGCGGAATCATCATGACCGAAACATCTTCGACAACTTTTGCCATAATCTGACTTTTTTCGCTTTTGGCGGTACAAATCATTGAAATTGCGCATGCTTGTCCAGGCTGTAGATAATACATTAAAAATTCGCCGCCATCTTCGCCTTCACGATAAATTTTGATTTTTCCTTTGGTGATTAAGACCGTGTTTTTAATGTATTGTCCGGTACGCATTAAAATGGTGCCTGCTTCAAAATCTTGGGCGCTTCCATTTTCTTCAATAGTAGCAATAAGTTCATTGGAGAAATTAGGAAATATGTTTTGTAATGAATTTTGCATGTATTTGGTTTTTTTTTTGCCACGAATTCACGAACCAACAAGAATTAATTAGTGAAAATTAGTGTGATTCGTGGCGAACAATGTTAATCATTTTAATTTTTTAATTTGTGGCAAAAAAGCTTTATCACTAATTTATTCGTGAAAATTTGTGCAATTAGTGGCAAACTTTTTTTATCAAATTAAGATTAAAGAACATAATATTATACAAAGATAGCAGATTGAAACGTTATTAATTGTCAGAAAACTATTTTTAAGATGTATTTTAGGTAAATGAAAAAATCCTATTTTCCATCGATTTTATAGACTATATTTTTAAAAATAGTGAGTAAATTTGTGTTTCACTGATTATTATACTTTCTCTAAAACGTTTTCTGAGAATAATAATCGAAATCGCATTTGGCACGTTTTTAATTAATAGAAACGTCGTAATTTTACAAAAAAGACATATTATGAATTTATCACAAGAAGATTGGGTTAATCAGCTTGCTGCTGACGAGAATGCAGTTATACTGGACGTAAGAACTGAAGACGAATTTAATGACGGTTATATCGAAAATGCCGTAAATATTGATATCAATAAAGGTCAGGGATTTATTTATGAAATCGAAGAACTTGACAAAAATAAAAATTACTATGTGTATTGCCGTTCTGGAGCAAGAAGTGCCAAAGCATGCCAGGTTATGAATGAGTTAGGGATACAAAATGCCTATAACCTGCTTGGCGGAATCCTGGACTGGGAAGGTGAAACTATAAACCCATAAAAGACAAGAAGAGGCATAAAAAGCCTCTTTTTTCTTTTGAAATTGCTATTAATAACCAAACTATAAAAATTACCAGATTATGAGTTTTATACCCGAAGAATATCAGATTAAAACACTAATAAATCAAGACACTTATCTTGTAAATGGAGAATTGAAACAATGGACAGGACAAACAACTCCTGTTTTTTCGACGATTTCTTCTACAGAAAAATACTCGCCAACATTATTAGGATCAATCCCTTTTATGGGAGAAAAAGAAGCGGCAGAAGTAGTTGAGGCTGCCAATGGCGCATATCACAAAGGTCAGGGCTTATGGCCAACGATGAAAGTCGCTGACCGAATTAAATGCATGGAGAATTTCGTAAGACAAATGAAGGATACCCGCGAAGAAGTGGTGAAACTTTTGATGTGGGAAATTGGAAAAAACCTTGGCGATTCGCAAAAAGAATTCGACAGAACCGTAGAATATATTCAGGATACGATTGATAGTTATAAGGAACTGAACGGACGTAGTTCGCATTTTGAAAAAGTACAAGGTGTAAATGCTATGATTCGCCGCGGACCTCTTGGTGTTGTTTTATGCCTTGGACCCTATAATTATCCTCTTAATGAAACTTTTTCGTTATTGATTCCGGCTTTGATTATGGGAAATACTGTAATCTTTAAACCGGCAAAACATGGTGTTTTATGTATTTCACCATTATTGCACGCTTTTAGAAGCAGTTTTCCAAAAGGCGTAATCAATATTGTTTATGGTAGAGGCCGTGAAATTGCTTCCCCAATCATGAAGTCAGGAAAAATTGATGTTTTGGCATTAATCGGAAACAGTAAATCAGCGATTGCTTTGCAGGATCAGCACCCTAACAAAAACAGATTACGTTTGATTTTAGGTTTAGAAGCCAAAAACCCGGCGATTGTTTTGCCAGATGCCGATTTAGATTTGGCAATTCAGGAATGTATTGCAGGTTCTTTATCTTTTAACGGACAGCGTTGTACGGCTTTAAAAGTATTATACGTTCACGAATCTATTGCAGAAGAATTTAACAGACGTTTTTCTGAAAAAGTAGATTCTCTTGTATTTGGAAACCCGTGGGATAAAAATGCTTCGTTGACTCCGCTTCCTGAAACAGATAAACCGGCTTATATTCAGGGACTAATTGATGATGCAACTTCTAAAGGAGCAAAAATCCTGAATGAAAAAGGTGGAAAACATACCGAAAATTATATTTTTCCGGCAGTTTTATTTCCGGTAAATAAAGAAATGAGAGTTTATCACGAAGAACAATTTGGACCAGTAGTGCCAATTATTTCTTTTAAACATATTGATGAACCTCTGGATGATATGGCCGAATCAAATTACGGACAACAAGTAAGTTTGTTTGGAAAAGATATTAAAACTTTGGCTCCGCTTATTGATTCTTTAGTGAATTTAGTGTGCAGAGTAAACCTGAACAGTTCTTGCCAAAGAGGTCCGGATGCTTTCCCTTTTACAGGTCGTAAAGATTCTGCCGTAGGAACTTTAAGTATTCCGGATGCATTGCGTTCATTCTCAATTCGTACGTTTGTAGCTTCAAAAGATATCGCTTACAACAATGAAATTTTGCAGGAATTGCTAAACAGCAAAGAATCGAATTTTATTAATACCGATTATATTTTGTAGTGATCAAGGTTATATATTAAATTGTAGATGCCGTCTTTTTCTTTTTGAATTAGGCGGTTTTTTTGTTTATTGCCACAAAGGCGCTAAGGCACAAAGTTTTTTTGTTTTAAGTTAAATTTTAATATCGCAAAGACGCAAAGTTTTTTTAATTTGTGTCTTTAAAAAAGAATCTTTGCGTCCTTGTGCCTTCGTGGCAAATTAACTCCAATCTTAAAAATTTATTTAAAGAATTGTAACATTAAATAAAAAAATGCAACTAATTCATAACAACTATTAAATAAACAAAATTCCCAAAACCACTTATGGAAAAATTTATACTAATTGTCTTTTTGTTTTTGGCACAAAATAATTTTGCGCAGGAACTTTATATGCCGCGAAATATCAAAGAAGCTTACGCAAAAGGAACCCGCTCGATGGACGGAAAACCAGGAAAAAATTACTGGCAAAACCACGGAAAATACGATATCGCATTAACGGTAAATGCAGATACAAAAATTATCAGTGGAACTGAAACTATTGTCTATACAAACAATAGCAGCGATACTTTAAGAAACTTACCCATTCGTTTTGTAAATAACCTTCACAAACCTTCTTCTCCAAGAAGTGGTGATGTTAGTAATGATTTTTTAAGCAATGGATTAACAATTACCTCTTTAAAAATTGAGGGTGAAGTTTATAAAGAAGACGCCAGAAGCTGGGGAACGGTTGGAAATGTAAAAATGAAAAAAGCAGTTCCGCCACATTCTAAAATCACCATTAATATTGACTGGAATTATCCTTTATCAAAAGAGAGTGGAAGAGAAGGACAAATTGATAATACGACATTTTTTGCCGCTTACAGTTATCCTCGTGTGACTGTTTTTGATGATTATAACAGATGGGACAGATTGCCTCATACAGATCGTCAGGAGTTTTACAATGATTTTAATGATTACACCTATTCTGTAAAAGCACCTAAAAACTATGTGGTTTACGGAACCGGAGATTTATTAAATCCGGATGAGGTTTTACAGCCTGAATTTGCAGCGCGTTTGAAAAAATCATACTTAACAGATGAAATCATGCATATCGCAAATGAGCAGGAAATGAAAAGCGGTGCGGTAACAAAACAAAACGAATGGAATATTTGGAAATTTGAAGCAAAACATATCTCAGATGTTTGTTTTGGTTTGAGCGATCATTATTTATGGGATGCGAGCAGCGTTGTAGTGGATAAAAAAACAAACCGTCGTGCAAGTGTTCAGGCAGCGTATGATGTAAAAGGAACTGATTTTGTAAATTCAATCAAAAATAATCAATACGCGTTGGACTGGTTTTCAAATAACTGGCCTGGAATTCCGTATCCGTTTTCTAAAATGACCGCTTTTCAGGGTTTTGCAGATATGGAATATCCAATGATGTGTAATGATTCGCAAATGAACGATCCGGTTTTTGCACAATTGGTTCAGGATCACGAAGTAGCACATACATATTTTCCGTTTTACATGGGAATCAATGAAACGCGTTATGCTTTTATGGATGAAGGCTGGGCAACTACTTTTGAATATTTAATAGGAATTGCAGAGCATGGTAAAGAAGCAGCCGATAAATTTTATAAGGAATTTAGAGTTGAAGGTTATATTAATGATGTTTCAACAGAAGAAGATCAGCCTATAATTTCAATGTCATCTCAACTTTCAGGTCCGGGTTATGGAAACAATTCATACGGAAAAGCTTCTCTTTCTTATATTGCATTAAAAGATTTGCTTGGAGATGATTTGTTCAAAAAATCGCTTCACGCCTACATGGATAACTGGAACGGAAAACATCCAATTCCGTGGGATTATTTTAATTCGATGAACACCGCTTCAGGGCGAAATTTGAATTGGTTTTTTAATAACTGGTTTTTTACCAATAATTATATAGATCTCTCAGTTAAAAATGTTAAAAAAAACACTGTAGCTATAGAGAACGTTGGAGGTTTTGCTATTCCATTTGATGTAAATATCATTTACACAGACGATTCAAAAGAAACTTTGCATCAAACTCCGGCAATTTGGCAAAACAATCAAAAAACAGCTTCAGTTACATTAAAAAGTAAAATACAAATTAAACAGATAACTGTTGATGGAGGTATTTTTATGGATGCTACACCCAAAAACAATGTATTTTTAGTAAGATAAATCATATAATTACGGTGAAAATCCTCTTTCTTAGTTTTAAGAAAGAGGTTTTTTTTGTTGTAACTTATTCGTTTACAGTTGTTTGATTGTTTTGGTTTTTTGGTTTGAAAAAAAATACGTAAAAGCGTAAAATAGTTACGAATTTAACAATTATGTTTGCAAAAAAATAAAGCCATTTTAAATGAGAAAAAAATACTTTACTCTTATTATTTTATTATTTGCAATTAAAAGTTTTGCTCAGGTTGATGCAAAGACTAAATTTCAAAAAAATAAATACGAATTAGCTGTTGCCTGTTACAAAAAATCAGATTTTATAAATGCATTGGATCTGTTTTCTGTGGCATCAAAAATAAAACCTGAAAATGAATTGGGTCAGGAATCAATTAAAAAAGTAGATACTTTAAAATGTCTCCTGAGAAAAAATATGATGCACAAAGCTTTGGGTACCTGGAAATTGACAGGAGATAAACCAATGTGGGCTGTAAAAACAACAAAAGATTCTCAAATTAAGTTAGTTGATGAATTTGTTGAAATATCAGAAAATAAGATTTTGTTCTACGAACAGGACAAAAAAACCTTGGTAAAAAAAATAACAAAAACAGAGAATTTGGTTTATTATAACAAAGACAAATCAGATTCATTATTTTCGGCCATTATTTTGTCTGATGGCACAATTTGGAATTGCACTGTTGATGATAAATCAAATGTACTACACGTAATAAACATTGCCAAACAAACGGAAAACGGTATTGAAAAAATTCAAAGTGAAAATTTAGAACGTTATTATTTGAAAATGTAATTACTCATAAAAGAGTTTTTCTAATTAAAATACTTATAAAGCCGCAAAGAAATAAAACTTCTTTGCGGCTTTTGTTTTTCTGAGAATTGATGATTCAAACAATCATATTTTATCGTTTTTGTTTTATATTTATTGTCTAACTATTAACCCAAAAACAAAGATGAAACAAACTAATTTCCGAGGTAATTTTTCAGGTTTTTTAAATTTCAATATGATTTTTTTATGTTGTATTTTATTGTTTGGAAATTATTCAAATGCTCAAAATAAAAACCAGATTACTATAGGAACAATTGATAGTATTTCTTCGAAAGTTTTAAATGAACAAAGAAAAATTTGGATTCATCTTCCCAGAAGTGTTCAGTATAAAGGGTTTTCTATCCAAAAATATCCGGTGGTTTATTTATTAGACGGAGATGCCCATTTTAGTTCTGTTGTTGGAATGATTGAGGAATTAAGCGAAATAAACGGAAACACTATATGTCCGGAAATGATTGTTGTAGGTATTCCAAATACAAACAGAACCAGAGATTTAACCCCAACACATTCTGATATTGATTTGCCTTTTGTAAATAAAGGTTTGAGTGAGCAATCAGGCGGAGGAGAAAAATTTACAGAATTTTTGGAGAAAGAATTAATCCCTTACATTGATTCAAAATATCCAACAGCGCCTTACAAAACACTAATCGGGCATTCTTTTGGCGGATTAACCGTTATGAATGTTCTTACCAATCATACCAATTTATTCAATTCTTATGTTGCCATCGATCCCAGTATGTGGTGGGATAAGCAAAAGTTTTTAAAAGAAACTACAAAAGCATTGGCAACTAAAAATATGTCAAATGTTTCTCTGTTTTTGGGAGTTGCCAATACGATGGAAGACAATATGGATCTTCTAAAAGTTCGAAAAGATACATCTGTAACTACAAAACATATTCGATCAGCATTAGATTTAAACGATTTTTTAAGTCAGAATAAAAAAAGCAATTTACAATATCAATACAAATATTATAAAGACGATAATCATGGTTCGATTCCTTTAATTGCAACTTATGATGCGCTTCGTTTTCTTTTTGCTTTTAATCAATTAAAGCTTTCAATTGGCGAGCAAATGAATTTCAATAAAGCTGTTTTAACTAAAATCGAAAAACATTATGAAAATATATCCAAACATCTCGGTTATAAAGTAAATATTCCGGAACAGGTTGTAAATGTCTATGGTTATCAGGCTCTTTCACAAAAAGATAATGATTTGGCAGGTTATTTATTTAAATTAAATGTTTTAAATTATCCTGAAAGCCCAAATGTATTTGATTCTCTTGGAGATTTTTATGAAGCAAACGGAGATAAAAAAAATGCTATTGCCAATTATCAAAAAGCATTGACTTTAGATAAAGATTTTCCTGAAACAAAAGGAAAACTAGACAAGCTTTTGCAATAATTATTTAGTAAAAAAGCAACCATGTCAGGAGAAAAAGATTTGCAGCAATTGCTAAAAAGTATGAAACCGGAACATAATTCGGGCGATTATGTTTTTTGTAAAGTGGAGAATTTAGAAAATATAAATCTAAATGAAGTTGAAATGTTCTTTAGAGAAAAAGAAGCGATTACAGTAATTCTGAAAAAAGAAATAGCAGAGATTCTAAAGTTAGAATATTCAGTTATAATGGCGTGGATAACATTAACCGTTCATTCTTCGCTAGAAGCTGTTGGATTGACGGCAGCATTTTCGACAGCACTTTCAAAACAAGGAATTAGCTGTAATGTTGTCGCAGCATTTTATCACGATCATATTTTTGTGAATAAAAAAGATATAGAAAAAGCAATGGGAATTCTGAATGCATTTTCGAATTAAACTAAATATTTTTTGCCATAGATTTCACAGATTACCATGCTTTTGAATCTCTGGAATCTGTGGCATTTTTATTTTTAATACTATAGAAATTTATACCCAAGAGAAATATTCACAACTCCTGTTTTTAGTTCTCTATTAGAAGCATCAAGATCTGATAGACCTGCAAGGTAACGAGCATCAAAAGTAAATTTCCATACATCGATACCTACACCGCCAAGAATACTGCTGTTGTCCTGCTCAAAAGCAATTAAGCTAAGATTGTTACTGGCTTTTATATCAGAGTAATGTTTCCAGTTATAGCCAACAAAAACGCGAAGATTTCCTAGTTTTCCAAACGGAAGTATTTTATAACCAGCAATTAAAGAAGCATCTGTTCCAGATAATTCATATTCTGTTTCGCCAATTCCGGTTTGAGAGACACTAAATTTATTTTTTGCATAACCAAATTCGGCCTGACCGTAAAAAAGCAATAAATTAACTCTCGCAAATCCCGAAAAACCTATATCTGTGCCTGAACTTTTAGAACTAAAATCATCTGTTACTGCCGAAGTAATATTGGATGAAAATTGAGGTCCAAATTGTATCAATTGTGCAAAACCATTTACACTTATACATAATAATACTGCTGCTAGGAATTTTTTCATAACTGGATTTATTGTTTTTAGATATCATAAAAATAATTATTATTCACTAGAATAGCGAGATTTATCTTATTTATTTTTCAATTATTTGTCTGTATTTAAATGGATATTTTTTTTGTGTTTTTCTTTGGGTGAGAATAAAAGTAAATTGCCTTAATTTTGAAAAACAAAAGAATTTAAAATGAAAATCGTAGCAATCCAGGCTTCTCAAACCTGGCAAATCAGACATGACGTAATGTGGCCCGATCAGCCTTTTGAATTTGTTCAATTAAAGGAAGATGATTTAGGAGCACATTTTGGCGTTTTTACAAATGGCAAATTAGTTTCAATAGTTTCCTGTTTTTTTTCTGCAGATGAAATGCAGTTTAGGAAATTAGCAACTTTAGAACAATTTCAGGGACAAGGAATTGCGTCATTATTATTGCATTATATTTTGAAATTGGCAAAAGAAAAAGAAGTAAAGAAAGTCTGGTGTAATGCCAGAACTAATAAAAAGAATTTTTACGAGAAATTTGGAATGACAGATACCTATAAAACTTTTGAAAAAAACGGGCAAGAATTTACTATAATGGAAATTTTGTTTTAGAAAGAGCATGATAATTACGAAATAAAATATAGAGAATCAGATATTTACGATTCTCGTTTTTTGATACTAGATTATTTGGCAATATTTTAGTGAAGTTACTTTTATGTTAATTTGCTCTATTATTTCCGCACAAAATCAATCGATTTATTGTTGAATTAATAGTGAAATAAAAAGAAAACGATTTCGCAAATTATAACTTGTTAAGACTTTCTTATTTTATTTTTTTTATTCCGATCTTTTATTACTTTCGCACTCAAATGAGAAAGTTAGTAGTATTTTTAACATTTATGAATTTCCTTCTGCTAGGCGGAGGGCAATGTCTTAATGCTGAAACTTATTTAAATTCTCACCACAATCTTGAGAAAAGACACCGCGTAAAATTCACCAATAACGAACAAGGCAGTTCAATAATTGAAGATGCTGATATAGATTTGGATGAAGAATATTTTGGCGACAATCTTAAAGGTGGACTTTCCAATAAATTTTTTGCAACAAATTACAGTTTACTAGATAATTGGTATTTGACATTATCTCAGCAAATTGCTGCAAAATCTTCTAACTATTTTGATATTTTTGGCTCATCTCGTGGCCTGTCAAATCCTATCTATATTACTCAGAGAGTTTTAAGAATTTGATTCTATTTTATACATCGGTTACCAAAAGCGTGATCATGCATAAATATGGATTTTATTTTTAGAATTTACTTCTTAAAATTTACCACACTTACGACATTCAATTCACGTATTGGGGCTGATGCTTTCTACATCTAAAGGGGTTTTTGTATCCCTAATCAATCGCTTAATTTCCAATTACATACCAATGAAAAGAATTATCGTGTTAACGGGCATGCTTGCCTTGTTGTGCCTTACCAGTTGTACATCAAAAAAAGAAGAAAAAGAAGAAGAGGAAAAATTTACAGTTACCAACCCTGTAAAAATTGACACTTCATTTACTAAAGAGTATGTTTCTCAGATAAAATCTGTTCGAAACATTGAAATCCGCGCCCAGGAAAAAGGGTTTTTACAAAACATTTATGTTGATGAAGGCCAGTTTGTAAAAAAAGGCCAGTTGTTGTTTAAAATTATGCCAAACATGTATCAGGCAGAATTGCTTAAAGCGCAGGCAGAGCAAAAATCAACAGAAATTGAATTACAAAATTCTAAATTACTGGCAGATAAAAATATCGTTTCTAAAAACGAATTAAGTGTAGCTCAGGCAAAATTGCAATCAGCAAAAGCAGAAGTTGCCTTAGCAAAATTACATTTATCATTTACCGAAATCAGAGCGCCGTTTGACGGAACAATCGACAGAATTCCTTTAAAATTAGGAAGTCTTATCGACGAAGGAGAATTATTGACAAGTCTTTCAGACAACAGTGAAATGTTTGCTTATTTCAATGTATCTGAGCCAGAATATCTTCAATATCAAACTGATGTAAAAGACCGTGCAGGAAATAATGTTGGTTTGCTTTTGGCAAATGGAGATGTTTTTAAATACAAAGGAAATGTTGAGGTTATTGAAAGTGAATTCGATAACGAAACAGGAAATATTGCTTTTAGAGCCAGATTCCCAAATACAGGAAAACTGTTGAGAAATGGTGAAACAGGAAAAGTTCAAATGCTTGTCCCGTTGAAAAATGCTATCGTGATTCCACAAAAAGCAACTTATGAAATTCAGGATAAGAAATACGTTTTTGTAGTTGATAAAAACAATGTGGTAACATCTAAAGAAATCACAATTACAGGTGAAATTCCGGATTTATATGTTGTAAGCAGCGGACTTGGCGAAAATGATAAAATCTTGCTTGAAGGGGTTCAAAAGGTAAAAGACAATGATAAGATTAAATTCGAATTCCTTGCTCCTAAAACGGTAATGAATAATTTACGATTAAAAGCGGAGTAGAAAAAGTGATCAGTTGCAGTTTACAGTATTCAGTGACAGTTTTTAGTTTCTTACTAAACCTGAAACTTTAAACTTGAAACACTTTTGAAAAATTCCAATTTGGTTTAATCATTAAAAAATATAAAAATGTTTAATAAATTTATTCAAAGACCTGTACTTTCGATAGTTATATCGCTTGTGATAGTCTTTTTAGGGGTGTTGTCGGTGATGAATTTACCAATTACCCAGTTCCCTTCAATTTCTCCTCCTATGGTAAATGTTACGGCAGATTATCCTGGATCAAATGGAGAGTTGATGATCAAATCGGTTGTAATTCCTTTAGAAAGAGCTCTAAATGGAGTTCCGGGAATGAAATATATGACTTCTGATGCCGGAAATGATGGTGAAGCAAGTATTCAGGTTGTATTTAATTTAGGTACAGATCCTAATCAGGCAGCCATTAACGTTCAAAACCGTGTGGCTTCGGTTACCAATAAACTACCTCCTTTAGTAGTAAGAGAAGGTGTGAAAATTACGCGTGAAGTTCCGAGTATGTTGATGTATGTGAATCTTTATAGTACGGATAAAAATACCGATATGAAGTTCTTGTACAACTATGCTGATATCAACGTACTTTCAGAATTAAAAAGGGTAAACGGTGTTGGATCTGGAGATATTTTGGGAACACGTGAATATGCAATGCGTATTTGGCTGAAACCAGACAGAATGCTGGCTTATAAAATTTCTGCCGATGAGGTAATGGAAGCATTATCAAGTCAGTCTTTGGAAGCTTCTCCGGGTAAAACGGGAGAAAGTTCAGGTAAACGTTCTCAGGCGTTTGAATACGTTTTGAAATATTCAGGACGTTTTACAACAAAAGAACAATATGAGAATATCGTTGTAAGATCAACCAGTAATGGCGAACTTTTACGTTTGAAAGATATTGCAAAAGTAGAATTTGGAAGTTCGATGTATGATATTTATTCGAATTTGAATGGTAAACCTTCTGCTGCGATTGTATTAAAACAATCTTTTGGTAGTAATGCAAATCAGGTTATTGAAGACGTAAAAGCCAAACTGGAAAAAATCAAGCAAAAATTCCCAAAAGGAATGAATTATGAAATATCATATGACGTTTCTAAGTTCCTTGATGCTTCTATCGAAAAAGTAATTCATACTTTGATTGAAGCTTTTATTTTGGTGGGATTAGTTGTATTTCTTTTCTTGGGAGACTGGCGTTCTACCGTTATTCCTGCAATTGCAGTACCCGTTTCATTAGTAGGAACTTTTGTGTTCATGACTTTCTTTGATATTTCATTGAACTTAATTACGTTATTTGCTTTAGTATTGGCCATTGGAGTCGTCGTCGATGATGCCATTGTAGTTATTGAAGCAGTTCACGCCAAGATGGAAGAAGAACATCTTTCTCCATTTAAAGCGACTAAAAAGGCAATGCACGAAATTGCAGGAGCTATTATTGCGATTACATTTCTTATGGCGGCGGTATTTATTCCGGTTGCCTTTATGTCTGGTCCGGTTGGGGTTTTCTATAGACAATTTTCTATCACGATGGCAACGGCAATTATACTTTCGGGTATTGTGGCTTTGACTTTAACGCCGGCGCTTTGTGCAATGATGTTGAAAAACAATCATGGTAAACCGAAAAAGAAAACACCTGTAAATGTATTTATTGATGGGTTTAATAACAAGTTTAATCTTGCTCAGGGCAAATACCAAAATGTATTAGGTAAAATCGTAAACAGAAGAGCCGTTACCATTATTGCGCTTTTAGGATTTTGCGCCGGAACATGGTTAATCAGCAGTACAGTTCCTTCAGGATTTATCCCGAATGAAGATCAGGGAATGTTCTATGCTATTATCCAGACACCTCCGGGATCATCATTAGAAAGAACTAATAATATTGCTGAGAAACTGCAAAAAATAGCAGAAGGGGTAGAAGGAGTAAAATCAGTTTCTTCATTGGCAGGTTACGAAATTTTAACTGAAGGTACAGGATCGAATGCAGGAACTTGTTTGATCAATTTGGAAGACTGGAACGATCGTAAACAATCTGTACAGGAAATTATGACGGAACTGGAAGAAAAATCAAAAGATATTCCGGGTGCCAATATCGAATTTTTTCAACCACCGGCAGTTCCGGGATATGGAGCAGCGGGAGGATTTGAGCTTCGTTTACTGGATAAAACAGGTTCCAGCGATTTCAAAAAACTGGAAGCAGTTAACAAAGATTTTGTAGAAGAATTAAATAAACGCCCTGAATTATCTAACGTATTTAGTTTCTTTAGTGCGAGTTTCCCTCAGTACATGATGAAAGTCGATAATGATTTGGCGCAGCAAAAAGGAGTTTCTATCGAAAACGCGATGAACACCTTGTCAACTCTTGTGGGGAGTAACTACGAAATCAGTTTCATCAAATACGGAATTAACTATAAAGTAATCGTTCAGGCCGCACCGGAATATCGTGCGCAACCAGATGATATTTTAAAATTATATGTAAAAAATGATCGTGATGAAATGGTTCCTTTTTCGGCCTTTATGAGATTAGAAAAAGTATATGGACTTTCGGAAATTACGAGACATAATATGTACACTTCTACAGAAATTAGTGGTGGTGCCGCTCCGGGCTATAGTTCTGGTACAGCCATTAAAGTAATTCAGGATGTTGCAGCCAAAAAATTACCTAGAGGATATGATATTGACTGGGCAGGTATTTCTGCTGATGAGGTGGCTCAGGGAAATCAGGCAATTTGGGTATTTCTTATTTGTTTAGGATTTGTGTACTTGGTTTTGGCGGCGCAATATGAAAGTTTTATTTTGCCATTATCTGTAATTCTTTCTTTACCTGCGGGTATTTTTGGAGCTTTCCTTTTATTAAAAGTTGCAGGATTAGAAAACAATATTTATGCGCAGGTTGCCATGGTAATGCTTATTGGATTATTGGGTAAAAATGCCGTATTGATTGTAGAGTTTGCGATACAAAGGCATGCGGCAGGAAGAACAGTTCTTGAAGCCGCAATGGAAGGTGCAAAAGCAAGGTTCCGTCCTATTTTGATGACTTCATTTGCTTTTATCGCCGGATTATTACCATTGGCATTTGCATCTGGTCCGGGTAAAATTGGAAACAGAACTATTGGTACTGCAGCTGCGGGAGGTATGCTTATCGGAACTATTTGTGGTGTATTTGTGATTCCCGGATTGTATTACATTTTCGCAAAAATTGCAGAAAAACACAAATTAGTTAAACATGAAGAAGAGAATCCATTAACAGAAGAAATTGACAACAATCATGTATAAATTTAAAACATATCAATATGGTGTTGCTGTGGGACTTTGCCTTGCTGTTGCAAGCTGCAAAGCTCCGCAGGCGACAGCCGAAACACCAAGTAAACCAGTTCCGGAAGCCTTTGCAACGAGCAAAGACACAACGAATATGGCAACTATTCCGTGGCATGATTTCTTTAAAGATCAAAATCTGGTAAATTTAATTGACTTAGCCCTGAAAAACAATCAGGAGTTAATGATGACTTTACAGGAAATTGAAATTGCCAAAAATGACGTCCGTGTTAGAAAAGGGCTTTTATTGCCAACAGTTGGCGTTAGAGCAGGGGCAGGAGTAGAAAAAGTAGGACGTTATACAAGTCAGGGTGCGGGTGATGCTTCGACAGAAATTATGCCAGGCAAGGAAATGCCGGATCCGCTAGGAGATTTCAAAATAGCCGCTTACGCGAATTGGGAAGTGGATATTTGGAAAAAACTGCGTAATTCTAAAAAAGCGGCGTTAACCCGATATTTGGCTACTGTAGAAGGGAAAAACTTTGTAGTAACAAGTTTGATTGGCGAAATCGCAAACTCCTATTATGAATTATTGGCTTTAGATAGTCAGCTTGATATTGTAAAACAGAATATCGAATTGCAATCAAACGCTTTAGAAATTGTAAAAGTTCAAAAACAAGCGGCGAGAGCAACAGAATTGGCAGTTCAGAAGTTTCAGGCAGAGGTTTTAACTTCAAAAAGTCTGGAGTTTGACATTCGTCAGAAAATCAAAGAAGCAGAGAACAAAATTAATTTCTTAGTGGGTCAATATCCACAGGAAATTAAAAGAGACAGAACCAATTTCCTGACTTTGTTGCCTTCAACGGTACAATCAGGAATTCCATCTCAATTGTTAGCCAATCGTCCTGATATTAAACAAGCCGAATTGGAACTTACAGCTGCAAAACTAGATGTAAAAGTTGCCCGTGCTGAGTTTTATCCATCTTTGGATATTTCTGCTGCGGTTGGCTTTAACGCTTTTAACCCATCGTATTTGTTTACGCTTCCAGAATCGTTATTGTATTCTTTAGCGGGAGATATCGCTGCGCCATTAATCAACAGAAATGCGATTAAAGCAGAATTTAACAGTGCCAATGCAAGACAGCTTCAGGCTTTGTACAACTACGATAAAACGATTTTAAATGCTTATATCGAAGTTTCGAACCAGCTTTCTAAAATTGATAATTTAGGAAAAAGCTACGATCTGAAATCACAACAGGTTGATGCTTTAAATACATCGATTGATGTTTCTAACGATTTGTTTAAATCAGCGAGAGTAGATTATTTTGAAGTATTGATGACACAAAGAGATGCTTTGGAAGCAAAATTAGAATTAATAGATACTAAAAAAGACCAATTAACCGCTGCAGTCAATGTTTACAGAGAACTAGGCGGCGGCTGGAAATAATATTGCCTTGTTAATTTGTAGACAAAAGCCTTTCGGGAGTAAAATCCTGAAAGGCTTTTTTATTGGTTATTAATTTAAATGTACCGTCTGTCATTTCGAGGAACGAGAAATCTCCGCAAGAAGCTCGACAAAGATTATATTCTCATTGCGGAGTTACTTGCGGAGATTTCTCCCTTCGGTCGAAATGACATAAATGCGAATAATAACTTTGAGTCTATGTGTTAAAATAATACACTCAAGAGGAAGAGGTCAAATTCTACTAAGATTCCTTCTCATTATTAATCTCAGCTTCTTCCTCTTTAGGAACATAATTTAATTCTTCTTCAATCTTTTTACGGTCTTTTTTATTTTGCCTGATCAGAATATAAATCAGGAAGACAACGCCAATAATTATTGCACCTATAATAAACCAGTTGATTTCCATAAAATTGCTGTTTAAGTTGCTGTGAATTTCCTGATTTGTTTTCTTAGTTGTGTTTTGATAAAAATTCACCAAACCATAATCCTGATTGTTTGATGGTTCTTTTTTGAGTTTCAAAATCAACGTGAATTAATCCGAATCTTGCATTATAACCTTCGGCCCATTCAAAATTATCGGTAAGACTCCAGACAAAATAGCCATCGACATTTAAGCCTTCGTGTTTGGCTTTTAAAATCTGCTCTAAATTATCCTGTATAAAATGAGTGCGTTTAATATCGTATACTTTTCCATTTGTAACAGTATCCGGAAAAGCAGCACCATTTTCGGTTATAATAATTTTTTTGATGTTTTTATAGCCGTTAAATCTTTTTAAAACATGGTATAGGGCAGGAGGATAAACTTCCCATCCCATTTCGGTGGTAATTACATTTCTTTTTTCGGCACTAACCAATTCGGCACCAATATACGGAATCAGCATTGATGATCTTACTACTTCGCGCGTATAACATTGCAATCCAATGAAATCGAAATCAAAAGAAAGATTGTCAAGATCGCCTTTTATAATATAACTGTTGAGTTTTTTAAGCACCGGTAAATCTTCCTGCGGATATCCAAGTCCTAAAATAGGTTCTATAAAAGTTCTGTTCAGCAGCGTATCGACTCTTTTTGCGGCCTGAACATCTGCAGGTTTGTCCGAGAAAGGTTCAATATGGGTACAGGAGAAAGTGGTTCCAATATTTGCATCAGCAACTTTATCTCGCAATATTTTTGCGCCCGCAACCGTGGCCAATGTTACATGATGCATGGCTTTGATGTAATTGGTAATTCCTTTTTTTCCCGGAGCATGAATTCCTAAAAAATATCCTGCGCCAGTAAAAACAGAAGGTTCGTTGATCACCATCCAGTTCTTAACCCTGTCGCCAAAATATTGTGCACAAACCTCAGTATATTCTGAAAACCAGGAAACACATTCCCGATTGGTCCATCCACCTTTTAATTCCAATGCATGTGGTAAATCCCAATGATAAAGTGTAATCCAGGGTTCAATTTGGCATTCAATTAAAAAATCAATGATTTTATTATAATAATCAATTCCCGCCTGATTTACAGGATGAACTCCCGTAGGCATAATGCGCGACCAGCTAATGGAAAATCTAAAATTTGGGATATTTAGCTGTCGTACTAACTTAATGTCATCTTTATAAGTATTATAAAAATCGCATGCATTAATAGCGTGATGACCATTTTTTATTTTGCCTTTTTGAGAAGTAAAAACATCCCAGATCGAAGCACCTTTACCTTCGGCATCATGCGCTCCTTCAATTTGGAAAGCGGCTGTAGAGACTCCCCACAGGAAATCCTTCCCAAATTGTTCTTTATTTAGTAGAGAGTGGTCAATTTTATTCATTTAAATACTGCTTTCCTTTATTTTTTTAATATTAATGAAGGAAAGTAGTTTGCATTGCTCTTAAAAAAAGCCATTCTTTAAATGAAGTCAGGAATGATAGATTGAAGATTTTCATGATATATAGTTTTAATCAAATTAATAAAACATATATAAATTGAGCGTAACGTAAAGGTTATGAAATGGTTAACTATATTTTTTATCTCAAAAAGCTAATATTAGATAAAAATTAACAAAAGTGATATTTATGGGTCAATAACCGATAATTATGCAATGATTTTAGTTAAAAATATCTAAAAATATAAATTATGTAAAAAATGCCAAAAATTATAGAACATACGTCAGCTTCTTTCCTACTAATTTTGACTTAGTAATTAAAAAATAATTAAAACGAGATCACATCATGAAAAATTTAAAACAAATATTATTCGTAGTAGCATTAAGCTTAGGTATGTTCGCAACATCTTGTAGTAGCGACGATAATGAAGGAGAAACAATTGTTCCTATTCAAGGTAAATACAATCTTAGTAAACAAGGTGTTATAGTAGACGGTCAGGAACAATTGGTTGATGCTCCGGCAAATCAAGCAGGTTGTCCAGGTGACTATCTAGATTTAAGATTAAGTAACACGGCAGTTATAGGTGATTATCAAGGATCTAATTGCGCTTTAACAGAAACAACAGGTACTTACGTAAGATCTCATAATGACTTGACTCTTACTATCGGAAATGTAAGTTCAACATCTGATATCATGAATTTAACGAACAAAGAGTTAAAATTGAAAGATAAAACTACAGGTGTAATTACAGTATACACAAGATAATTTATTTTTTTGAAGCAATCCTGACTTCACAGAAGTGAGGATTAAAACGGAAACAGCTCCATAAAAGTTGTTTCCGTTTTTTTTTTATTTCTGATTATAAAGGAATATAGATGTCAAAAGTGGCACCCTTATCCTTTTCACCTTTGGCGGTAATATAGCCATTATGGTTTTCTACAATTTTTTTTACAATAGCAAGGCCAATCCCGGTTCCGTTATATTTTTCTTTTCCGTGTAAACGCTGAAAAACTTCAAAGATTTTAGTGTTATATTGTTGGTCAAAACCAATTCCATTGTCAGAAATACTGATATGGCAATAACTTCCTTCGTTTGTAAAATTGTCTTCAGAGCTTTTTACCTGATGAATTTTACTTTTAATTTTTATAACCGGCTGAATATCCGGTTTAGAAAATTTAAGTGAATTGCTTACCAAATTATATATTAATTGTCTGAATTGAAATGGAATAATATTAATTTCACAGGATTCTGTATTTTCAACAACTGCATTTTTTAGTTCCAATTCTTCTTTTAAATCTTCTTTTACTTCATTTATAATTTCAGAAATATCTGTTTTTTCAAATATTCTTTCCTGAGTATTTGTCCTTGAATAAGAAAGTAAATCATTAATAAGCGTTTGCATTCTGTTGGCTGCGTTTTGCATTCGCTGAAACTTATCTTTTCCAACATCAGATAAATTTTCAGATTCCCGTTCCATAATTTGCGAAGCAAATGTCTGAATTTTTCGAAGCGGTTCCTGCAAATCATGACTTGAGATATACGTAAAAGACTGGAGTTCTTTATTCATTTTCTCCAGTTCCATATTATTGCGCTCCAATTCTTCGGTTCTTGCTGCAACCTGTTTTTCTAATTCGTTTGTAAAAGCCTTTTCAGTCTGAATATCTGTAAAAGCGCCCACCCATTTTATGATTTTATTTTCTTCGTTAAAAACCGGTTCCCCAATAACGGCATGCCATCTGTAATTTCCATCTTTGCCTTTTACCCTTACGTCGCATCTGTAAACTTCTCCTGTTGCCAGACTATGAGCCCAAATATTGACATTTTCTTCATAATCATCCGGATGAATCATAGCTTTCCATTCTGCTTCTCCATTAGGATGAATGCCGGTATATTCAAACCATTTTCCGGATGCAAACAAAGAGTTTCCGTTTTCATCTGTTTCCCAGATTAATTGCGGAATACTTTCTGTTAAAGAACGGAATCTTTTTTCGCTTTCTTCTATTTTTTTTCTTGCCAGAACTTTTTCGGTAACATCAATTATGGTCACTTTTATTCCAGAAATGCTATTGTCTTTCTCACGCATTGGCGCGTATTCAAAATCAATATACATCTCATGACCGCCGTTTTTGCCATTAATAAAAATTAACGACTCAGATTCAGAATGGACGTTGCCGGTTGTATAAACTTCGTTTAGCAAATGGGCATATTTTTGTTCCTTGAGTTCCGGAAATATATCTAAGATTTTTTTGTCCTGAACATCACTTTCATTTTTTCGCCAAATATTTTTTAATAAAACATCATTAGCTATTTCAATGATCATATCGCGTCCTTTCAGTATTGCCTTAGGTACGGGAGAATACATCACCAGATTACGGAATCTTTTTTCGCTATCCTCCAGTTCCTGCTGATTTTTTTTCTCCAGAGTAGTGTCTCTTATAGTCCCTATTAATTTTTCGGGATTGTTGTTTTCATCATAAAAAACTTTCCCCTTGCTTTCCATCCAATGTATCGATTTGTCAAGCCAAATCATTCTCGCTTCATACTGTAAATATCCTTTTCTAAAAGCGCTTTTAAGTGCCTTGTTTCGTACAGGCATATCATCGGGATGAATATGTTTTATTAATTGTTCGTGTGTTAATTGAATATGAGTGTCATACCCGCCAACTATTTCAAGATATTTTTGCGAATAAATGGCTTCTTTTGTTTTTACATTCAATTCCCAGGTTCCTAGTTCGCTGGCTTCTACAACAATATTAAGGCGTTCTTCGTTTTGTTCTGTTATTTTTCTTGATTGAACTTTTTCGGTAACTTCGGTAACCGTTACTATAATTCCGGATATTTCGCCATTTTCTTCTTTTAAAGGATGATAAAGAAAATCAAAATAAAGATTTTGCAGTTTTCCGAATTTATTGATTGGTACGGGAAGTTCATTTCCGTGATACGGAATTCCGGTTTCCAATACACCAATTAATAAATCACTTACCGTTTTTTCTGTTTCAGGCAACGAATCAAATAAAGGTCTGCCAACAAAGGTTTTTTCTTCTTTGCCTACTAATTTTAAATAGGCTTCATTTGCCATTTCTACCATAAGGTTTTTACCACGCAAAATGGTAATTCCAACCGGAGCCTGTTTTACAGTATTACGAAAACGCTTATCACTTTCTTCTATTTTTTTCTTTGCCAGATTTAAATCAGTCAAATCAACTCCCGTATTCATTACACCATAAATATTACCATTTATATCGTAAAGCGGCGTTAAGCTATAATTAAAATAATAAGTATGAAGTTTTCCATTTACCGTTAAATCCAACGGTGTATTTTGAGTATGAAACGATTTTCCTGTTTCAAGAACCTCATTAATCTGCTCAAATACAAGCTGATTATCAAGTTCCGGCAATACCTCTTTAAAAGATTTTCCGATGACATCGTTTCCTTTTCCCCAAATATTGATAATAGACTCATTTGCAAGTTCAATCCGCATTTCTTTCCCCACATAAACTGCAATAGGAAAAGGTGCATTATCTACCAATGCTCGTACTTTATGCTCGCTCTCTTCAACTTTTGCTCTCGATAAAACCTGAGATGTTACTTCAATTGCCACGGCTACAACGCCAGAAATACTTCCGTCAGGTTCAGTAAGTGCTTCGTAGGCAAAATTGATATAGGTGTCTTCTATTTTTCCATTTCTGGGAAGTTTAACGAGTTGTTCGTTAGCAGTAATTTTTTCGCCCTTTTTGTATACATTATCCAGTAAACTTTCAAGATAATTGTTTTTAGTTTCCGGTAATGCTTCAAAAATGGGTTTGTTAATGACTTCTTCATTTGTAGTTCCCCATAAATGAACCATTCGCTCATTTGCAATTTCAACAACATGATTTTTACCTCTAAAAACACACATTGCTACAGGAGCCTGCATGATATTATTTCGAAATCGGATATTGCTTTGTTTTAAGGCTTCAGAATTTTTTTTCTTTTCGGTAGTTTCAATTACGGTGACCAAAACGCCGCCAACTTCTCCGTTTTCTTTTTTGATCGGGCTATATGAAAAATCAAAGTAACATTCTTCTGTAAATCCATTTCGGTTTAAAGGCACCATAAAATCAGGAATACTAACAGCTTTTCCTTTCATTACATCCGCAAACATAGGGCTTATGGTATCCCAAATTTCAGCAAAGGTTTCTTTAGAACTAATTCCTAAAGCTTCCGGATGTTTAGTTAAACCCAAAATAGGCCTAAAGCTGTCATTATACAATTGTGTATATTCATTTCCCCATGCAATGTACATTCCAAAAGGGTTATTAAGAACTACAGACAGCATAGTGCAAAGACTTTGGGGCCAAAAAGCCGGATCGCCCAAAGGTGTTTTACTCCAATCTTTAGATCGCATGAGTTTCCCCATTTCTTCGCCACCTTCTAAAAAATAAAGCTCTTTATTTGTAATACCCATTCAAATAAATTTAAGGTTGAAGGATGAAATTTTCTCTTGCAGGCTGTTTAAAATTGCTTTCAGATGCAATATTTAAGGCGCTTCCAATTACTTTTTTTAATTTAGAAAATTCACCGGGTTTTTGAATATAATAAACAGCTCCTTTTCCGTAAACTAAATCTACGATATTTCGGTCTAGGGAAGTCGAAAAAATAATGACCGGAAGATTTTTATACTCTTCCAGCTGTTTTATTTCCGTTAAACATTCCAGACCATTTTTGCGGGGCATATTTAGGTCAAGAAACAAAATATCGGGTAAATTTTCCGCACCGCTTTCAGATAAAAAATCCATAAGTTGTACTCCGTCATTTACCGTTACAAGCGATGTAGGAAGAAGTAATTCGTCGAGAGCTTCTTTAAAAAAGTCACAATCATCTTCGTCGTCGTCTGCAAGTAAAAGATTGTATTGATGTTTCATTGTATTAAGGTAGAAATGTTTTAGCTAATATAAAACTATTTTTTTTAGATTTTTTATCAATTTAGGGATTCTCCTTCAAAAAAAGCAATAAATTACAGACTCTTTTGTTTACTTATTCATCGCAATATAGTCAGATGGCGACATGGCAAAGTGCTTTTGGAAATTTCGTCCAAAACTGGTTTGCGATTTGTAACCTACCATTTCGGCGATTTCGTACATTTTGTAATTTTCATTTAAAAGTAGTTCAGCGGCTCTTTTTAAACGCACTAGATTAATCAGTTCGTTCGGGCTCAAATTTGAAATATCCTTGATTTTTCGATACAAGGTTGATCGGCTCATGTTCATGATTTCTGCCAGAGATTCTACGCTTAAATCCTGATCTGTAATATTTTTCAAAATCTCTTCGTCGAGTTTTTTCAGAAACTTTTCATCCGTTTTATTATGCGCAATACTCTTAATATGCGAAAGCGGTGAACTCGCATAATAATTCATAATCTGTTTTCTGTTTTCGATTAAATTATTCGCCTGAACTTTTAAATAATCCATCGAAAAAGGCTTTGCGATATACGCGTCAGCGCCCACTTCAAGACCATCAATTTGAGATTTAAGCGAGTTTTTTGCCGTTAATAAAATCACCGGAATGTGACTTGTTTCCAAATTTGTTTTAATTTTTTTACATAGCGTAATTCCGTCCATAACCGGCATAGAAACGTCGCTTATAACAAGCTGAATGTTTTCGTTATGAATGATTTTTAAGGCATTTTCGCCATTGTCAGCTTTTAAAACAATATATGATGAACCCAATTCTGTTGTAATAAACTGGAGAAGATCCTCATTGTCTTCAACTACCAAAATTTGCGATTTCTCTTGTTTTATTTCTCTTTCAACCGGTTCTGTTTCTTTTTGGTTTACATCTTTTTCAGCATCTGTATAAAGCATAAATTCTTCTTCCTGATGCAAAGGCACCACAACTTCGAAGATGTTTAGTTTTGAATCGGCAATCAATTGTAAACTTCCGTTGTGCAATTGTGTAAGCGAATGTGCAAGCGAAAGCCCAATTCCTGTTCCGGAAGCCGAATCCATATTATCAACCCTGAAAAAAGGTTCAAAAATTTTATCTTTTAATTGAAAGGGAATCAAATCGCCATCATTTTTAACGATCAAAGTCAGTTTTTTTTCATCCCTGAAAAGTGTAATCGAAACTTTATCTTTAGAATATTTAATGGCATTATTAATCAAATTACTCAGGATTTTTTTAAACGCTTCCTTATCCACAAAAGCAAAAATGTCTTTTTCGCCCAGTTCCAGTTCAAATTCAATTCCTCTTTCTTCAATCAATTGACTAAAACGCAAATGTAAATTTCGAACCAAAGAAGAAATATTGGCTTCAACAAAAGTCAGTTTTAAACCGCCAATTTCAGATTTTCTAAAATCAAGTAATTCATTCACCAATTTCAGTAATCTCGACGTGTTTTTCTTCATTATAGAAAGATTCTGCGGCACTTCTGCAGATGGATGTTCCATTACTAAAAGTTTTTCCAAAGGACCTTTGATAAGTGTCAAAGGCGTTCTGATTTCGTGTGCAACATTGGTAAAAAAGTCAATTTTAGCCTGATAAATTTCTTTCTCTTTTTCGTCGTTCAGATGTTTTATTTTACGGTTATTTTTAATTTGAGTCAGGTTTTGCGAATAACGAATGATGTAATAAAACGAACCGCAAATCAATAGAAAATAAAAGAAATAAGCATAAGAACTTGCCCAAAAAGGCGGCAGAATTACAATTTTCAATGCCACTTCTTTACTCCAGACACCAAAACTATTCAGTGATTTTACTTTAAAAACATAATCGCCCGGAGCAAGTTCTGTAAAGAAAACTTTGTTGTTGCGTCCCAGATAAACCCAGTCATTATTTACGTTTTCAAGTTTATACCAATATTCTGTAAGTTCCGGAGCTGTAAAATTTAAAGATGCAAATTCAAGATTAAACGACGATTGATTGTTATCCAATTCTAATTCATCAAGATGCGAAATAGATTGTTTTATTGGCGAATCATTTTCATTAACGTCAATATCTTTGTTATTGATTTGCAGATTGGTGATAAAAATTGAAGGCGTGTATTTATTCTTGGTAAAATTCTTCGGATTGAAACTAATCATGCCGTTGAGGTTTCCAAAATACATATCGCCATTATTGTCCCTAAAAGCCGAACTATAATTAAACTGATCACTCAATAAGCCATTTGCAGTTGTATAAATTTTAATCGTTTTATGATCCGGATTAAATTTTACCAAACCTTTAGAAGTCGTTAACCATAAATTTTTGGTTTCATCTTCTAAAATTGAGTAAACGACATTACTCGGAAAACCGTTTTTTGTGGTGAATTTTTTAAAAGTTCTGGTTTTCTTATCCAATAAATTCAAACCATTTTCAGTTGCAAACCATAAATTTTTTCGACTGTCTTCAAAAATAGAATTGATCGAATTATTGCTAATACCGTTCGGATTTTTATAATCGTATATAAAAACTTCTCTTTTTTTCGTTTTCGGATTATAAAAAAATAAACCGTCACGATAACTTCCAGCCCACGAATTTCCCTCACTGTCTTCCTTAAAATTGGTATAATGCGCCGTTTCAGGAAACATTTTTAAAATCTCAAAATTATCTTTTTGTTCGTTATACTTATAAATCCCGGAAGTTGTAATTACCAATAATTCCTTCTGTTTGGTTTCATAAAAAGAAAAAATAAAATTACTTCGCAAACCCGTCGAAGCGTCATTGGCAGAATAATGTCTAATAACCGCACCCGATTTTCGGTTTAAAACATCCAAACCATGTTCAAAAGTTCCTGCCCAAATTTTGTCCTTTCGCGGAAGCAAGGCATGAATATTATAGTACGAAACACTGTTTTTGCTTCCGTTAGGCAAATACGAAGTAAATATTCCTGTTTTTGGGTTAAATCTATTCAAACCGGCATCTTCAGTTCCAATCCAGAAATCGCCTGCATCATCTTTGTGGATTTCTCTAACCGCGCTTCCGCTAATGGAATTCTGATTTTTCTGCGGAAAATATTTCTTGAATTGCGTGTATTGTTTTTGATGGTAATTGATGCCGCCAAAATAAGTTCCAATCCAGATTCCGTTTTCTTTATCAATTGTAATCGAATACGCCGCATTATCTGAAATCGCATACGGATCGTTGTAATTTTTTTTGAGATTAACGCTGTTTTTGGTTTTCAGATTATAAACATAAACGCCGGATTCACTTGCGATCCACAATTCTTGGTTTCCTCTTCTTTTAAACTGACGTACAAAAACAGGTTCTTTTGTTGAGAATTTTAAATCGGTCGTTGTTTTATCTTTTCGATTATAAAGCAAAATACCGTGATCTTGTGTTCCTATTGCAATATTATTTTCGTCTAAAGCATAAATAACCGTAATCCTGAAATTGATTTTGTTTACGGGCGGATTTAGAGGAATATTTTCAAACGAAAGACTTTCTTCAGAATAATGATAGATTTTGTTTAAAGACGAAGCCCAGATTTTTCCTTTAGCATCTCGAGTTATAGAAGTCGCAACAAAATATTTATTGGGGCTAAAAGTTTTGGTTTCCTTTTTTGATGGCGCGTATTTGTATAAAATGTTACCCGAAATAAACCAGATATTTCCTTTTTGATCATGATTAATATCGTTAATTCGGTCATTTATCGCTTCGTTTAAAACCGTAAACTGATCTGTTTTTTTGTCATATTGATACAAACCTTTATCACTTCCTACCCAAATTGTGCCTTTATAGGCGTGCAGCGATTGAATATAATTGCTTCCCAGACTTTGAATTGGATCATTTTGACTTCGGTAAGTTTTAAAACGATAACCGTCAAATCGGTTCAGGCCATCTTTGGTGCCAAACCACATAAAACCATCTTCATCCTGAATTGAAGTAATAACGGTGTTGTTTGAAAGTCCTTCTTCGACCTGAAAATGTTTAAAATAATATTCCTGAGCGTGAATAAAATTTATAGAAAAAAGTAAAAAAAATATAAAAAGAAAGAATTTACGCATTGTTATAATTTTTTATGTAAAAATGAGTTTCTGCAAATCGTCTCAATCTTATTCCAAATGTTGCAATAATTTTATTTTAAGTCAAAATTGATACAATTTGAATCATTTGAGAGAGATTTTGACACAAATGAATCATTTTATTTTGAATAAAAATCATCTACTTTGGGTTTTTAAATAAACCATATTGATAATTTTTAAGCTAAAAAAATACAGTATCAATAAAATTAAGTTTCAAAAAACAGATCATCAGTAATTATGAACCAAAATGAACATACAATTAGTCAGAGCAATATTAATTATTTTGTTCGAAAACCAGACGATTAAGTTTTTAATAATATGATTGAAACCAACCACAAAAAATGAAACTATCTAAAATCAAAACCCAATGAAAACAAAGTTCAACCAAATTTTAAAACAGAGGTATTACCTCTTGTTTTTCTTTAGTTTGCTAATTCAGCAATCTTATGCGCAGCAAATTATGATTACCGGAAAAGTAGCTTCTGCCGACGGACAACCAATTCCGTTTGCGAATGTCATTATTAAAGATACCAAAAATGGCGCCGTTACAGATTTTGACGGAAGATATAAAATCTCGGCAGCGCCAAACCAAACACTGGTTTTTAGTTCGCAGGGATTTAAAACTCTAGAAATTGCAATAAATAACAAAACAACAATAGACGCTTCTTTACCGGAAGATGCCACAAAACTGGATGAAATTGTTGTTGTAGGTTACGGTTCTCAACAGAAAAAAGACCTTACCGGAGCCATTTCATTAGTAAAAGCAGAAGAAATCCAGAAACGTCAGATCACTACAGTTGCTGACGGATTACAGGGTTTAGTAACCGGAGTTAAAGTTCGCGGCGGGGGGCGTCCGGGACAGGAAGCCAATATTGAAATTCGTGGTTTAAAGAACCTTCAAAGCTCAAATCCATTGTATGTAATTGATGGTTTAGTGACAACGGCGAACAGAGATTTCAACCCAAATGATATCGAAAGTATTCAGGTTTTAAAAGATGCATCGGCAGCAGCCATTTATGGTTCAAGAGCAGCAAATGGTGTAATTATTATTACGACCAAAAAAGGTAAAAAAGGTCCGCTTCAGGTTGAAGTTTCGGCAAAAACAAGTTTTACCACTATGCCAAGATATGATTTAATGGGAACCGAAGAGTTTACAAAATATAATAACATGGCTTATGATAATGCTGGATTTACAAGACAAAACCTTAACATGGCAGTAAATACAGACTGGCAGGATGAAGTTTTTGAAACAGGAATGATTCAGGATTACAATGCAAGTTTTGCAGGTGGTGGAGAAAATTCTACCTTTTTCATGTCGGCCAATTATTTTGGAAATGAAGGAACCGTTGTTGGAACTGATTTTGACAGAATCTCATTTCGAGTAAATTCAAGCGGTTCAAAAGGGATTTTCAGTATTGGAGAAAACTTAGCCATCAGCAATTCAAAAACAGATGAAATGTCCGGGAATCCAATTATTGATGTATACAGATTAACGCCTACAATTCCGGTTTATGACGCTTCAAATCCAGGAGGTTATGGTTACGGAAAGCAGGGTGTTGCTGATACTTTTGGTACCAATCCTTTGGCCATTGCTGATTTTGCCAATACTTTAAATGAAAATTTCAGAATTAGAGGAAATATCTGGTCAGAAATAAAATTTGCATCGTGGTTAAAATACCGTTTCAATTTTGGATATGAAACCAGTATTGATTCTTATAAATTTTTAAGAAAAGTGGGAAACTGGTCTCTTAACCAACCGCCGGATCAATCCTACACAGATCAAAACAGAGGAAGATCACAAACATTCTTATATGAAAACACATTGAATTTCAAGAAAGAATTTGGCAAACATGACATTACGATTTTAGTAGGTCAGACTTTTCAAAAAGATACTTACGATCAAATTTACGGAACAAAGAGAAATCTTCCCATAAATTCAGCGACAGGTCAATATTATACTGTTCTAAATCAAGGAGATTCGCCGGTAGTTGGAGGTTTTATAAACGAAGCTGCTTTGACCTCTTATTTAGGAAGATTAGAGTACAATTATGATAATCGCTATTTATTGAATGCCGTAATCAGACGTGACGGATCATCAAGGTTCAGCGATGGGAATAAGTGGGGGAATTTCCCTTCTGTTTCTGCAGGATGGAGAATCAGCAACGAATCGTTTTTTAAATCAGCATTCATCAAAGACTTAAAATTAAGAGCAAGTTACGGAGAATTAGGTTCTGGAAATATTAGAGAATATGAATCTAAAAGTTTTATTAATAATTTCGGACAAATTGTTTTAGGAGATGGACAGACTTTATATCCTTCTGCAACTCAGGTGAAACTGGCAAATTCTCAATTGCGTTGGGAAAAATTAAAACAAACTAATATTGGATTAGATCTTGGTGTTTTAAATAATGATCTGCGTTTTACAGGAGATTATTTTATTGCCCGTACAGAAGATGTATTATTTGGTTTTCCGATTTTGTTAACTACAGGAAACGATGGCGGAAACCCAACCGCTAACGCTGCGACGGTTGAAAATAAAGGTATCGAACTGGAATTGGCGTATAGCAAAAAGATTAATGATTTTTCTTTTAATGCTTCTGTAAACTTCACAAAAGTAACCAACAAACTGGTTTCATTAGGTAACGGTCAAAACGAAAATATTGTTGGAAACACCATAACCCGCAGCGGGAATCCGGTAGGAATGTGGTACGTACTGCAAACAGATGGATTGTTTCAAAACACAACAGAAATTCAGAACTACAAAAACGCTGACGGAAAAGTAATTATGCCAAATGCTGTGCCGGGAGACATTCGTTTTAAGGATGTTAACGGTGATGGAGAAATTACAAACGAAGACAAGGATATTGTTGGAAGTCCGTGGCCGGAATTTGAAATGGGTTTAAACGCAGGAGCTGAGTATAAAGGTTTTGATTTTTCGATGAACTGGATTGCTTCGCACGGTGCTACTGTTTATAATGGATTTACAAGTGTTGTAGATCGTTTTGATGATAATAGCAATTATAGAACAGGAATTCAGCCGTGGACACCTGAAAATCCAAATACTGATTTTCCAAGAGTTACAAAAGGCTCAACTTTAAATTCAAGAGGAGACAGCGACCGTTTCTTAGAAAGCGGCGATTTTATCAGACTAAAATATATTGGTTTTGGATACAACCTGCCTGATAGTGTTTTAGAAAAAACAGGAATCACCAGAGCAAGATTAACATTGTCTGCACAAAATGTTATTACAATTTCTAAATACAAAGGCTTAGATCCGGAATTCAGCAATACTGGCGATAACAGGATTTTTGAAAGAGGTGTTGATAATGGTGCTTTTCCAAATCTTCAGACGTATTCTTTTGGTGTTGAATTTACCTTTTAATTTTAAAAAAAAACAGCGTAATGAAAAAAATAATAACAATAACCATAATTTTTTTAGGTCTCTTTTTTGCATCATCTTGTGAAAATGAATTGGACCTAAACAGCCAGACCGATATTGAAACAGAACAATATTGGAAAACTGAAAGTGATGCACAAGCCGGTGTAAACGCTATATATGCCATGTTTTATAAAGATGGATTATGGGCAAGATGGATGTATTTCCGTCTGGATTTAACTTCTGATGAAGGTTACAGTGTAAGTCCGTGGACAGAATTGGCAGATTGGACCAGATTCAACTATATCAATTATAATTTTTGGGAAGGCAACAATGTAACATGGAGAGATACCTACAAAGCAATTTTTAGATGCAATCAGGTATTGGCCAATGTTCCGAATATTACTTTTCAAAATGAAGATGATAAAAAGAAAATTCTCGCTCAGGCAAAGTTTTTCAGAGCAATGAATTACTATTATGCAGCCATTCTTTGGGAAAATATTCCACTGGTTTTGGAGCCATCGACGCCAGCTGATTTACCACAACAAAAAAATGTAACCGAAATTTGGGCCCAGATCGAAAAAGATTTGAACGAAGCGTTTGAAGATTTGCCGGCAGATTGGGCAGGAGACCAAACAGGAAGGCCAGACAAAGGAGCAGCAAAAGCATTTCTTGCAAAAACATACATGCAACAGCACAAATGGACTGATGCGAAAGCTGCTTTAGAATATTTAATTTCTGGCGCAGGAGCAAAATACAGTTTGGTTTCTAATTATAGAGACAACTTTACAGATGTAAATGAAAACAATAGCGAATCTGTTTTTGAAATTCAGTTTGGAGATCAACGAAAAGGAGGAACAGGTGAAGATCCAAATGCTGCGGTTTCAAGCAATCGTGCTCAGTTTTTTGCTCCAAGAAGTATTGGCTGGTCAGATGGTCAGGCTCGTTTTTGGTTAGTAAATGCTTTTAAAGAAGAACAAAATAAAGACGGTAATTTTGATATTCGTTTAAGGTGGACTTTATATTATCCAGATTTATTAGCTGATTTTGGAGACAAAACGTACGGAAAAAATTGGGAATGGAACAATGATGAAGCCTGGTTTAGAAAAGGAAGCCGTGATTACTATAGAGATAATGAAGATTATTACAGTCAGGTTAATTACAGATTAATTCGTTATGCAGACATTTTATTACGCTATGCAGAAGTTCTAAACGAATTGGGAAATACTGCAGATGCCTATCAATATGTTGATTTGGTTAGAGCGCGAGTAAACATGAATACTTTAGCTGTTGCGCATCCTGAAATTGGAAACGATCATGATTTGTTTCTAGAAAGATTAAAAATGGAACGAGTTTTAGAATTAGCCGGCGAAAGTGTTCGTTGGGAAGATTTAAAACGTTGGGGAGATCTGGATACCCAAGCCTCTGTTGATAAAATCGCACTTCGTGATCCGGATTTTAAAAACTTTACAGTTGGTAAAAATCAAAGATTACCAATTCCACAGGTTGATGTAGACAATAATCCAAATCTGGATCAACACCCGGAATATTAAAATAACCCGTTTGGTGTAATGCAAAAAGAATAATTTAACACATAGAAACATAGATTTTTTATCTGTGAAAAAGGATAAAAAAGAAACTTATTTCTCACACATAGCTATGTGTGTTAATGCAAGTGAAACGCCTTTTTTGAGTTCAATAATTCTATGTTTCTATGTGTTAGAATAATTATACATAACGTTTAAATATATTAGGGAATCAGGAATTAATAATTCGATTCCCTTATCACCAAAAAATCTTCATTTTACTTAAGAAAATTTATAATGAGAAAAATTAATTTGTATCTAACATGTTTGTTAGCAGGAACCTTATTGCTTAGTTGCAACAACAAAAAAAGCAATACCGAAGAAAATAAAACAGAAACAGCGGTAGTTGAAAAAAGAGAAATCTGGACAAAAGACCAAGCTAATAAATGGTACGCAGAACAGCCCTGGCTGGTTGGAGCCAATTATTATCCAAGTACCGCCATTAACCAGTTAGAAATGTGGCAGGCCGATACTTTTGACCCAAAAAGAATTGATCAGGAATTAGGGTGGGCCGAAGGAATTGGGATGAATGTAATGCGCGTGTACCTGCACGATTTATTACACAAACAAGATCCCGAAGGGCTTTACAAACGTATGGACGCTTATTTAGGAATTGCAGATAAACACCACATCAAAACCTTATTTGTTTTGTTTGATTCCTGCTGGGATCCGTTTCCGGCATTAGGGAAACAACGTGCGCCAAAACCACATACGCACAACTCAGGATGGGTTCAGAGTCCGGGACAAAAAGTACTGCAGGATTCTACGCAATATCCTCGTTTAGAGAAATATGTAAAAGAAACCGTTTCAAAATTCAAAGATGATAAACGTATTTTGGGTTGGGATGTATGGAACGAACCGGATAATATGACGGGACCATCTTACGAAAAAATCGAAATTAAAAACAAAGCCGATTTGGTTTTAAAGCTTTTAAAAGATGCTTTCGTTTGGGCGAGAGAAAGTAATCCTTCACAGCCATTGACTTCAGGAGTTTGGGCAGGAGACTGGAGCGACGAAACGAAGATGCAGCCAATGCACAAAATGCAAATCGAGCAATCAGACGTTATTACTTTTCATAATTACAACACGCCGCAGGATTTCGAAAAAGTAATCAAACAATTACAGCGTTACGGAAAACCGCTAATTTGTACAGAATACATGGCAAGACCAAACGGAAGCACGTTCGAAGGCTTTTTGCCAGTAGCTAGGAAATACAATATTGGTATGATCAACTGGGGATTAGTCGACGGAAAAACTCAAACCAAATATGCGTGGGACAGCTGGACAAAAAAATACGACGCCGAGCCAAAAGTGTGGTTTCACGAAGTGTTTCATAACGACGGAACTCCTTATAAAAAAGCAGAGACAGACTTGATTAAAAAAATGACGACTGAGGCGAATAAGAAGAATTAGAAAATTAGTCAATTAGATAATTTTTTTGCCCACGGATTTGGCTGATTTAAACAGGTTTTCACAGATCAAATTACAGTAGGATTTTGAAATTTAAGTTTTCAATTATAATTCATAAAAAAATAATCTGCGTAAATCCGTTTAATCCGTGAAATCCGCGGCCTAATAAATAAAGAGAATAGCAATGAAAAAATATTTCATAAAACACCTCATATTTCTGGTTGCAATCCTAATTGGATTTTCCGCGAAAGCGCAACAACCAGATCCACCGGGAAAAGTAAAAGGCAGTGAAAAACCGAAGAACGAAGCCTATCTTTTTGCGCATATGACACACAGCGATTACGGAAGATTATATTATTCGGTAAGTCTGGATGGTTTACATTGGGAAAATTTAAACAACGGAAAAAGGGTTTTTGAAGAATATAAAGGACATCCCGATATCTGCAAAGGTCCTGACGGCAAATATTACATAGCCGGAAACACAGGAGATGATGCAAAAAGTATTAATATCTGGGTTTCCGATGATCTAATTACCTGGAAAAAGCATTCGAATTACATACCCGATTTAAAAAGCACACCTGATTATGCGAATGCTTTACAGCGAATTGGTGCACCAAAATTGTATTACGACAAAGATTCCGGAAAATTCATAATGACGTGGCATACTCCGCATCTGGACGGAACAAAAGAAGATCCGGAACGTTATTGGGCAAGCCAAAGAACGTTGTATGTTTTATCAAAAGATCTAAAAACTTTTGAAGGAACTCCAAAACGTTTGTTTGATTGGGATATGGGAACAATAGACGTTTTTATTCGTAAAGTAGGCGATTCCTACTACGCCATTCTCAAAGATGAAACCTATCCAACGTTGTATTGGACAACCGGAAAAACTATTCGAATAGCGAAATCAAAATCGCTTTTAGGACCTTATTCTTTGCCCCAACAATCGATAAGCCCCAATTTTAGAGAAGCTCCAATGTTGATTCCGTCACCGGATGATAAAATCTGGTACATGTATTACGAACAATATCCCGGAGTTTCTTACGGATTATCAATCGCAGATAATCTCAACGGACCTTGGTTTCAGGCTTCAGGATATACCTTTTTTGCTGATTGGGACAAATATAGTTTACCTGAAAAAGTACGTCACGGTTGTATGATTTCAATTTCAAGAAATGAATATGATAGTTTGGTGAAGAAATTTGGAAAAAAGTTATGAGTTATGAATTTTGAGTTTTGAGTTAGGATTTGGAGTAAACTCATAATTCAAAAATTGGTTAGTTTAAGTTAGTGTTTGCTTTTGAAGCTTTGTCAAAGTTTTAAACTTTGACAAAGCTAATCAAGAGGAATCACGTATTTAAAAGTACGCCCAACAATAAAAAATATATAAATGAAAAAATATTTAATTCTCTTTTTGTTAGCGATTGTTTCAAGTGGATATTCGCAGCAGAAAACTTTTTCGAATCCAATTTTGCCTTCGGGCGCAGACCCGTATAGCACATTTTATAAAGGCTACTATTACTACACAAATACCTTGCAGGATCGACTGGTTTTATGGAAAACAAAAAATCTCGCTGATCTAAAAAACGCCGAAAGCAAAGTGGTTTGGAAAGCACCAAAAGGAACTGATTATTCTGCAGATATCTGGGCACCGGAATTTCATTTCATAAAAGGAAAATGGTACGCTTATTTTGCTGCCGATAATGGCGATAACAATACACACAGAATGTATGTTTTAGAAAATAAGGCATCAGATCCATTTAAAGGGAAATGGGAATTTAAAGGAAAAATCGCTGCTAAAACCGATAAATGGGCGATTGACGGCAATGTCTTCGAATATAAAAAACAGCTCTATATGATTTGGGCGGGCTGGGAAGGCGATAGCAACGGACAGCAAAATATTTATATCGCAAAAATGAAAAATCCGCTTGAAATTGAAGGCGACAGAGTTTTAATTTCTTCGCCTAAACATGCTTGGGAAACACACGGAAAGTTGAATGATGCGAAAAATCCACCACAGGTAAATGTAAACGAAGGGCCTCAGTTTTTACAAAATGGCGATAAAATTTTCATCGTGTTTTCTGCGAGCGGCTGCTGGACAGATTTTTATGCTTTAGGATTATTAACCTTTAAAGGTGGAGATAATTTATTAGAGGCATCGGCTTGGGAAAAATCAGCAGAACCAATATTTAAACAATCGGATGCAAACAAAGTCTACGCGCCCGGACATAACTCGTTTTTTAAATCTCCCGATGGAAAAGAAGACTGGATTTTGTATCACGCCAATTCAAATCCCGGTGAAGGCTGCGGAAGTAAAAGATCACCAAGAATGCAAAAAATTAGTTGGGATGCGAATGGTTTTCCTGTTTTGGGCGAACCTGTGAATGAAGCAGCTATATTGGAAATTCCATCGAAATAAAACTTAAAAATATTAATCAGAGGATGAGATTGCTTTCGCCCCAGCGAACAGGTCTTCCTCGCAATGACATAAAAATGAAGAATATTCAAATTGCAGCGGTTGTTTTG
Source organism: Flavobacterium sp. MMLR14_040 (assembly GCF_033657265.1). NCBI lineage: Bacteria > Pseudomonadati > Bacteroidota > Flavobacteriia > Flavobacteriales > Flavobacteriaceae > Flavobacterium > Flavobacterium sp. MMLR14_040. Next base: position 5,448 of record NZ_JAWVWO010000015.1, on the reverse strand, counting down.
CTGGCACTTTTTCAATTTAATTGTAAAGATAATAAGGCTGAAACTTCCAAAGAAACTTCACAGGAAATGGTGACGGATTCGATAAAACCGGTTTTGGAAACTAAAAATTTTGATACCATAATTGATGGTAAAAAAGTCAATTTATATTGGATAGAAAACAAAGGAATTAAAGCCGCTTTTACTAATTACGGAGGAAGATTAATCGGACTTTGGGTTGCTGATAAAAATGGCAAACAAACTGATGTTGTTGTGGGAATGAATAGTGCAAGAGGTTTTAAAACTTCGACAGAACCTTATTTTGGAGCAACTATCGGAAGAGTTGGAAACCGTATTGCAAAAGGACAATTTACATTGGAAGGAAAAAAATATCAGGTTCCGTTGAATAATGGCAAAAATGCTTTGCATGGCGGAATTAAAGGTTTTCAGGATGTAGTTTGGGATGTTAGTAAAACGAATGAAAATACTTTGGTTTTTAGTTATGTTTCGCCAGATGGTGAGCAAGGTTTTCCTGGAAATCTTACTGTAAAAGTAACGTACACGATTGAAGAGGATCAAACTATTAAAATGGAATACGAAGCCACAACTGATAAAACAACTTTAGTAAACTTAACCAATCACGCTTTTTTTAATTTGAATGGAGAAGGAAGCGATTCGATTTTAAACCATGAATTGCAGATTTATGCAGATCAATTTACGCCTGTCGATGAAGGTTTGATTCCGACGGGAGAATTAAAAGCGGTTAAAAATACACCATTTGATTTTACTTCAAAACATACAATTGGTGAAAGGATTGAAACGAAAGATGAGCAATTAACCTTCGGAAAAGGTTACGATCATAATTACGTTTTAAACGGAAAAAAGAAAAACGGGTTGAATCATGCTGCAACAATTTCAGGAGATAAATCCGGAATTACATTGAATATTTTTACCGAAGAACCGGGATTACAATTTTACAGTGGGAATTTTATGCAATCGAAAAACACTTTTAAATCTGGTGCAAAAGATGCTTTTAGAACAGCTTTTGCTCTCGAAACACAACATTTTCCAGATGCTCCAAATCAGCCAAAATTTGCACCAATTGTTTTGAAGACGGGACAAAAATATCATACGGTTTCGCTTTATCAGTTTTCTGTGAAATAGGTTTTTTTGTGAGATGTGAACTGTGAAATTTTGAGAATGAGATAATTTGAAAATTAGACAATTAGATAATGTGAATGCGATTTGTCATCCTGTCGGAGGAAAGAGCAGACTAATAGGTCGCCAATGCTTGTCATTTCGAGGAACGAGGAATCTCCGCAAGTAACTCTACAAAGATTGGCGGTTTTCTGTGCGGAGTTACTTGCGGAGATCCTTCCTCCGTCAGGATGACAATATTGTGGTTACATTATGTTAAACTGTTGTCGAATTATTAGTGTGATCCTTCCTCTGTCAGGATGACAAACGATTCATTATAAAAAAAACTAAACCATAATAAAATGAAAAAAATATTAACTCTTATAACTTGCCTCTGTATTTTCATTTGTTGCTCTCAGGAAAATAATCCAATGAAGACAACCGAATCTGAATCAGGTAATATTCTTTTGGCTGATCCCACTATTTTCTACAATAAGGGAATTTATTATTTGTACGGAACAACGACAGGAAATCAAACTAATGGCGAAGGATTTTTGGTTTATACTTCTTCGGATTTAAAAAAGTGGAGTGGTCCTGCGGGAGCACAAAATGGTTTGGCTTTAAAAAAAGGAGATTCTTATGGTGATAAAGGTTTTTGGGCGCCACAAATTTTGGAATACAACAAGAAGTTTTACATGATTTATACTGCCAATGAAAATATTGCGATTGCCACAAGCGATAATCCGCTTGGGCCTTTTAAAAGTGAATCGAAGGAACCCATTATTAAAACCGGAAACCAAATTGATCCTTTTATTTTTATTGATGATGATGGTAAAAAATATCTCTATCATGTGAGATTAACAAACGGAAACCGAATTTTTGTAGCCGAAATAAATGATGATCTTCAAAGTATAAAAACCGAAACTCTAAAAGAATGCATTGCCGGAACTTTACCCTGGGAAAATACTCAAAATACAGATTGGCTAGTTACAGAAGGTCCAACAGTTTTAAAACACAATGGCTTGTATTATTTAATTTATTCAGCAAATGATTTTAGAAATCCGGATTACGCCGTAGGTTACGCAACAAGTAAAAGTCCGTGCGGACCTTGGGAAAAATCGAGTGATAGTCCGATCATTAGCAGACAAAATACCAATCAAAACGGAATTGGTCATGGTGATGTTTTTTGGGATAAAAACAATATTATGCACTATGTTTTACATACGCATTTTAGTAATTCGGGCGTTTCTCCAAGAAAAGCAGGAATGATTGCTATTTCTTTTGAAGGAAACATGTTGAAAGCGGATAGTAAAAGTTTTGTTTTTTTGAGGAGTAATTAAACGAATTTAAATTATACAATATGTATAATTATTTGCTATATTTGTATAATGAATTTGTTTAAATGAATGTGAAAATATTAAAAATAGAAGGTAATGTTTTAATCGATGCTAAGATTTCAGATTCAAAATTAATAAAAATAAGCCTTCCTTCGGTAGCAGACGGATGGCGATTTAATTTTAATAAACATTCGAAAAAGAAAAACTTTGAAACATACGTTTTAATCTCTGAGGAAACTTTTGAAAAAATTGAAGGCTGTTTAATTTTTGAAATGAAAGATAAGATTGAACCTTATATGGCGTATGTTGAAATAGCACCACATAATAAGGGAACAATAAAAGAATATGATAATGTTGCAGGTTGTCTAATTGCTTATGCCTGCAGACTAAGTTTTACAAAAGGAGAAGGAGATTTTACAGGCTGGCTGGCCTTTGATGTAATGGAAGAAGACAAAAATGATGAAATAAAATTAATGGCAATGTATTGTCAAAAGTACCATGCACTAAGATTTAGAGAAACCACGATGGTCATTCCGCCTCAAGGAGGACAAAAGTTAATAGATGAATTTTTAAAGTAGCAAATATGAAAAATAAAGAAATTCAAGTTGATGATATTTGGAACGATAAAAAAAACAATGATTTAAAAGATTTTATATCTACTCATTCTGCCAAACAATCTAAAGAAAGGTTACTTACCAATCAATTACTTTCTATTCAATATAAGTTAGAGGATTATATACAGAATGAAAGTGATGATACAGAAGTTTTAAAAATTCTTGATTTTGTTAAGATGTATTTGAAAGCACTTAATTTAACCAAGAAAGAATTGGCTACGTATTTTGAAATGCGTGATAGTAATCTTCACAAATATCTTTCTGGAGAGAGAAAATTAAATGCAAAATTGGTTTTAAAACTTAGCACATTTTCGCATACTAAACCTGAACAATGGTATCGGGTTGAGATAAAAAACGAGTTAATCGAGTTGAAGAAAGAAAAAGCAAACGTAGATCTTTATAAAAAATACGATTATCGTAATTTGGTTAGAATATAAAGATATCATAACTAAAAAAGCCTTCATAAACAATGAAGGCTTTTGCATTTTACTTTTTATTCGAAAATATAAATAATGAAAACAAGTTCGAAATTAAACCCGCAACCAGCCACGAACGCATCCAAAAAAATAAAAAAGCAGATTTGTTTGTGCAATTAAGACTGGCTAGTGTAAAGGTGATAAAAAACGTTGTTGTCAAATTCTGCAATACCGGAATTAGGTATTTCTTATTTTGAAACCGAACCATTTTCATCTTAATTTAAATTGATCAGCTGAGGTCCGAATTCTTCGTAAAAAATATTTTCCTGACTTACATTTAGATTCACTAAAGTTTCGTATTGTGTTTTAATAAATATTTCGGGACCACAGATGTAATATTTTGCCTGATCTAATAAAATAGAATCTTTGCATTTGTGAAGATCAACGCGCCCTTGAATTATTTCACTTTGAATCTCATTTTTATTTTCTAAAGTGTCGTAAAAAGTAAAGGTTTCAAGATATTTTGCTTCTTCTTTTAATGTTGTAATTTGATCTTTAAATGCGTGAACAGATTCATTTCTGCAGCCGTGAATCCAGATAGTTTTTTTATTCTGAATGTTGTTTAAATTCGTTTCCAGCATGCTTAACATCGGCGTAAGCCCAACTCCGCCACTGATTAAAACTAACGGATTTTGAGAATCTTTTTCTAAATGAAATAATCCGGCAGGAGCAGAGATGGAAATGTGGTCGCCTTCTGATTTTGAATGCAAAGTATTCGAAACATAACCGGATGGATTTGGCGCAATTCCGCTTTCTCTTTTTACCGAAATTCTATAATATTCGGGATTAAAAGCGCTTGATAAACTGTATTGTCTGGGTTGCAAAAGTTCTAATTCAGGAACATAAACCTGAACGCTAATATATTGACCGGGATGATAATTGGTGATTTCTTTTCCGTCTTCGGGATACAGATAAAAGGACTTGATTTCGGTGGATTCTTCTACGATTTTTTTGATTACGAATTTTCTCCAGCCGTTCCAACTTCCGGGCTTGGCGCTGTTTTCCTGATACATTTCTTTTTCAATATCAATCATAATTTGTGCTAGCTGATAAAAAGCAACTGTCCAGGCGTCTAGTATTTCGGGTGTTGCGGCTTCTCCAACCACTTCGCCAATTGAAGCGATAAGTTGTGTTCCTACGATTTTATATTGATCGGGCTGGATGTTTAAACTTCTGTGTTTTGTTCCAATTCCTTTTAGAACACCAATTAAAACACTCGGATCGTCAATATTTTCAGCGTAAGCCAAAACTGCGTTTGCCAACGCTGATTTTTGTCTTCCGTTGGCCTGATTTCCCATATTAAACATGTTGCGCAATTGAGGATGATGTGTAAACATTCTTTTATAGAAATAATTGGTAAGGTCTTCACCACTTGCTCTTAAAATTGGAATTGTAGCTTTGATAAGCTCTTTTTGATGTGGATTCATTTTTTAATAATTAGGATTTGATTAGGATTAAATATTCAGATTCTAAAGCAATAAATGTGTTTAGAGTTTGATATTTACAAATTTAAATAGGGCAGGAGGCTCTATTTTATGACTCAAATCATAAGAATAAAAAAAGATGAAAATAAGTTGAGGTTATTTTAGAAGGGAAAAAATTCCAATGAATAGGTTTGCGTTAGGAATAGAAGCGGAAATCCTTTTTTTGAGTTTCTAAAAAATTAACACTAATCTCGCAAAGGCTCTAAGACGCAAAGTTTAAACACAATATTGTCATTTCAGGGGAGAAATCTCCACGAGAAGCTCGACAAAGATTTGATTCTCTTTGCGGAGTTACTTGCGAAGATTTCTCCTGCGTCCTTTAGATTTGTTTTTTGAAATTTGATTAGATTTATGATTGAGAAAGGAAGCCAAGGTAAACTATTCGTTCGTCCGAGTTCATGACTCATATTTCGATTAAGACTTT